>JALWJX010000077.1 GCA_026996895.1 Candidatus Kapaibacterium sp.
TGTTTTCTTGGTTGCTTTTTTCGTTGTTTTCTTGGTTGCGGTTTTCTTCGTAGTCGTTTTCTTACTGGAGGAGCTGGACTTCTTCTTTGCTACTAAGTCTTTGAGCGTTTGGCCCGGATTGAATTTTGGAACCTTGCGGGCAGGAATAATCATTGGTTCGCCCGTTTTCGGATTCCGACCCTTGCGGCGGCCACGCTTAACAACTGTGAAGGTCCCGAAGCCAATAAGTTGTACCGGCTCGCCCTTCTTCAGAGCCTTTTGAACATTCGCAATAAAGGCGTTCAAGGCTGCTTCCGCCGCCTTCTTGGAGAGCCCAGTGTCCTTAGCAATGGCTTCGATCAATTGCGTTTTGTTCATCGCACTACCCCATTTTTGTTGATAAAAACTTTTAACGCATCGCAAATATATGGTTTTTTTTGGAATTGTGCAAGAACTTTGTGCTCAGAATTCTTGAAAAATCGTATTGCACGGCAGTTTTTGATGGGGAAATGGCTACAGAATCCAGCAATTGAGAAAGGTTCATTAGGCGCATTCCGGGTAAATGAAGACAGACAAAAAGAGCTGTTCGATAGGAGTAATTGGTTGAGTTTTGCGATATTTGCAGGCTGGTAAATGTGATAAGTGCAATAACAGGGAAACGCAGGATGACGCGATGGGTATTGGTATTGCTGATCGGTAGCCTTGTTGCTGGATGGTCGCAGACCTCAGAGTTTCAGCCTTCTGGTAAACCAATTTTAACCCTGTTCGGCGACTATTTCTATAAAGTCTCTGGGGAAGAGCATGCGTATAGTAAAGCTGTTTTCAGTGATGAACCAAAGGATTTTCAGGCATTCCTGATTCGGCGAGTGTACTTAGGATACCAGTATCGTTTCACGCCGCACATTTTGGGCAAAATCATTATTGAAGGGAACGACGCCATTCTGAATAACCGGGGTTCGCGTAGCGTTTATGTGAAGTATGCGTATATTGATGTGCAGAATGTCATACCGCTGCCTTTTGTGCGGGGATTGGAGATCGGTGCCATCTATACACCCTCGTGGCGCTTTTCAGAAAAGCTTTATGGCTATCGGTTTTTAGAGCGAACGCCATTTGATATGCGAAAGTTTGGATCTTCGAACGATGCTGGAATAAAAGTGTATGGAAGCTTTGACCAGAATGGAGCCGTGAATTACGAGATTATGGTCGGCAATGGGCGGAATGGAAAACCAGAAAATAACAAGTACAAGAGGTTCTATGTTTCTTTGCAGGGAAAGGTGCTGGCGAAAAAGCTCTGGTATCAGCTCTATGGTGATTATGAAAATATGCCAGTGGAGGAGGAAGATCGAACGGTTATTGGTGCACTGACTCATTGGAAAGTGTTTGCTGGGGCAGATCTTGGAGCAGCAAAGGCTGGATTTGAAGCGGCATATCAGCGGTTGAAAGGAGAAGCGACAGAAAAGTCGTCGATGGTGTTGAGTGCTTTTGTGCGTTATGCTATTGCCTCACAGTTGGAGTATCTGGTGCGAGCAGATTATTACGATCCCGATGTACAGGCTGAGCAGAAGTATACGGAACTCTTTGTGGTGACAGGACTTCGATGGGAAGTTGCCCCAAAGGTTGTACTGATGCCCAATGTATGGATCAATAGCTATCGCGCTTTGGGAGGTGTACCAACAACACCAGCAGATGCGGTATTGCGCCTGACTTTTTACTGGAAATACTGACCGAATGCCATTCTGGATTTTACCCCATACTGCCGATGTACGTCTTCGCGTAGAGGCTTCATCGGTGGCGGAGCTGTTTGCTGAAGCGATGCGTGGTATGATGGAAATTGTACTGCCTGGATTTTGTACCCAAACATTTCCTCACTGCCGCCTTGTAGAGCAAGATGTTAGGGTGCAGAGCGTGGACCAGAGTGCATTGCTCATCGATTTCTTATCGGAAGTGTTGTACTGGTCTCAGGTTCAGCACGCTGTTTTTTGCGCTGTACGGTTCCAGCAGTTAGATAAGGTTTCCCTTCAAGCGAGGATTGAGGGATGTGAGGTAGAGCAGGCGTTTGAAGAGGACATTAAAGCGGTAACATATCACGAAAGCTTTATTCGTCAAAATCCCAGCGGGCGATGGGAGACTGTGGTCGTGTTTGATATTTAAGAGAGATCGAGATGCCAGAAGTTGCCACCGGATCGATCAAAGCAGCACTTCGCCGCATCGAACCTTATTTGTGGGAGATCCCGAGCAGTTTTGATCCGGCAATGCGGGTTCCTGCCCGAGTCTTCGCAACTGCACGAATGCTGGAGGAAATCATTCAGGATCGAGCGTTGCTCCAGCTGGTGAATGTTGCTACCCTTCCAGGTATACAGGGGGCTGCCATTGCGATGCCCGACGTTCACGAAGGCTATGGTTTCCCTATTGGTGGGGTTGCTGCAATGGACTATGAGACGGGCGTCGTTTCTCCGGGTGGTATTGGATACGACATCAATTGTGGCGTGCGTTTGTTGCTGACAGATCTGCACGATGCAGAGGTCAACAAATGGTATCCACAACTGGCAAAAGAATTGTTCCGAAAAGTTCCTTCTGGAATGGGTAAAGGTGGTAAACTGAAGTTGTCGATCAAAGAGCTGGATGCTGTGTTGAATGGAGGGGCACCAGCCGTTGTCAAGATGGGTTTTGGGACAGAAACAGATATTCAATATCTGGAATCTTTTGGATGCATTGACTTTGCCGATGCTGGAGCCGTTTCTGCCCGTGCCAAGGAACGTGGTAAAAATCAACTTGGAACGATCGGTAGTGGCAATCACTTTGTAGAAGTAGATCGAGTGGAGGTTATTTACGACCACGCAGCGGCAAAAGCGCTGGGACTGTTTCACGGTCAGGTCGTTGTTTTGATCCATACGGGATCTCGAGGACTGGGGCATCAGGTTGCCACGGATTACATTAAAACAATGCTCCACTCGCTGGATCGCTATGGAATTCGCTTGCGGGATCGGGAGCTGGCGTGCGCTCCGATTCAGTCGGAGGAAGGACAGCGGTATCTGCGCGCAATGGCAGCAGCGGCGAACTTTGCGTGGGCGAATCGTCAGGTAGTGACAGCAGAGGTTCGAGAAGCCTTCCGGGCGTTGTTTGGCTCGGATGTCAAGATTCGGATTTGCTATGATGTGGCGCATAATATTGCAAAGGTTGAGGAGCACGATGTTGAAGGAGAACGGAAAAAAGTTGTTGTGCACCGAAAGGGAGCAACCCGCGCCTTTCCGCCGGGACATCCGGAGGTGATTGAGCAGTATCGATCGGTAGGGCAGCCGATTCTGATTCCCGGCAGCATGGGTACTGCTTCGTATGTGTTAGTGGGGGCGCCGGGGAGTATGAAGCGGAGTTTTGGATCAACCTGCCACGGTGCCGGGCGGAAAATGTCACGTCGCAAAGCATTGAAGACGGTTCGAGCGGCAGAGTTGCTCAAGGAGCTGGAATCAGAGGGTATTTATGCTCAGGCAGGATCGATGCGCGGGCTGGCAGAAGAAGCACCGATTGCCTATAAGGATGTGCACTCCGTGGTAGATGTGGTCGATCGTGCGGGTATTGCCCGCAAAGTTGCACAACTACGTCCTGTTGCTGTGATCAAAGGCTAAGATTTCCTTCAAAAGATATAGGAGCAACGCAATGTTCACCCGAATTTTTGCTGCCTCCACCTTTGGTATTACCGCTTTTGTGGTGGAAATCGAGACGCATCTGGAGAATGGATTGCCCAATTTTACAGTGGTTGGATTGCCCGACTCTGCCGTAAAGGAAGCACGAGAACGGATTCCAGCAGCACTGAAGAATTCTGGTTATGCCTTTCCGCAGAAACGGATTACAATTAACCTGGCACCAGCAGATGTAAAAAAGGAAGGCAGTGGGTTTGATCTCCCGATGGCACTGGGAATTCTGGCTTCTGCTGGTGTCATCAATGCGGACAGTGAGCGGTGGCGGACAACACTGGCATTGGGGGAGTTGGCGCTGGATGGGGAAATTCGAGCGATCCGCGGTAGCCTGCCTATCGCCCTTTGTGCAGCAGAACATTCGGAGATTCGCACGTTTTTACTGCCGGCTGCCAATGCTTTTGAAGCAGCAATGGTGGAGCAGTTGCAGGTTGTTCCAGTACACACGCTGCAGGAAGCAGTGGATTGGTTCAATGGAGCACTGGATATTCCACCAGCGTCGGTTGATCGCCGGGCTATTTTTGAGGACCGCAAGGATCAGTATGATGTAGATTTTGCGGATGTGAAAGGACAGGAACACGTGAAAAGAGCGATGGAGGTAGCAGCGGCTGGAGGGCACAACCTGATTATGATTGGACCGCCGGGATCAGGTAAAACGATGCTGGCAAAACGCTTGCCAACTATTTTGCCGCCGCTGTCATTTGAAGAAGCCATCGAGACCACAAAAATTCACTCTGTAGCAGGCTTGCTGCCGCAAGGAGAGGCGCTGGTGGTAACTCGACCCTTTCGTGCTCCGCATCATACCATTTCGAATGCTGCTTTAGTTGGCGGTGGAATGACCGTGATCCGTCCGGGAGAAATTTCCTTAGCACACCACGGGGTGCTCTTTCTGGATGAATTGCCAGAGTTTCCACGAAATGTCTTAGAAGTACTGCGACAGCCACTGGAGGAAAAGAAAATTACCATTTCTCGATCCCGGATGACTGTCGAGTATCCAGCTAATTTTATGCTGGTCTGCTCAATGAATCCGTGTCCTTGTGGCAATCTGGGAAATCCTCGACAGGTGTGCCATTGTACACCGCGGCAGGTTCAGCGATATGTATCGAAAATTTCTGGACCCTTGTTAGACCGCATCGATATTCACGTTGAAGTTCCGGTGGTACCCTATGAGCAGTTGGCAACAAAATCGGAAGGGGAACGATCGGTAGTGGTGCGAGAGCGAGTGGTGAAGGCGCGGGAAATCCAGCAGCGGCGATTTTCAGCGGTGCCAGCTGTCTATAAAAATGCGGATATGCAATCAGCAGATGTTCGTCGCTTCTGTCAAATTGATAGCGAAGGGGAAGCGATGATGCGGATGGCAATGCGCCAATTAGGACTTTCAGCCAGAGCCTTTGATCGTATTTTAAAAGTAGCTCGAACGATTGCCGATCTGGATGGCGCAGAAAAAATTGCTGCGCATCACCTTGCGGAGGCGATCCAGTACCGAAGCTTAGACCGACAATACTGGAATGCGTAAGGAAATACAATATAACCGGCATTGCTCGTTATAAGCGCAAAATGGGAAGTGAGGTTGATAGAAAAAGTTTGTTTAACAATATTGAAGGTGTGGAGCAATGATCTGGACACCTGAGCTTATCTCATTTCTGGAAGATGCCCCTTTTCCAGCAACGAAGGAAGAGTTGTTGGATTACGCAGAACGAATTGGTGCCCCGTTGCAGGTGATTGAGAATTTACAGGAGCTGGATGATGAACTGATTTATGAAAGCCTGGAGGACATCTGGCCCGAGTATGCGGATCAGGATTTGTTCTTATTTGGTGAGGATGAAGAAGAAGAATTTGAATAATCGATAACCCGGTAACAAGCGGGGCAATAGGAGGAGAAGGTGTGGCAATCAGGGAGGTTGCGGTTTGTCCTTGGGATCCTCTGGATATTTCCATCCATTGTTTTCTCATCTGAGCAGTGGGAAATCCATCAGGTCGTATTTGTTGGTAACGAATTTTTTACGGATGAGCAACTCTTAGCGGTTATCCATCTGAAGCCGACAGAGTATGGGATAGCAGATCAGTTTCTCCTGAACTTTGCCCATCTGGTCCTGCGAACGCCCCAGGCGCCGGAGTGGCTTCGCAGTATCAGCTGGAAAGTAGAAGAAGAAATCCGTCAGGCTCGTCGAAGTTTTTATAACCCCACCGTTGCAGAAAGTGATCGCCAGTTATTACTGCAGCTTTATAATGCTTACGGATTCCACGATGCGGATGTTACAGTACGTTTTGTGCGCGATACGACCTATCATTTGAATACGGTGCTCTTTGAAATCTGGGAGGGACAGCGAGCAAAATTCGATACGATCGTGCTTCGGGGGCTGGAAAAACTCCAGCCGCTGATGCAGCAGCACATTCAGCGCCTTTTTGAGCCGCTCCGCCACCAGCCTGTTGTGATGCGACAGCTCAACGGCGTTGCGCAGCAGGCGGTGACACTGCTGCAGGATTCAGGGTATTTTGCTGCAAAGGTGGATCCTCCAGTGGTGTCCTATAATACAGCGACAAAATCGGACAGTGTTACTTTGCTGTTTTCGCCGGGGAAACGCTATCGGATCGCTGCTGTGCAAATACAACTGGATACCAGAGGACAGAAGCCAGTATCGAGGAGGTTGATCCAGGAACAGATTTTGATCCGGGAAGGACAGTGGTATCAGCGATACCGAGTGATTGAGACCGAGAAACAACTGCGGCGCCTGGGCAATGTATTTGAGTATGTGGAAATTGATACTGTCGCAAGGGCGCAATGGGAGCGTGATTCGCTTTTGGGATTGCGAATACGGCTGCGGATGCGGAAAACTGAGTCTGTGGAAGCCAGTTTGTTTTATGCAAAGTACCCTTTAATAACCTCGTGGGATTTTGGGGGTATCGGAGAGTATCAGCATTTGAATGCCTTTGGGGCGGCACAGCGGTTACGTTTGTACTTCCGAGGAGCACTGCGAGACCCGGTCGGCGTCTTTACTGGAAGTATTGCTCCTTTTTATGAGTTACAAGCGGGGATATCGCTCCAGCAGCCGTATTTGCTGAAAGTATGGGGCTATCCAGTCGCAGCCCAAGGTGACATTGTCGCAGCACAGCAGTTTGTGACGCAGCAGTTGCAGCTTCAGCTTTTTCAATTCGGCGTTGCGCTACCAGTGTATTTGCCGAAACAGGATTTTTTCAACTCAATGCAGTTCGGGGTCAATATGCAACGCGTGAAGCCTTTGAACTTTGCTGCTGCTTATGCTGAAGCCCTGCAGAGAGCATTGTCGAAAGAGGACTCGCTTCGTATCCGCCGCCGGTTGTTTTTATACGCTGTGCTGGATACTGTGATGAATCTGGAAAAGTCGTTCTTTACAACTTCCCTGTTGGAGTGGCAGATCAGTGGGGATACGCGGAATCATCCGTTTTTCCCATCACGAGGCCACTTTGTAGCATTGGGGGTGGAAGCAGCAGGCATTTTCCCCTCCTTCCTTCGGGGTAATTCACAGTATGTACGCCTGCAGGCTTATGGCAGTTTTTTCTTTCCTTTGAGCCGACGTTGGGTTTTGGCTTTGAAGCAGCGAGTGGGACATATCTTCTGGATTGACCGATCCTCCTATGTACCGCTGGAGAAGCATTTTTTTGCAGGCGGCAGTAGCAGTCTGCGAGCGTGGGCAACTCGAACATTATCTGCATATCCCATTGCTGACGATGCAGAATTGGCACAGTGGACTGATATTATTGGCGGTGGGTCCGTGCTGGAAGGGAGCTTGGAATTTCGCTTTCGCTTCCGCCATCGAACGGAACCGGTAACTTTTCTGGAATCCTTAATCGATAAGGTGTTGGGATGGACGTTTTTTGTAGACTGGGGGAACATGTTTAATAGTTTTCTGGCTGGTCCACAGCAGTATAACAAGGAAAAGATTATTCCCAATATTGCCATGGATGCTGGCGTTGGTATTCGATTAGGAATCGAAACAGCACCACCGGTGCGAATCGACTTAGCATTCCCGGTATACGATCCGCACCGGCAGTTGTGGTTTTTTCAGCGATTCGCGCAACTACCATTTCGATGGCAAATTGCTATTGGCGAAGCCTTTTAAGCTTTCCGCTCGAGAGCACAATGTCTCACTTTTGGTTGAGCATTATTTAAGAAAAAGCATTTCCTGATACGTTGGTAAATGCCATAGCTCTGCCGGAATAAGAGTTTCTAAGTTATCGCACAGGGTCCGAATTTCAGCTAAAAGCGGTACCAGCACGGTTACAGCTTCCTGAGCTCGTTGTTGCGTGTCTGGCAATTGTTCAATGCGCGCGACTTCTTGATCCAGCGCTTGCGTTTTTTGCAGCAGTTGCTCGATCAGGAGTGCAAAATGGTCGGTATAAACTTCCAGAGGAATGTTGGAATTGAAGATGTTTGCTGTTTCTCGCAATTGTCGACCGTAGTGAAAAGCGGCTGGTAGTACGGATTTACGAACCAGAGATAACAGGGTAAGCGATTCAATAATGCGAGTTTTGGCATATTGATCCAGGAAAATTTCTTCCCGGGCTGCCAGCTCCTTTTGAGATAAGACACTGTGACGCTCGAAGAGCTGGATAATCGCAGGATCGTGAAGCTGCTGAAGTGCTGTGACTGAGTCGGGAAGCTCCAGCAACCCCCGCCGCTGCGCCTCTGTTCGCCACTCAGGCGAATAACCATCACCGTTGAAAACGATACGGCGATGCTGCTGGTATACTTCCGCCAGCAGGGATCGGAGAGCAGATTCTAAGGAAGAGCCTTCATTCAGTAGCGTCTTCAAACGTTCATTCATACTCGCTAAAGCATCAGCAACGATAGTGTTGAGAATGGTGAGGGGCCAGGAAATGGTTTGACTGGCGCCAACAGCTCGAAATTCAAACTTGTTGCCTGTGAAAGCCAGAGGCGAAGTGCGATTCCGATCTGTGGAGTGACGTGGCAAAGAGGGTAAAATGGGCGTTCCTAAGCCCAGCAGCCCGCCTTCCAGTTGTTTATGCTCCTGTCCTTCGACGATGCGTTCAAAGATGTTGCTCAGCTCCTCGCCCAAGAAGATCGACATAATGGCTGGCGGTGCTTCGTGCCCCCCAAGGCGATGGTCATTCCCCGCAGAGGCAATGGAAGCTCGAAGCAATCCCTGATATTGATCAACTGCTTTGATAACCGCAGCAGCAAAGTAGAGAAAGATCAAATTTTCGTGTGGGGTTTTGCCGGGATCCAGAAGATTCAATCCAGTGTCGGTTGCAATGGACCAGTTGAGATGCTTGCCACTGCCGTTAATTCCTTCGAAAGGTTTTTCGTGCAGCAAACAAACCATATCGTATTTGGGAGCAGTGGAACGGAGGATGTTCATAATAAGCTGCTGATGGTCTGCCGAGATATTGGCGTGTTCATACAGAGGAGCAATTTCATACTGGCTGGGAGCAACTTCATTGTGGCGAGTTTTAATGGGAACACCCAGGCGATAGAGCCGATATTCGACTTCCCGCATGTATGCCAATACTTTTTCCGGGATGGAGCCGAAATAATGGTCTGCCAGTTCTTGTGATTTGGCAGGACGGGCACCGATAAGTGTTCTGCCAGTCACAACTAAGTCTGGTCGGCGATTGTAGAATTGTTGATGGATGAGGAAAAATTCTTGTTCGGAGCCTGCGGTGGCGAAGCATTTCTGAGCCTTTTCCTCACCTAAAAGTCGGAGCGCTTCCAGGGCTTGCTTGTTCAGTGCTTCAATCGAACGGAGCAAGGGGATTTTGTAATCTAAGGCTTCACCGCTCCAGGAAGCAAAAGCAGTGGGGATACACAACGTAGCCGTATTGCCAATGCGCATTACGAAGGCTGGAGAGCTGGGGTCCCACGCGGTGTATCCTCGTGCCTCAAAGGTAGCACGCAATCCTCCACTGGGAAAGGAAGACGCGTCCGGTTCACCCTGGATCAGATCTTTCCCGGAGAATTTAGCTACAGCGCCGCCACCGACATTTGGCGTAACGAAACTCTCGTGTTTTTCAGCCGTTCCACCGGTCAGAGGCTGGAACCAGTGAGTGAAGTGGGTTGCCCCGTGCTCGATTGCCCACTCTTTCATTGCTAAAGCAACCACGTCAGCAATATTGGGGTCTAAAGGTTCTCCCTGCTGCATCGTTTTTGCCAGTGAAGCAAAAACATCATCGGGCAAATAAGCTCGCATTGCTTCCAGCGAGAAGGTTTGAATTCCAAAAATAGCATTGATGTCAGCAGGGAATTGCTCGTCCGATTGCGCAATCCCGTTGTGCCCCGCAGTCGTTTGCAAAGAAGCTGAAGAAAAGCTCATTGGTCTGTGTCCCATGGTTCGTGATACATACGGAGTTTCTATGAGTCATTAGCTGTTATCGGTAGTAATAATTGCTCTTTGTGTGTTGAAAGCACCAGTGAAGTGAACGTCCGCTTAACCCCTTTCCATTTTTGAATGGTTGCCAGCAGACGCTCTAAGGTGGCGGTATTGGTTGTCCGGATTTTCAGCAAGTGCGATGCTTCTCCAGTAATAGCGTGACACTCTAAGATTTCCGGGTGTTGCTGGCAACGTTCAATGAAGTGCGGATAATGCTGGCTCCCTTCGACAGTTACGAAGATAAAAGCTGTAATGTCGCATCCCCAGTGTTTGGGGTCGACGTAAGTGGTGTATTGCTGAATAATTCCTTTCTCTTCCAGCTTTCGCAATCGCTCACTTATTGTTGCGATCGATACGCCTACCGCTTCAGCGATAGCATTCAGGTGAGCGCGGCTATTCTGTTGGAGTAATCGACAAATTTTTCTGTCGATGGCATCCATAAGCTGTAAAATTTCTGATTTTTAAAAGCGCAAATTTAAGAATTTTCGGGAAAATGTCAAGTTTCTGTAAAATTTTTCGATCTTGCGGCGAGGTGCTGATGCGAAATAGGGGGAAGGTGGGGATAGCTATCTCAGTAGATTTAAGGAATGAGGAAAGCGTGACGATAATAGCGGTTGAAGTCTTTTAGGAAGAAGAGTGTCCAGGACGGTACACAGGAAATTTGTTGGATAAAAGAGGGCAGGATGTCCGATGAAAACGCGTTCCATTCTTGTCTGGATGACCTTCCTTGTAATGTTCACTACGGCTCTTTCACAGGTATATCAAGTTACGATGCGCCCGCGGCGGGCAGCAGATCAATTGTACGTGGAAATCTGGATCAAGTCGTTGACCAGCTCGGCCCCCAAACTGGGGGATGCATCCCTGGTAGTTCATTATAACAGTTCTTATTTGCAGCCTGCGGTAACCCAGGCACCATCCTCGACCGATTCGGTCCATTACAATGTGACGCAAGCAAACCCCATCGTAACGATTACCTCGCAATTTCACGGTGCTAATGGGTATAACAATCTGGCGACCCAGGCTTATGGTGCACCCAGCGATGGGCTGTATTCGCTGGAAGTTCGGTTGGCTACCCTTGGATCTGGAGGAATACAGCCATCGTCAACCGGGCGCGGGAGCTTTGTAGGGAAATTGATTTTTGATATCATCAATACGCCGGATACAACGCAGGATGCAAACTTCCAGTGGAATACTTTGACTACTCTGGGTGATATTCGAATCTTTGATGTCGATGGAAACGATATTGAGAGTCAGGTGCAATTTGTCAATCCTGGCAGTTTCCGAATTGTTGGCATTACCATTCTCAATCCGAATGGTCCCTCCGAAGTAGTCGATCGAGATGCTTCTTATTTGAATAACACATTAGTGGGCTATCCGATCTATTTTGAACGCAGTGGCTTTGCAGAGGATCAGGTAAGTTATGCAACGAATGCTACGGCATACGTGATTGAGATATCCCTTGATGGCGGAACGTCCTGGACAGAAGTAGGGCGTGTTGCGGAAACGACCTCGTCAACGGCTTCTCTGGTCAGTGGTGGGGTGCTGGCAAATCATGTATCGGGGGAAATTTCCACAACTGCTTCGACACACATTATCAGCACCTATACCGGAGCACCGTTGACATTATCCGCTTCAACGTATCGGAAGCCACTCCGTATTGTGTGGGCAACGAATCCTACCTTGGTGGCACGGTCAGAACAAGCACGACTTCGGATTACGCAACTGGATGAAACTGGATATAACAGTAACATTGCGACCAGAGGGCGGCTAACACCGTTTGATATTAGTGATGCAGATTTTGTGTATGGTCGAATTTTCTTCCTTCAGCTTGCAGGGAGTAGCAGTCAGGAATACTTTAAAACTACCAAGAACTTCAGCACGCCCACGGAGTTTACAGTAGAGGCGTGGGTTAACCTGAATGAAGTTGTGAATGGAAATCCGGGTATTGTTGCTTCGAGTCCGGGTCCCGGAGCGCCGGAGGAAGGTGGATGGATTCTGTATTTGAAGGATGGAAAGTTTCCAGCCTTCCGGGTGCGAGAAGTACTGGGGCGTGGAACGAATGGATACTTAGCGAATGTCGTAGCGTATGATTCTTTGATTGCAGTAAGTGATGCTGCTCCCTTAGGAAACAGTCATGCAGCTAACTGGCGTCACTTGGCGGCGGTGGTCAAAAATGATACCGTACGGCTGTTTCTGGATGGCGAAATAGCAGTAGAATATGTGAATACAAATGCTGCAGACATTCGACCGTTGCCAACGAACCATCCGATTTGGGTAGGAGTAGATCCGAATAATACAACCAGTGCTACTATTCCAGCGGAAAATTACTTCCACGGTGGCATCAAGGGAGTTCGGATTTGGCGTTCTGCGTTGACCCAGGAAGAGCTCCGCCAGCGGGTTGCAGGCATTGATAATCCGACCAATACCAGTGGCACCGTGAATATTCTCAAGTCGCTGGAGCTCTACTTTAGTCTGGAAGGTACCAATACCGATTTAGCCAGTGAATCGTACTACCAGAATGGATCAGATACTTTGATTCACTATCTGGCGGGCAGCCGGAGTGACAATACGATTCGGTTTCGGCCAGATCTTCCGCATTTGCGCTTGACCGCCCCAGTTGGAGGGGAAGGTATTTCCAATCGACAAAATGTGACCTTTGAGGTGCGATGGGTCGGATATGGATTGAACAATGGGACAAACGCCACCGTGCAGATTGAGTACTCATTGGATAATTCGACGTGGAGTCATGCCTCATCGGCGACTGGTACACCGCTCAACAGTGTTCTCTTAGGCAATGGCAGGACAACGTGGGAGCCTTATGAAAGTGCGGATCTCCGCAATTTGGCTGGTAGCGCTTATGCTGCGAACATCTGGGTGCGGATTCGGGGTGCTGTTGGGGGTGATACCAATGTGGTCTTTACCTCAGATGCAGCGACCGTGGCACCATACTTCTCGCTTTACAAGAATAAATCTGACATTGTTGTGGTTGAAGATGGCAGTCCTTTTGCCATCACTGGCAATGATTTCTTTATCGAAGCCTGGATTCGACCGTATCGTTTCCCGACGGCTGCGGAGGGATATTTCCCCATCGTGAGTAAGGTGGATACAGCCCGGAAGTATCGTTATTATTCGCTGCGTCTTTTGTCGACCGGTCAACTGGAATTCCGAATTACTGACACAGCGGGCGTAGAACGTATTGCAAGGAGCGATTCTACAAAGCCGCTGGAGAAACCATTGACCGTAAGCACAGATTCAGCCTGGACGCACATTGGTGTCTATGTGAATCTGGGCAACGGTGGACAGTCGGATATTCGGTTCTATATCGACGGCGTGCCACAAAGCACTGATACTGCGATCACGAACCAGTTAGGGAGCAGTCTGTATGTGAATATTAGCGACACCTCGGATTTCTACATTGGTTATGAGCCGAAGTTGGGTACGGGTGCTGATACGGTCGACGCTGGATTTATTGGAGAAATTCGGGAAATTCGGTTCTGGAAAGGATCTCCGAATTCTGAAAGTACTGCTGGAGCAGAACCAACATCGATGACTAAATTTGTTTGGGGAGCTCAGGCGGTCTACGGCAAAGATTTAACGTCGTCCTATAATGCCAATTTAGTCGCAGCGTTTGATTTCAACGGTGGGTCCTTCATTAACAACTCTGTCAATCGGAACTTTAACCGATCCTTTGCTTCCAGTAACAACAAGGTTATTGCTCGCTTCTATGGAGTGGACTCGTTGAAATTTGTAGCAAATGAGCCGTACATTAAAGTCGTAGAGCCAGTATTTAAGCAACAGGTAGTGAATACGACCGGTTCTACGGTTCGAGTCCGATGGGTTGGATTTCATTATACTGGCGTTACCGGTGTTACCAGTGGATCTGTGGGTGTACCACCATCACTGGAATTTTCCATTCGAGGTGGTGGTGGAATGTTGATCCAGCCCTATCAATATGTCGGAAGTACATATTGGCATACAACCCAGACGATTGCATTTGCGCTGCCTTCCACCAGTGAGTATCGGTTTAACGGCACAGGTTCACCGGTTCAGTTTGCCGGAAGCTTAGATGCAGGATTGACCGATCCTGATCTGAATGATGATGGGGTGTATACCGATCAAGGTCCTATCGCGGCGGCTTTGACCAATGCCCGATTGCGCCTAAGTGTTACAACAGCAACAGTGATCGACACTGTGCGGGCAGAAAGCCCCTTGTTTACTGTGGTGCCGCGTGGTAACTTCACCGTGCGGGTATTACTGGAAGGATATCACATTGGAACTGGGGCAAATATTCAGGCCAATCTGGCTTCCACTTTTGAAAGTGGTGGATTGGTGATTAAGCTGTACAAAGATAATGCTGGATCGCCGGGACAGTTTATGGATTCTGCACTCTCGGTCAATGGGTATTCCGATTTGGATCCTGCCAATCGGAATGCTGGAAATAATAAGTATGCAAATGTACCGGTGCTCTTTACTACGATTCCCGAAGGAAACTACTGGGCGGTCGTGGATCATATCAACCACCTGCCGGTAATGTCCCGTCTTCCAGCGCCATTCCGTATTAGCGGTGACAATGAAGCTACCTGGGATATTGAATCGGGATGGGATTTCCAGACGTGGAATGGGACATCTGGAAATGTATTGCCCAGTACATGGGCGAATATTACCATCACCACAGTACCATCCAGTGCGTGGCAAACAGCCGGCTATTACACGGCATATGGTCCGGCAGAAACCTCGCCGTCCGCTACTTACTATTCCAATACGGGACTGATCTACGATAATGGGCGGAATGGCGTTATTGGTGCCGTTGACGCTATTGCATCAATGGTAGCAGGTGATGTGGAACGAGATGGGCAGATCAACGCTGCTGACCGGGTACGGGTGCGGTTGGATGCGGGAACAACGCTGGCGCGTTCAGATGTTACCGGTGATGGACAGGTGAATGCGACCGATCGCACCATTGTCGATCGTAACTTCGGTAAGGTGTCCTCCATTTATGATGTGAGCTTTCCTGTTGGTATCCGACCGGCTGATTATGATCCGCTGGCAGTTGTATCGCCAGCCGATCCCTGGCGGTCTGAGAGGTTTAATGCGAACTATGAGCGATTTGCCAGCGCAGTGTTGACGCAAGAGATGGGTCCGGTCCACAAGGGTATTCGTTTAGGGAATTACGTGCTCAGTAATGGTGGAATTCAGTATCGTGTGCTAGCAGTTCCACGGCTTGTTGGCAATTACGTTGAGGTCGATGTGTACATCCAGAATGAAGGGGAGCCATTTGCATTAGGTAATGCAACGTTCGCTTTGCAATACGATCCAACGAAGTTGCAGTTTCTGAATCTGTATAACACCAATGGTTCGCCGTTCCATAATAAGCCGCAGCGAGGGTATGCGCAAACGTATTCAGCACCGAAACCAGGATCGGACAAGCCGTTGCCCAATGTACGGACTATTGAGGTTGACTATGACCAGTATGCACATCGTCCTGGCTCTCTGGTACCGGATTCCCCAACCTTATTGGGCACGTTGCGGTTTTTGATCAAGGATCGTTCTGGTATTATTACTTTCCAGTGGTACGAAAGTACCGTGGTGCACACAACGGATGGGGCAAATGTCACCGATCAGGGTACCTTTGAGACCATTAAGCCGATCTTCTTCTTCACGGCTGAAGTTGTTGTTCCTAATGGTGGCGAGCAATGGCGTCCCAATCGTCCGTATCGGGTAAAATGGATCCATACGGGTGAAGAAAGCATCCGACTGCAATACTCCATCGATGGTGGCGAAACGTGGTACAACGTAGTGGATCAGGCACTGGATCCTGCAACGGGAGAGCTGTTGTGGACAGTGCCAGCCGGGATTGAGTCAGATCGCTGCCTGGTGCGTATCCTGGATGACTTTACAGGGATCGAGTTAGATCGGAGCGATGACTATTTCAGCATCGTGAGTGCCTATGCGCGAATTTTGAAACCTTCGGCTGATGATCCTGTATACTTCGGTGGTTCTACCGCTCAGATCCTCTGGGAAGCCAAAGGGCTGGATCAGGTGCAATTTGACTTCTCGCCGGATGCCGGAAAGACCTGGGAAGTGAATACCTCGATCTTGAGCGCTTCGGCAAAGAACGCTTACTGGCGCGTGCCATTTGTCAATACCCGGCACGCACAGATTCGGATGGTCGAAGTGCTGCCAGATGGATCTCGGGAAGTAATGGCAGTATCTGACGAGTTCCGTGTCCTGGCAGGACGCTTTACCTTTACCTATCCGCGAAAGGATGTCAGCTTGAAGGTTGGACAGGTTGCTCGAGTGCGGTGGACGATCCAGAACGCGGTGGAATACGTGGATATTCAGCTCAGTACTGATGATGGGGAAACCTGGACAACCGTAATGGCGAATGTGGATGCCAGCCGCCGTTACGTCGACTGGGTCGTGCCGCCGATGGAAGGCACCAAAACCGTTATTCTCCGCGCTATCTATCCGGGTGAACCTGCCCTGGAATATGACCGAACAGATCCATTTACTATCCAGGGAACCACCGAGGTTCCGGTAGCACAGCGCTACAGTGATATAACACTGTACCAACCGCACCCGCAGCCGGCACACGATCAGCTTGTAGTGCGGTATGAGTTGCCAGAGCCAGTGCCTGTGGTGATCCGATTGCTGAATGTTGTCGGACGCCAGGTAGCAAAAGTAGCGACTCGAGAACTGAGTACGGCTGGCACTCACCGGATTACACTGGATGTCAGTATGCTACCGGCAGGCAGCTATACGCTGGAGCTTCAAGCTGGCAATAAGCGGTATTACCAGCGTGTCCTCATTGTCCGCTAAGCGTTTGCAATTCATCGTAACAAGTTTATCTCTACCAGGACCGGATCCCTGCGGGGATCCGGTTTTTTGTTTGGTGTTGGTGTTTCAGTTTAGCTTCCACCCCTTGTTTGCTGATTTTTTTCCATCGACGCAACTACACTTTCCTTGTTTAGCTCTTGAGGGTATCTCTCTGCGTATTCCAGTAATGATCCTGATGGGAAAAGTGAAAAGGATTGAGCAGGAAAATTTGTTCATCAGAAAATTTGAGTGCACACTTTGATCTCTTTCCGGAAGATCAACGCGTGAGTTGGATTTCGGAAGAGTATTAGCAGTCAGTGGCATACCAGCGTACTTTGTACAGCGATTCACCGCGCCGGGCATATTTGCGCTCAAAAGGGGTAAGGGAAGTTACCGGAGAGAACGCTGTGATTTCGGGTGTGCTGCCGGTGATATCCGTTGCTGCCAGCGCGAATTCCTGAGCATAGATTTTCCAGTTGGTGCGCAATTCGACGCACAGAGAGCACTGGAAAAGAAAGGGAAAAGCAGGATGCCCGTGCCACCGGCGTTTGAGGTGGCGAGACTTGGGCCAGGGATTGGGATACCAGAGAAGATGGTAATGAATGAGAATCTTGCGCTGGACCAACCATCGCCAGACGTCTTCAATGATGCCGCGCAGCAGGAAGCAATTGCGAGGCAATTGGCCTGAACGCTTCCAGAGATTCTTCGATAGCTTGACCGCAGATTTATCAATGCCGATAACAGTGGCCCGGGGGAAACGCAGCGCCAGATGAACAGTGCTCATCCCTGTGCCACATCCTGCGTCGAGGATAAGCAACTCTGAGTGATCGTTCAAAATATGTTCCAGCGCTTCAAAGGCATCGGAGCTAAAAGGAGGGAAAGGACGCTGATAGGGAGCGTCAAGATGGCGCTGAAGCGTCTGTCGGAGCCGTGGATGGATGCCGCGCTGGTTGCTCGCAACCGAGCTATTGTTGGGTTGTATCATAGGGCGTTTCAACGGATGGTGCTATCTTGCTGCGAAGGGTATCCAGTTGCGAAGGGGCAAACACGCCGAATTCGGTAATAAATCCCGTAATAAAGGTTGCGGGCGTAACGTCGAACGCCCAGTTGCGTGCCGGAGATTCCCGGGGAGTGATTCGGACGGTACATAATTCCTGTGCACTGGCATTCCACCCAGAAACATAATGCACTTCGTCAGCAGAGCGTTCCTCGATTGGGATATCTGCAACGCCGTCGGAGAGTTCCCAGTGGATAGAGGAAGTTGGCAGGGCAACGTAAACAGGAATGTCGAAGTAATGGGCACACACAGCTTTTTCAAGGGAACCGATTTTGTTTGCTACATCGCCAGTGCGAGTGACGCGATCTGCTCCAATGATAACAATATCCACCATTCCACGCTGCATCAAATGGGCAGCAGCGTTATCAGCGATCACTGTATGGGGAATACCCTGCTGAGCCAGTTCCCACGCTGTCAGTCGTGCTCCCTGATTCCATGGGCGCGTTTCGTCCACCCATACGTGGAGTGGCAGTCCATGCTCCGCAGCGTGGTAGATCGGCGCCGTTGCGGTGCCGTAGTCAATGCAGCCCAACCATCCGGCATTGCAGTGGGTGAGAATATTGAGGGGTTGACCACTTTTCTTTTTGATGAGCTGTTCAAGGATAGCAAATCCATATTGACCGATAGAAGCACAGCGATGCAGGTCTTCGTCCACAATTTTCCGAGCAGTTGTCAGCAAAGCAGCCAGCACGGTAGCAGGATCTGAATTTTCCTGGAGATAAGCCAGTTGTTGCTGGATAGCCCACTGGAGGTTAATGGCGGTTGGACGTGTCTGGAGGAGTTGTTGTGCCGCCTTTCTCAACGCAGAGTGAAATTCGGCAGGTGAGAGAGGTAGCGCCTGCCGGGCAGCTAAGACCATTCCGTAAGCGGCAGCCGCACCGATCAGTACGGCGCCGCGAACGTGCATTTCCCGAATTGCTGTTACCATTTGTTCGACTGTGCGGATTTCTTCGATGACGAACCGATGGGGAAGCCATCGCTGGTCAATAATGAAAACGCTTGCCCCATCTTTACTTTCCCATAGGGATCGGTACGGTTTTCCATTTACCAGCATCTCGTGCACAGGGTATCGTTTGACAGTTATGGCGTGAGACGAATAATTACATTTCAAAGCCTATGGATTCGTCCCTTTGCGACATTGACGAATGGATTGAGGAGGCAAGGGAATGCGTACAATCGTCATAGTTGGGCGCCCGAACGTCGGAAAGTCGACGTTATTCAATCGGTTAGTTGGGAAACGGATTGCGATTGTGGAGGAACAGCCGGGGGTGACTCGTGATTACCTGGTTGGATACCTGGAGTGGCGAGATTTAAAAACTCGTGTTATTGACACCGGAGGTGTTATCCCGGATCCTCAGGAGCCGATAACGCAGGCTATACACCACCAGGTGGAAAGTGTACTGAGAGAAGCGGATGTGATATTTTTCGTGTGCGATGCCCGCTCAGAACTCACCGTTGCTGATACATATCTGGCAGATTGGATCCGCCCATTGCAGAAACCCGTTATTCTTGTTGCCAATAAATGCGACGATCCAAAGCACGATGTCGAAGCGTATGCATGTGCAGCGCTGGGGATCAGCGAAACTATCGTTCCCTGCTCTGCTTTGCACGGACGCAATATCGATGTGCTGCTGGAAACGGCTTTGCCTTTTTTACAACAAGCATCTGTACCAGAGGAGGAAGCAGATATTCCTCGCATTGCTATTATTGGCAGACCCAACGTGGGAAAATCAAGTTTGCTGAACGCTTTCGCTGGTAAAGAGCGTAGCATTGTAACCCCCATTGCGGGGACAACACGGGATGCGCTGGATACGCGCATTCGGTTCTATGGCAAAGAACTTCTGCTCATTGATACGGCTGGATTGCGACGCAAAAGCCGCATTCGGGATAACATTGAGTTTTTTAGTGCCGTACGCACCCGAGCCGCTATTCGGCGTTCCGATGTGGTCATTGTTGTGGTAGATGCCCTGGAGGGATTTCATAAGCAGGAAAAACAGATGATTGATGAGGCTTTGCAGGAAGGGAAAGGGGTTGTGATAGCTGTCAATAAGTGGGATGCGGTGCCTGCTGAGCACAAAAAGACAGATCACTGGCGCAGGAGCCTGGCAGAGGCAATGCCCATCGTAGAATATCTGCCAGTGCTGTTCGTTTCCGCTCGTACGAAGCAACGGGTCCCCGCACTTTTGGAAACAGCATTACAGGTGTATCAGAAACGGCAGATGCGGGTTGCAACGGCAAAGCTGAATGAAATGTTACAGCAATGGGTTCGGAAAACCCCGCCTCCTTCCAGAAATGGGAAGGAAGTGAAACTAAATTATGTAACGCAGGTTGAAACAGCCCCACCACATTTTGTGTTCTTCTCCAATCATCCTCGATGGATCCCGGATTTTTATAAACGATATCTGGAGCGATCTTTGCGTGAAAACTTTGCTTTCGAGGGAGTTCCTTTGCGACTCAGCTTTCGTTCGAAGCATTAGATGGCAGAGTGTCCGGCTAAGTCTGGAATTTTTTGTATAATTGAAAACTTGTTAACGGTGTAAGTACGGGATAAAATTTTTTCGTTTGTTTAAGCAGGAGCAACCGGAATGGCAAAAGGTGGTGGTGCCGGGAAGGTGTATTTCGTGTTATATCTTGCGGTGATTCTGGAACTGTTGATTATCATTGTGGAGCGCGATGAAGCCGAAGAGAACCTGATCCGTCGTCAGAAGGAGACGATGCGGATTGTAGAAAGTATCCTGGCGCAGTTGCAAATTGGCGCCGGGACCGAAGGCATTAGCACGCGTCCGCAGGATGAAATTACTTTGCAAGAGGTAAAGATTTCCGAGGGTCCGGAAATTAAGCAATGGCGGAAGTATTTTATTGAGGTTGGAGTTACTGATGTCGCGGCAGCGGCTGCGCAATTGGATCCGGAATCGGAAAACTATGAAGAAGAACTCCGGAAACTAATTCGATTAGGTAACGTAGAAGAGCTGGAATACCAGATTTTTTACCATCCCAGTAATTCAGCTGAGCCACCGTATTTTCCTCCTGATGATAGCTTAAGAAATGTGGAATTTGACCAATTGAATCAGCCAGTTGGTCCGGTAGTTGACCGTGGGCAGTGGCGGCTGGTCTTTTTGCGTAAGCTGAAATTAGATCTTGAAAAGACCAAAGACTGGCAACATCCGGTGTATCAATACTACGTTAAAGAGTTGGGCTCAGCCAGAGACTTTGCGCCGGACTTTGCTGTGAAGAAAGACAGTATATTTGTGTACTCAGAGCAAGAAACGCAGCGATTAGCACAACTGGAAGGAGGGCGAATCCGGAAGCGAGCGTTCTTAGTATATTTCCAGCCACCGAATAAACCGGGATGGTATAAGTTACGTTTTGTTTCGCGCACAAATCGGATTCTGGGAGTTACCGGCGATGTTGTATCGCCCGAGGAGTTGCCGCCCGATTTTACGGTCAATATTGGAACGGTCAAGCTGAAAATCAAGGATTTGCGAGTTGTGCAAAAAGAACTGCAGCGCTCTTTGGGTGCATTGAATTTACCCGGTGCGGAGGATCTGGCGCACGGCAAGCTGACTATTGAGGAATTTGGCCGGCTTTTGAACGAGGCAAAGCAGAAAGTGGTGAATGGCGAGATCAACCTGGATATGGAACCGACGGCGGTGATCAACAAGTTGGATCTGTACAGTTATATCGTTAAGTTGCTTACTCCCAATGCCTCGCAGTATTTTGAGCAGAATCGCCAGAGTTACCAGATTGACATTCGGGTGGTGAAGCCACCGATTACCATTGCAGAACCGTATGTGGAGCTTCCGGAAGCTATTTATACATTTGATGCGGTACCCATCATCTTTAACTTCGCTTCCGGTCCATTTCAAGGCAATAACTTCCCGACTGGCGAGGTGGTCGATCCTGCTACGTTGCAGGCATATCCTTTGATCATTCGACCAATCGATCAACAGGTAACGACGCAGCCAACAACACCAGGAACAGCCAAAGGTGGTAAGCGTTTTTATCAGGCGCGAACAGCAGAGCCAATTCCGCCGGGGACCTATGAAGTGCGGATTACGCAGACAAATATGGGGAAATCAACAGTGGGGAAAACGCCTCTGGAGGTGTTCGAAACAGGGTTGCAAGAGCAAAATCGGAAGGATTTAGAATTTCGATTGCGGAATATGTACTATGGGAATGCATTATTGCTCAATCTCAAACCAACCTCCGGGGGTAAGATTCCGGCGAAACAGTTCAAAATCTATGCACGGTTTGATCATGATCCGCAGACCCCGCCGATCCGAGGGCTGGATGCAAAAATACCACTGCCAGCGAAAGCGAATAATCTGTCACTTAAGTTAGTCTGGGAGCATCCATATACCGGCGATGAGGTAGAAATTCTTCCAGAAGTCACGCGTGAAATCAAGCAGGAACCACCGTACTTCCAGCTCCAAAATATGGGGGTATCGCAGCCGGAGTGGTTGTCTGGTGGGAAAGTTCGGCTCACAGTGCGAGATATCGATCTCATCTTACCATATATTGATACGGCTGGGAAGGTGGCAACGATGAAAGATGTGCAGGATCTGGGGGTGCAGAATGTGCAGTCAGAAGTTGCTGGATTTGAGGTCGATGAGGTGACTATTGAAGAGCAAGGGGAAGGCAAGGTGAAGTTGGATGTATTTCTCAAGGGCAAGATCCCGGCAGGTCAGCGATCGGTCAGTGGGAATGTTAGCATTACTATTGGTGCAAGGGTTCGCAATCCGATCAATGGCAAGGTTTCTGAACTTGGAATGGCAAGTATCAATATTCCCGTAGAATTGGAGCAGCAACGGCGGCGCCGCCGTCGACGCTAATGAGCCTGGATCATAGCAAGCAATGATACACTGGGAAAGCAACACAAAGAAGGACAGAGGACAATGAGAATTTTTCAGCGAAGCGCTTTTTTGACGCTGCTGTATGCTTTGTTGATGATGAATGTGGCAGAATTGCCAGCGCAAAATGAGCTGAAGTCGATCCTGAAGTATTTTAAGAATTGGCGGTATGGGATGATTTCGCTGTATGATTTGCGCAATCCGACGCTGTCAAATGTGCGGAAACTACTAATACAGGAGGCAGGAGGCGGTGGAAATACGGCAGCGCTGGATACGCTGGATCCTGCTTTGCGCACCGCTGTAGAGCGGGCAGCACGGCTGAGCGGGGGCGTGAAAAGTCGGGCGATTCAGCAGTTGATGAATCAGGGGGTAGACCTGACACCGGCTATCGATGCAGCATTAGAGGAAGCAATCCGGCGATTGCAGGGACCAAGTAAGCGGATTGAAAACGTGTACATTGTTACGACCAGGGAATCAAAGGAAAACTTCCCTCCCGTCATCATTGCAATGATTGTTTCTTCACGGGGCAAGGCATATGTAGAGGATAATTTGCGTGCTGTACAGGAGGATGACATCTACACCATTGACGAGTTGCGGAGTATGACACTCGATACGTCGTATGGTGCCAGTACCCTGTACGAGTATCTGGAAAATGCGATTGTGCAGGGAGCGGTGCGGAATGTAACGGCGGAAGCGCAGGGCATCGGAGACATTTTTACGAACTTTGCACCCAAAGTATATGGGATCAGCGAGCCGCTGGAAACCTCACCAGACGATCCGTCCGACGTCGATATTCAGCGATATATGCGGGTATCGGAAGGGCAGGCATTAGATTATGCCCGACCGCAGGAAGTGCGGCTGAGTTACGATGTCATTAGCTATCGGCGTTATCCAGTTCCGGAAGATCTGGATTCGGCAACCTTAGCTGAAGGCTTGTTTGTGTTTAATGAAACCCTGCCCGAATATGGACTGGCTGTTCGCTATGGACTGGAGGAAATCAACTATCCTTCGCTGTGGAGCGAACGTCTGGCAGTGATGGCAATGTGGCAAAATGTCCAGTTGGGCGTAGTGCTGCCAACCCCCGGTTGGGCGTCGCTGGCATCCACGCTGGGGCAGGAGCGGAAACTGACATATGCTGGCTGGGGCGTGCAGGGAATGTTCGATTTCCCCATTCGCTTGATTCCTCGCAGCGGTGTTTTTCATCTGGGATTTAGTTATGTTTTCGATGACGCGCAGCCCAGTCCTTATAAAAATCGGAATACCGATCCCCTGACGTTTCGCGAAGATCCTGCTGATAATGATTACCTGATCCGTGCCCACGGGCAGCTGCATTACACCTTTGGAATGACCATTGATGAAGATCACTTACTACGCCTGGGACTTGGGGCTACCGTCTATGCACTGGAGTACTGGCGATATCAGCTTAAACAGCCGGAGGATCCACGGGAAGATGTCAAGGTGGTGTTTCGTCGTGCGAAGACCGAAACGGTTGGAGGTATTTCCGGACGGCTGGAGTATATGGCGCGAAAATTCCCCACACCTTTTGGTGGCAGCATACAGTACTTTGATGAAGCATTGTCCTTTGGCGCATGGCTTCAGGTTCCTGTTATTGCTCAGGTTGCAGTGCGCCTGGATGCAAAGGCATACATCGTTGCTTTCCGGGATCCGCATCCGTGGGAGAACAAAAGCGTGTTCATTCCCTCATTGAGCTTTGTGTTGAACTTTTAAAAGGGTTGTGAGCAATGAAGGTGCAGAAAGTATTGGTGGTGTTCCTTGGAATTGGTTTGTTTGCGATCGCTCTGCTCTCGTCGGTCTCTGCCCAGGTGGTGGATCGCAAAGAGCTTATTGCAGCGTTAAAAACGATCGACACGAATATTGTCAAATATTTCCCTCGCTGGCGAATTTGCGAGCGTGATTTGCAGATCCAGATTTACCAGACCTTTCTGCTGTTTGGCTATCCCAAGGAAAATCTGGATATGAACAACATTATCGTTACCGCAGCTCCGAAAGTGGAGCCGGGAATGCCCTACACACTGCTGCTGGTGGAGTGTGGCAGTGAAAAGATGGTTGCATCGGAAATTGATGCTTATATGGAGCGACTGGCAACAATTATTAGTGGTGATGTTGTCTACTCCGGTCCCTACAAAGGGGAGCCGGCAGATGGTAAACGAACATATTGCTACGAAGATATTCCACCGGAAATTCCGCCCACCGAAGCGCAGGCGGAAGCGATTATCAATTTCCTGGAACCGACCGATGTGGATCACGCTTTTACACTATCCGTTTTTGAACAGGGATTGAAAATTGGAGATTCCGGGTTCTGGCTGCGGGCAAAATTAGGGACCGATGAAGTGGGGTATCACTTCTGGTCAGCAGGCGAGGCAAAGATTCTGTTGAAACGTCCCCTGATTGTGAATACGAATATGCAAACCCACAAGGCGATTCCGTTTCTGCTCAATGCTTATTTAGGTGGTGGATACCGATTAACCAGTGGGTTGGATCCCGGAAGTACGCTGTTTGAATTTGTTCCCGCTCGCCGGCTCAATGCTGGACCGGGTGGCAAAATTGTCGGTGGCTTTGAGTTCTTCCTTCCACTGCATCCTGCCTTTGGTGTCCGAACGAACATCGAAATTCCATTGCAAAGTGCAAATGGACAACAGATCAACCCGAAAACGTACGCAAAGTACCGGCGTTCTGGTGTGCAGTTTATTCGAGGTGGAGATCCTACCCGGCGCATTATTGGTATCGCCCCATTGCTGCGAAGTACAGGGCAGATAGCATTGTTTTATCACTGGTGGATCAATCCAGCTGCACCGGAAAACTTCTTCCGTCTGGACTTAGGCGTTAGCTACGCTGAAATTCAGGAAATGGCAGTGGTTCGGGATACCAGCGGCGTTGTCCGTTTGCAACGTTCCGGCATCGCCGGGCTGCGAACGTATCATCCGGATGAGTTCCTGGATTGGCTCTATGCTCGCTTAGAGTATCGGCATCAATCTTCGTATCCGTTCGGCGTCAGCGTTCAATTTTCTAACCAGATCCTGCTGGTGCACGGATATTTACCCATCGTTGGACGCTGGCTCTATCTGGAAGGCAAATATGCAACGCCGCTGCGTGATGCTTATCCGTTTGAGGTAAAGAACTTTTTTATGCTCTCTCCGGTGTTGCGCCTGACGCTGTAGCCATAAAAGCTGTTGAGAGGCCGGTGCCGTTGTGGTAACAGTGCGTTTGCTCCCTGAAATTATCACTGGCAGGGGAGAGCAGACGGGTGTAAAAGGGTGGAGTAGGTCACGGATAGCAAAGCGGAGTGGGAAGCATTTCTGGTTTGCTTGCATTTCAACAATTTCCAACACCGATCGTCAAAGACCACGTTTTGGAGTATAAAAACGGAGAGGCCATGCGGGGTTATAGTGTCAATCCAATTGAAGTTCGTCGCAAAGCCGCTCAGGAACACGGTGTTTACGCTTCGCTGGTGGCAATTTCCAAACGTGCCAACGGCATTATGGCGGAAATTAAGGAGCATATTTATGCCAAGTTGGCACCCTACCTGGAACTTGGCGGAGAGAATTCCGATGATGAAGATGATACGATCGATCACGAACAGTTAGAAATTTCCAAAGAATTCGATACCATTCCCAAGCCGACCATCCTGGCAATGAAAGAATTCCTGGAAGACAGGTTGAAGTTCCGCATCGAGGAGAAAGAAGAGCCGCAGCGTCGACGTATTCGCCGTGTTCGTCGGCGAGGACGTCGTCGGTATCGGCGGTGAGATCAGGCAAGCTTTCGTTTTTGCAGCGGTTGCGCAAAGCACCAGTGAATTGCTGGTGCTTTTTTGTTTCTGAGAAATTCAGTGCTGGTTAGCGACGATTATCGGTTCAGGGAAAGAAGAGACAGAAACTGTGCCATTGGCTGGCAGAGAGAACAAAGGAGGATGGAGGACCAGCACAGTACCAATGTGAGCAAGCTCGCTCCCCAGCGCCGTCGATCGTATCCGCAGAATGGAGAACCAGCGCAGTGCGAACGCAAGTGCTTGCAAAGATTGAGTCGTCCTCACACAAGGGGGCAGATCGAAAGCAGGGGCGGTTTCAGTGCTCACGGTTGTTCGAGGAAACTCTGATCGATAAACGAGGCAGCAGCAATGCTCGTCCTGTCTGCTGCCTGTGTCTGGATTAAGAAGGGCAAAGCAATTGGGCAGGAAGGGAAGTGTAGATGAGCAAACGCATCCTTTTAGGGGTCAGTGGGAGCATTGCCGCTTACAAAGTTCCCTGGCTGATTCGAGATTTACAGCGGGCAGACTGGCAGGTGCGGGTCGTGTTGACGCCAACGGCTGCCCGGTTTGTATCTCCACTGGTACTGGAGAATTTAACGCGTACCCTGGTCCCGGTGGATTCTTTTGACCCCCGGCTGCAACCGGCAGCTTCGTGGCATGTCCATTGGGCACGATGGGCAGATGTGATGATCATCGCTCCAGTTTCTTTGACCACCTTAGGAAAGCTGGTAGCAGGTATCGCTGATACGCCCGTGACTCTGACAGCTCTGTCTTTACCCGCCACAACGCCGCTGGGATGTGTACCAGCGATGGATGTGGAAATGTGGAAACATCCTGTTACCCGGCATAAAGTTGCCACGCTGCAGCAATGGGGGGTGCACTTTTTGATGCCAGAGGAAGGGGCTTTAGCCAGTGGTTTAGAAGGTGTTGGACGCTTGTCGCAAATTGAGGCTATCGTCGCGTTCGCAGAGCAGTTGCTCCAGCAGCGTTCGAGCGCACATTACCTGTCTGAAGGTGACGTTCAGCAGCAGGAGCAGCCAGCAGCGCAACAGAAGAAAAGTCCACTTGAAACCCTTCTGGAACAGCCGACGGAAACGCTGGACGAAAGGGTAGAACAGCGGCAATTCGAAACAGATCTGGAGTGGACAGAATTCCAGCGGCGTCATTCTGTTTTGAAGGGTAAAACGGTTGTTATCACCGCCGGACCGACATACGAACCCATTGATCCTGTTCGATTTATCGGCAATCCATCGACAGGGACAATGGGCTATGCGCTGGCAGCAGAAGCGGTGCGGCGGGGTGCAAAGGTGATCCTGGTGTCCGGACCAACCCATCAGATGCCTCCGGATGGTGTGAAAGTCGTACGAGTACAAACAGCAGATGAAATGCATCAGGCTGTGCTCCAGCATTGGGATACGGCAGATGTGTTTATCGGCGCCGCAGCGGTAGCTGATTTTACTCCCGTGGAACCAGCAGAAACCAAGCTCAAGAAGGAGGGAAAGTCGGAACTGATACTCCGATTGAAACGAACGCCGGATATTCTGGAAGCCGTTGGAAAATCGAAGCAGCAGCATCAGATAGTCGTTGGTTTTGCACTGGAAACCGATGACGGAGTAGAGGCGGCAAAGGAAAAGCTGAAGAAAAAGAATTGCGACTTCGTAGTCCTCAATTACGCCAACCGTCCAGATAGTGGATTCGGAGAGGGGAAAAATACCATTACCATCGTGACGCCTGAGCGGGTGCAATCATACCCGCCGATGAGCAAGCAGGAGTGCGCTCAGGTAATTCTCAATCAGGTGGAGCAAATCGTACGGCAACACGTGCAAAAGCAGTGAGTGTTTCAGTGGTACAACGGTCCCAGCAGCGGTTGTATCTGTTTGATTTGCTGCGCCTGTTCGCCATCGTGGAGATGATCTTTGGGCATACGGTAACATCGATGGTGGTACCCCACCACCTTACAGCATTTCCGTGGACACTATGGCAGGAGTTTCGCGGTTTCACGGCTCCACTTTTTCTGATCGTATCCGGCGTTGTACAGGTCTATGCAAACAAGCGAGATAGTCGAGGCAGAGTGCTTCCTGCAATCCTCTGGCGTCGCCTTCGCTGGGCAGTCGCCTTAATCCTCATCGGGTATTTGCTGGTACTTCCTGCGCGATCGCTGCACCATTTGCCGTATGTATCGGCATCGGTGTGGCAGTCGTTCTGGAAAGTGAACATTTTGCAGTTGATCGGCGTAGCTTTGATTCTCAATACCCTGATATTCGCTGCAACCGCCAGTGTGAAACAGTACCGGCGATGGGCGTTGGTCGCTGGTGCTGCTGTTGTTGGCGTAACGCCGATAATGGCGATATTGCCGGTTCACCAGTGGCTCCCGATGCCCATTGCTCAGTATTGCAGCTTTGCGTATGGATCATTCTTTCCCGTATTTCCGTATGCCGCCTATATGCTGCTGGGGGGATGGTTTGGTGCCTGGCTCTGGTCTATGCCGCAACAACATCACCCGCAGTACTATCGCAGGATGGTCGTACCACTCTTTGCAATCTGTACAGTGGCGGGTATCGCAACGTTCAATTCCTCAGTTACCTGGCTGACCCCGTGGTTTGGATCGCATCCTAACTCGTGGTCTCTTTTTCTCTTCCGCTTTGCCGGCGTTCTGGGACTTGTTGCGGTAAGTGGATGGTTGTTGCCGCAGAGACTCCGCTGGTATTCACAGGCTTCACGGCTGAGTTCGAAGGCGTTTTTTCAGTATATTCTCCATCTGATTCTCCTCTACGGTACGGCGTGGTGGGATGGACCGGCGCGCCGCTTCCCGCATTCGTTGTCGCTGGAGCAGGGGGTTGCAATGGCAGCAGGAATCATAGCACTGTGCTTTGCCGCCAGTTGGGGAATTACCTATGTGCAGCGTCGTTCCCTCTCGCTGTACCGCCTTGCTCGCTCCGGTATCGCTGCCATTGTGGTATTACTGCTCCTCCTGCCTTAAGTCATAGCTTGCTATCATTCAAGCAATTTCTTTCGCGGTACTGAAATAAGAGGCTGAGAAGCTCACGATTTAGGACTATCCAGAGGTGCTGGGGTGCCCGACTTTCCCCAGTAAAGACCGGGAGCGCCGGCTTAGCTGGCAACGTGGCGAATGTGTAGGGGCAACCGGCCGGTCGCCCCTACGGATGGGCAGACACGCAGGTCTGTCCCTACTGGGAGCGCCGACTTTAGTCGGCATACACACTGAAGTGTGCGCTCCCAGGCACGCTGCAAAGTGTGCGCTCCCCGGTGGGCGACCCGCCGGCGCCCCTACGGGTGTGCGTGGACAACGGGCAATACACCCTCAAGCATGCACTTCCGGCGGAATGTGACAGCGGGAGGTAATAGCGCAGTATCCGAACGGCGGGCGAGTGGAGGTGTACCAGTCCGAAGCGCAGAAGTTTGGCAGAGGGGCGCGGAATGTCCACGACGAGATCCGCTCGCTGCTGGAGCAGGCAACAGAGCGGGCGGAGCAGTTGGCGCGGGAGGCGGAGATGACGCCAGAAAGGGTTGGAGCGATGAAGCAGTCGCTTCTTGAGAAAGTGATCCGGCAGGATGCGCAGGAGCAGGCAGAAAAGATGCGGCGGCGGCTGTGGGAAAAGAAACTGATACCGGAGCTGGAGGCAGCGAAGGAGATCGCACGCATAACTGGCTGGCACATTGTGCTGCGGGAGCCGGAAGCGTATGCGGAATATAAGCACGCAGATGGATGGCGGGAAGAGGGCGGCAGGATTAAGGAGATTCTGGAGATTAAGCGGGTGACGAAGGGAGCGAAAAATCTGAAAAGGGTTATAGAGGAGCGAATAGAATCTGCGTTAGAGCAACCAGGAAAGACGGTCGTACTGTTTGTTGAACCTGGGTTTCTTGCCGAGCAGGCAGCAAGGGGAGAGCCGATGGATTTTGAGGCGATCAAAGCGGTTTTGCGCCGGGTGATCCGTGGTGGATGGGAGCGGTATAAAGAGCGAAGGGATAAGGTGGTGGTGTTGGTTGCCGGAAATGTGATGGAAAGGAGGACATTGGAGGAGTGGTTGCAGAGATGATGTTCACAATAAGCTGGGAATTTGCTTCGTCACACAATGGTGTTGGCTATGAACCGGTGTTTGATTTCTTAGAGTATTCCTGCTGGTCGGATCCAGAGAGCTCTGGGCGGGTAGCCAACTGACCCGTAGCTGCCGTTGCTCCCCGCCAATGGTTGCAGCGGAGGCTACGGAGGTTGGGGCTCGTCGAGGTAAGCCCTGGATCAAAAGATCAGCGGGGGCGAGTAGCTAAAGCGGGGATAGGCTGCTCGCTTTTTTTTATGCCTTCCTGAGGATTCCCTGCCGTGTTTAAAGTTATTGCATTCCGGGTTTTGTTATTAAAGGTTTTGGGTGTTTTGTTAAATAAGGGTGTCTGCTGGGAGCGCCGGCTTTCGTTGGCAATGGTGCGGATGTGAAGGGGCGACCGGTCGGTTGCCACTACGGGGCCCGGGTGGAAATAAATTCTCCGGAAAGGACGTTTACAGCGGTGGGAATAACCGAAGGGTCAAAGGATGCGGCAGCGATTTCTGGAGTTTGTGAAGCAGCAGCCGGGTAGTTGTGATGCCGGTGGCACTTCAGAATGGACTTGGGATGTTCGGTACGGATCGGCGCGGCGGATAGTGATTTTCTGCATTGAGGGAAGCATCGAAGAAATAAGAGGGATAATGGATTCGATAGAACCGGTGGTGGTGAAAGTACCGCTAACGGTGGATGTTTACAGAGTGCGGCGGCAAAGAATAGAGTTTGTTGGAACGTGGAGGTATGGCAATGGCTGAAGAAAAGGAGCTGCTGGAAACTTATCGCCGCGAGATGTTGTTTATCCGGCTGCTGCTGGTGCCGTATGTTGTGGAGTTTAATAGCGATCCAATTTGGGAGGACTTTTGTATTTTGACGATCTACGTGTGGGAGGCACGCCATTTTGAGGGGTATATTCTGCGGATTCGTCCGAATGTGCAAACGCACGACCCGATTGGGAATGAACACGTCTGGATAGCAATTGATCGGCAGCGGCAATTGTTGTGCTATTTGAAGACGGGGAAGATGGTGCGATTTCAGGATTTGCCGGTATTTCGGGGAGCGAGCAAAAAGTGGATAGAATCCTCAGAAAGGGTGGAGGTGAAGAATAAGGTTTCGACTTTTCGCTATTGCGGTGAACTATGGGAATATGTTCTGGGGGAAATAAAATGGTTTCTTTTGTTTCGGGACAGCAGGATCATCACGTATGGCACGCATTTCTGGCAGGTGCAGCCTGTGGACTGGGAGTTGTCGGAGGAAGAGGTAGATTACTGGATTGATGTTGGATATTACGACGAGAATAACGAATTTTTGGACGAGTTCGATCAATACCAGAAGGTATGCAGCGAGCACAGCGAACCGTTGGACGAGCCGGAATGGATGCTGGAATTTCGACCTTATAATTCGGTCACAACACAGGTATTGCATTTATCGCTTTACCCGGCGATGGCTTTAAAAGAAAAGGACTGGTGGGATGGGAGGGGGATGGAAGAATGGGAGCGGGCAGAAGAATTGCAGAAAGAGGTTCGGTGGCTGGAGCGGCTACGGGCGATGTATGGGGCGCAGCTTTTTGATGAAGTAGAGGAAACGATCCGTGAGGAATATCGCCGCGCTGGGGTATTGCGTGGCTAACTCAAATCATAGAACGTAGCAAATTCCACAGCAAGGACGACCTGGGAGGACGAGGCTTCCACTAAGTCGATCGTTAGGTTGCGCATTGGCAGGTGCGCCTGCTGGAGCGCGTGGATGGCTTTGCCTGCTTTTTCCGTAGCGTTTTTCAGCGTTTCGTGCAGCGCTGGCTGCGGCTTTGCGCCGATGTAGAGAATGACGCTTGCCAGTTGGGTGATCGCCGAGGTGGATTCGCTCTGGTAGAAGCTGCCGGGGAGGCAGTAGACAAGAAGAAAGGGCGGATGGAGCGGCAGCGCCTTGCCGAGCGTGCCGTAATCGATGTGGTCGGCATCGATGCCGATCGAAGCGGCGTTGCTTCGCAGCAGATTCACAATCGAGTCCCAAAGCTGCGCGAACGTCATAAGGAATTGTTCCGGAAGCGGGGATCTTCGGGCGTTTCACTCTTTATGGGAAGAGCTACCAGCGTCGCAGGTGCTGGAGTTTTTGAGTTTTGATCTTTGTGCTTCTTTTGCTTTGAGCTCTTGAAAGTACGCTTTGTAATATTGAACTACAGAGTCGATAGCCCAGATTATATAAGCGGGGATGCCGATGAAGATGGCGATCAGCGAAATAACTACAAAGACATAACGCCCAATCTCAACACAAATATCAAAGCAGTCAGGCGACATAGCACGAACAGTCGAGTTTATACTGCGACTTCAGATCGAGACGCAGCAGGCGTGGAAATATTTTTTTGAAGAGAAAATGAGCAGCGATTTCTGGCAGCAGCAGCCGCTGGAAGAAATGGAGCGGGTGCGGGATTTTTTATCGGCGCTGGGAGCAGCAAGACCGGCGAATCGCCCAGGTGATGGATTATCCGGGCTGGTGGCGGATAGAATCGCGGCGAAGCGATGAGGAAAGCGATGAGATTATACCGATGGTTCCACCTTCCGAAGAGCTGGCACTGTTTGCAATGCAGTGTGCTGGCGGTGATCTTAGCCTTTTGCAGACTTTGTACAATCGCACCGACTTTGCCGAGCTGGTGTGGCTTTGGGCTCTTCGAGTCTTTGCGCGGTAGTGGCATCGGTCAGAATCCAGATGCCGGCATCTTTGTCAGGGTTATAGAACAGATAGTAAAGAGCAACAAAGGGCAAAATAAAGGCAAAAGCAATTGCTGCGACAATGTGGATGGCTGCAAAAACATAGAACATCAGATCATAGAACCATTCCATTTTTCTGCTCCGGCTATGCGACTGATAGACGAAACGAACGATGGCGCGCACTATTGAGCTGATATTGCGGATCATCACCGAGCCGGCACGCAAGGAGATGAATAGTAAGTAGTACGATCTCTGCAAGAAGGGATCAAGAGCAGCAATCCTTAAGAGGAACAAAAAGTGTCACAAAATCTGCAAAACTCCGTCGTATTTTTTGCAAAGTGACAGGGGGAATATTTCCTGCGCTTCTATCCCTATCCCGCGATGCGGCGGCGCTTGTGGAGAAAATGACGAAGTGCTAAGTCGAAGGGTTGGGCGGTGTCGAACAGGACGTAGTCGATGGAACGCTCTCGACATTCCCGCTGGAGAAAACGGATGTGGCGCTCCATTGCTTCCTGATAGCTCTTCTGAATGTGCTGTGGATGAGTCGTGATGCGCTCGCCCGTTTCCATATCTTCAAAAATGGCACTCTGAGTGAAACGGAAATCGCGCTCCCGCGGGTCCAGAATGTGGAACACCAGCAGTTCGTGATTGCGATGGCGGAAATGCTTGAGGGCACCGACAATTTCTTCTGGCTGGTCGAAAAAGTCGCTGATCAAGACCACCAGGCTGCGCCGTTTGAGTCGTTCCGCAATCTGGTGCAGCGCTGTTGCGGTACTGGTTTGCTCCGAAGGCGTGACCTTTTCTAAGACCGAGAGGATAGCATAAAGGTACGAGAGTTTCGAGCGCGGTGGGAAGTAGTGTTGCAATGTGGTGTTGTACAGTGCAAACCCGATGGCATCCTGCTGACGAAGCAAGAGGTATGACAGCGCCGCAGACAGGTACGTGGCATATTCAAATTTGGAAATGTTGCCCGCCGAAGCATATCGCATCGAAGCACTGGAGTCCAGAATCAGCAGCGCCCGCACATTCGTTTCTTCTTCGTACTGTTTGACGTAAAATCGGTCGGTGCGTCCATACACTTTCCAGTCTACGTGCTTCAGTTCATCTCCCGGCATATACTGTCGATGCTCTGCAAATTCGACGCTGAATCCGTGGTAAGGCGAGCGGTGAAGTCCCGTGAGGAAACCTTCAACGACCAGTCGAGCTTTAAGCTGGAGCGAGCCAAGTCGGGAGACTACGTCGGGGCGAAGGTATTTACGAACATCGGGCGCAATGCTGGGCATATTCAGCGTTTCCTGTTGGTTGACCAATAAGTCGCAAAAGACGGGAAGGACAGGCTTTTCGTCTTGTTGCCTGACTTTCGAGCAGTATCCGCTGCTGGGAGCATATATGTACCATTGGAGAGGAGGTTGGTGATGGAAAATCGGTCGGAATTAGCGCTCAAAGAGCTGGATGAAAAAGTCCGGGAAGTCGAAGCAATCCCGACGGTGCTTTCTGTGTTGCCACTGCGTAACATTGTTGTGGTGCCGTTTGCAATGTATCCGATCCTCATTGGTCGAGCTTCTTCGCTCAAAGCAGTGGCAAAGGCATTGGAGCGAGGGAAGTTTATCCTGCTGCTGACGCAGAAAGATGCTGAAGAAGAAGAACCGACCGCTGAATCGTTGTATCGAACGGGAACCGTTGGCAAAATTCTGGAAGTTGTTCGCCTGCCGAACGATTTGGTCAAAATTCTGGTGGAAGGATTGGTCCAGGCGCAGGCGACCAGGTTATACAAAACCGCTGAAGGGTACTGGGAAGCAGAAGTTCAGCTCAACGTGCAGGAAGGCATTGATCCTACGGACAAGGAGTTGCAGGCGTTGATTCGGCACGCCCGCGATCTCTTTCACCAGTACGTACAGTATCACCGAGAGGTGCCGCCGGAAGTTGCAACGGCATTTGATAACATTGATGATCCGGTCAAGAAACTCTACTATGCCGTGGCAAATCTTCAGGTGGAAGCGGAGCAGAAGCAGAAAATCTTGGAGCATTTCAACCTGAAAGATCAGTACTTTGAACTCATTGCCCAGTTAACGGCAGAGATCGATGTGCTGAAACTGGAACAGGACATTGATCAGCGGGTGCAGGAAACGATCCAGAAAGCGCAGCGGCGATATCTTATCCAGGAGCAGATTCGGGCATTGCAGCAGGAACTGGGTGAGGAAGCAGAAGCGAATCCGGAGCTGGCAAAGCTCAAGGAGGCAATTGAAGCGGCAAAGATGCCGGAAGTGGTGAAAGCCAAGGCGTACGAGGAATTCGAAAAGCTGAAGAAGATTCCGCCGATGGCGCCAGAGTTTACGGTTGTCCGCAATTACCTGGACTGGCTGGTGTCCCTTCCCTGGGCAGAAGCAACGCCGGATAATCTGGATATCGAGCACGTGCGGAAAATTCTGGATGAAGATCACTATGGGCTGGAGATGGTCAAAGAACGGATTTTAGAATACATTGCAGTGCTGAATTTAATCCGGGAGGTGCGAGGGCAAATTCTCTGTTTCGTCGGTCCTCCGGGCGTTGGTAAAACGTCGCTGGCAAAGTCGATTGCGCGAGCGCTGGGGCGCAAATTCGTGCGCATTTCCTTGGGCGGTGTGCGGGATGAGGCGGAAATCCGGGGGCATCGTCGAACGTACGTAGGAGCGATGCCGGGCAAGATTATTCAAGCGATGAAACGTGCAGGGACGATCAATCCAGTGATCTTGCTGGATGAAGTGGATAAGATGGGTATCGATTTTCGCGGCGATCCTGCGGCTGCCTTGCTGGAGGTACTGGATCCGGAGCAAAACTATGCGTTCAACGATCATTATCTGGAAGTGGACTACGACCTGTCCAAAGTGCTGTTCATTGCCACTGCCAATGTGAAATTTGACATTCCCCAGCCACTGCTGGACCGGATGGAGCTCATCGAGTTGACCAGTTATCTGGATTTCGAGAAGCTGGAAATTGCCAAACGACACCTGATCCCCCGACTTTTGAAGGCGCACGGATTAGAGCGGTACCGGATTCGATTTCACGATGCAGCGATTATGGCGATTATTCAAGAGTACACCAAAGAAGCGGGGGTTCGAAATCTGGAACGGCAACTGGCATCGATCCTGCGAAAACTGGCAAAGCAAATCGTGTACGAGATTGCCCAGAAGCAGCAGGAATTGCAACTGGAAGCGCAGTCCAACGGGCAACAGCCAGAAGAAAAAGACTGGCATACGATTGCAGAAGAAGAAGTTCGTCGCCGACGCATTTCGATTCGCAAGCAGGATGTGTACCGCCTGCTGAAAGCACCGCCATTTCGCCGCCGACGCGTGCTGCTCAAACCGCAGATCGGCGTTGCAATGGGGCTGGCGTGGACCAGCTTCGGCGGAGACATTTTGCCCGTTGAAGTGATTATGATGCCCGGCAAGGAACGGTTGCTGTTGACTGGAAAGCTGGGCGAAGTGATGAAAGAATCGGCGCAAGCGGCGCTGTCGTTTGTGCGAGCGAATGCGAAGCGATTGGGAGTGCCGGAGCAGTTTGCAGAAAATACGGATATCCATATTCACGTGCCGGAAGGGGCAATTCCCAAGGATGGACCATCGGCGGGCATTACGATAGCCGTCGCTCTTATTTCCGCAGCAGCTCAGAAGCCGGTGCGTGGTGATGTCGCAATGACAGGGGAAATTACGCTGCGGGGAGCGATCTTGCCCATTGGCGGACTGACGGAGAAACTCGTTGCTGCCAAACGGGCGAAGATGTCGACCGTTCTGCTGCCCGCTGATAACGTCCCCGATCTGGAGAAAATTCCGGATCGAGTGAAAGAAGGGCTGGAAATTGTGCCAGTAAAACATCTGTTTGACGCAATGCCGTACGTATTTCCGAAGACCTGAGCGAGGAAAGAAGTAAAGAATGGCAGGACCCGATCGGAACACAGGGATAAGCATCGCTGCGCGCTTGGTCGGCGTCTATCTTGCGATCTTTTTAGCCGGGCGAGGTCCCCTTGGTGCGCAGCCGACGGATTTTACGCCGCCGTCCGGGACGGAATTCGTTGGCGGCGATGAAATCCTGTGGCAGTGGAACGCAGCGCCGGGATGGACAGTGACGGTATTGTACCGAACGGATCAGATGAGCGATTGGGATACGATCGCTACCGATGTGGCAACCGCTTCTTTCCAGTGGACTATCCCCTTCTGGAAGCAGGTGGATTCCGTCTTTGTTCGCTTTGTTGCAACGGCGCTGCAATCCCCCGTTTTGCTTTTTGACTTACCCAATGCACACGCGGCGGAAATTCGCACCGTGCGATTTTCGCCTTCCGGACGTTATGTGTTGAGTGCAGGTAAAGATGCACGGGCGAAAATCTGGGACGTCAAAACGCAGCAGGTCGTTGCGACCATTCCAGCAGATTTGCAGCAGTTGTGGCAAAATACCGAGCCAACGGCTTTTCAAGGAGAATTCTGGCATTCCCCCGATACGGTGCTGTTAACAGTTGGCAGGCAGTTGGTGCGATGGTTGCCGTTTGAGGGGAAATGGGAATTTGTTCCAATGATCGGCGTTGCATTGCCCGATGATGATTTCATTCGGGCCATAGCGATCTGGCAAGATCAACTGGTATTCGGTACGGATGATGGAGTACTGGTGTGGCTGCGGCTTGTGAACGGGATGATGGTGCAGGCTAAAGTGCTGCAACAGTTTACACCGCCGCGTATCTATGATGTTGCCTGGGCACCCGATGGGAACAGCATCTTCGCTGTGGGTAGCGATGGGAAACTCCATCAGTATTTCCTGCCGGGTCTTGATCCGCAGGTTTATGCCGGGGAACACGGCAGGGATGGGGGATCGAAAGTGATCTGGTCGTGTGATGTTTCGCCCAATTACCGATGGGCACTCACCGGTGGTGTGGATCGCCGTTGCCAGCGATGGTCTGTCGCGCAGCGGCAGGTGGTGGAAACATTACCCCCAGCGCAAAGCCACGTTCGTGTTGTGCGCTGGGCGCCGCATCGCCAGGAATTCTTTGCTGCTGGATTGGATGGGAAACTGCGGCAATGGTGGCTGGCTGGTGATATTTCACAGCCGGTTCCCTGGCAGCCGATCGATCATCAGGCACCGATTATAACAGCCGAATACGCACCATCGGGCGATACACTGGCAACAGCCGGCAGGCAGGATTTTACCATTCGCTTCTGGCGCAATGGGACCGTGGCACAACGGGATACGGTGCTGCGATATTCCTATCGGCTGCCGCTGTGCGTTTCGCTGCCCGTGCTGTACACAGTGCCGGAGCGGAATGAAAGGATTCCGGTGGTATTGCATTGCCCTCCGGTTGAGTATCGAGAAGGAGATAGCGTCCGGGTGCAGTTGATAACGCCTTCGGCACTGCTGTATCCGTATAGCAGCACTTTTGATTCGGAAATTCGCTATGGGTATCCGCAGGATACCATTCTGTTTGCTTTTGATCCTTCGCAATTAGTGGCAACAGATACCATCGGATGGCTTCGGGTGCGAGTGCTTCACGGACCATCCAGCGGGGATTCGCTGATCGTTCGCAGTGTTTGGGCGCGAGACTATCGAGATCGCTCGAAGAACGGTTTTGTGTTGTTGCAGGATACCTGTCGCTTGCTGGACTCCGTAGCGTTGGTGTCCGGCACGGTTCGACTGCGTATTACGCCCGTTGATGAAGGCATTCAGTATCGTTTTGCCATTCCCTATGATACTCCATACCAGTTGTTGTTGTTTGATAGCCGGGGAGCGCTGGTGCAGCGCGTAGCGATGGGGAATACTGCGACAGTAGATGAAAAAACGGTTTCTTTTCGTCATATCCCTCCGGGATGGTACTGGATCGTCCTTCGAACTGCCGATCGGACCATTGTACGACCGGTGCGGTGGATGCCGTAAGTGGTGTAGAGGTTGCACAGGGGATGACTGATATGTTGTCCTGCTCGATTGTGTGAGGAAGGTCAGTGTCACAAAATAGGAGCTTCAACCAATGCCAACGTACGAGTACGTATGCAAAACGTGCGGGAAAGTTTTTGAATACTTCCAGCCCATCACCGCACAACCGCTCGAGCGGTGTCCAGTGGAAATCTGTGAAATGCCAGCAAAGGGACAGGGAGAAGTAGAGCGCAAAATCAGCGGAGGTGTTGGGCTCATCTTCAAAGGCGATGGGTTTTACATCACCGACTACGTGCGTAAATCTCAGGATGGCAAAGGGAAGGCGCAGGAAAAGTCGGAAGAGGGAAGTTCGGGAAGTAGCACTGCTGAGAGTAAAACGAGTGCTACCCCGGCAAAGGATTGACAGAGGAGAGAGGATTGCCAGGCTTGAGGTGTGAAGTATTCCGCTTGTTTGCGGTGATGCCCGGTGTTCTGGAGGTTTACATTATTGTCTGAAGCGCGTGTATTGCCTGACGCAGGGAGAAGTCGGGGATTCCGTCTGGATGACCCTGAGTCTGGGAGCTGGAGCGTTAAAGCGTAGGCGGAGGATTAGCGGATAAGCTCCAGGACAAAGGTGAGAAGTAATCCGATCATTCCACCCACGAGCGTTCCGTTGATCCGGATAAACTGGAGGTCTCGTCCGGTGTAGAGTTCGATTCGGCGTACAAATTCCTGATCATCCCACCGTTCGACAACTGATGCAATGAAGGTGCGAAGCGAAGAGCGGTGCTGTGCGATGAAATCCTGGAGCATTTCGATCAGGGCTTTGTTCATAGCGGTGTTGACCGGATCCTGCTGCCGGAGGAACTGAATGACGGAATGGAGGAGCGTCTGTACTGCTGCTTCCAGTTTCTCCGGTGATTGCTCCACAAATTGGTACAGGGCTGCATTGAGCTGCTGGCTGATGTTCTGGATCATTGACTGCGCTTCCGGGTGTTCCAGAAGCTGGGAAAGGAGCGATCGAAGTTTTTCCTGATACACTTCTGATTCCTGAAGCTGGGTTGCAAGATCCAGAAGGAATTTTTCGATTTGCTTGCGTAACGGGTGGTGCGGGTCATTGCGAACTTCTGCGATGAATCGCTCCAGCAGTTCCGTCAAATACTGAGCCACGTTGTTGCGGAAAGGGCGGGGAATGTACCACGGAATGCGCGACAGCAGAAATTCGTAGATCATCTGCCGATTCGCCTTCAGCCACGTTTCACCGTAGCTCAAAAGTTCGTTCAGCAGCAGCGTGTGCAATTGCTGTTCGACAAGAAAGGAGAGCAGTTTCCCGGTCCATCGACTTATGTTCCACGCTGGAAGGAGCGATCGGAAGTGGTGGAGTAACTGCTCCATCCACCGTTCTTTATCCAGATGCTGAAGAAGTCGCTGGACGAAAGTCGTTGCGTATTGCTGAATTGCTGGCTGTGCCTGTTCCAGCAGGTTTGCGATGGTGTTCAGCAGGTTGAGTTGCCGGAGACGTTGTCGGAGGAGGGCTGGTTCGAGGAAGTTGTTTTCGAGAAAGATGCCCAGACTTTCCGCCAGTTGCTGCTTCTTTGCCGGTAGAATTGCCGTGTGAGGAATGGGCAGTCCCAGCGGGTGGCGGAACAAAGCAGTAACGGCAAACCAATCTGCCAGTGCACCAACGGTTGCTGCTTCGGCAAAGCCGCGAAGAAAGCGCATCCAGGGATAGAGTGGTTCCAGCAATGTAGCGAAGACTGCCAGGCTAAAGACGGCAAGAAGAAGCAGGGTTGCAACCGTCCAGATTCGTCGATATTGCTTCCAGAGTTGCTGCTCTTCGGCTGTGAGCGGACGTTCTGCCATTGGCGTTCCAATCGTGTTGCATTCCTCCGATAATTGCTGCCGGAAGTAGCGTTTACGACAGCATTTGCCTGAACATTTGCACCAGGAGTGCCGGGATGGCAATGACCAGCAGCTTGAGTGCATACACAATAGTGCCGTAGACGATTCCCCGTCCTCTGGAATACCCCAGAAGACCGGAAGTTGCCACGCCGGCAGCGATGTACGACCAGATGCTGAACAATTCCACCTGATTCAGCAGGCTGAACGTTAAGGGGGAAAGCTGGGTGATATCAGAAGTAAACAGAAGCAGCGATGTCCCATAGCGGAGCGATCCAGCAAAGTACATCGTAATAGCATTCAGAATGCCGCCGATGAAGATGATGCTCTGGGCAAAGCCTACGAAATTTGCAATGAGCAGGAATGGCGGCATCTCAGCCGTTGTCAGGCGATAGAGAATCCAGAAGACCACCGCAGGTAAAAAGATACCCAGCACGCCTGAGACAACTCCTTGAAAGGTAGCGCTGGTGAGCGAAAAAGTGGAAAGTCGTTCCCAGGTTTGGTCGATCATTTCCTCCACCTGGTCTTCCGGTAAATAATTTGTGACTGCTTCAATCGAACGCTTTGCCTGCTGAAAAACTTCGTTTAAAATGTCCGGATTGGAGGTCATCACATAAGAGGTCAGAATGGACAGGAGCACATTTAACAGGATTCCCACCATAATTGGGTAGACGCGAGGCTGAAAGTAGGAATGTCCTAACTGATAAGGAGCAATGAGAATGGTGAAAAAGCCCTGATGCCACGGCATATCGGAAGGAGGTGGCGTGAAAGAAACGTCTGATGCGCCGCTCGATTCGTGTAAAGGCTGGTCTTCCATTGCGCTATCCTGCGTTGTTTTCGACTACATCGTTCGTCGGTACTGTCCACCGACCTGATATAGGGCATGGGTAATTTGCCCCAGGGAAGCAACTTTGCTGACTTCCATCAGTTGCTCGAAGATATTACGATGCTGGACAGCCGCTTGTTTCAGTTCCTCCAGTTTTTTCGGTGCAATAGCTGCATTGCGGCGCTGGAACGCGCGAAGATTTGCAATTTGTTGTTCTTTTTCTTCTTTCGTCGCACGTACCACCCGATCGGGAATCTGGTAAGGAGATCCTTCTTTGCTGAGAAATGTGTTGACGCCGATGATTGGCAACTTGCCGCTGTTTTTCAACTGTTCGTAATACAGGGATTCCTCCTGAATCTTGCTCCGCTGGTACATCAACTCCATTGCACCCAGGACACCGCCGCGGCTATTGAGTCGGCGGAATTCTTCCATTACGGCTTCCTCTACCATATCGGTTAGCAGTTCGATGATGAAAGAGCCCTGCCACGGATTTTCATTTTTGGCTAAGCCCAGTTCTCGGTTGATGATCAATTGAATTGCCAGTGCCCGGCGGACAGATTCTTCTGTAGGGGTGGTGATAGCTTCGTCATACGCATTGGTGTGGAGTGAATTGCAGTTGTCGAAAATAGCGTACAGTGCCTGCAGGGTAGTGCGGATGTCGTTGAACGCGATTTCCTGAGCGTGGAGAGAGCGCCCGGACGTCTGAATGTGGTATTTCAATTTCTGCGAGCGTTCGTTGCCACCATATTTATGCCGAATCGCTTTTGCCCAGATGCGACGAGCAACACGCCCAATAACCGAGTATTCGGGGTCCATTCCGTTGCTGAAGAAAAACGAAAGATTCGGAGCGAAGCTGTCAATAGGCATTCCCCGGCTGAGATAGTATTCCACGTAGGTAAAGGCATTTGCTAAGGTAAACGCCAATTGGGTGATCGGATTTGCTCCCGCTTCAGCAATGTGATAGCCAGAGATCGATACGGAGTAGAAATTCCGAACGTTGTGGTCGATGAAATACTGCTGGATGTCGCCCATCATCCGGAGAGCAAATTCCACTGAGAAGATACAGGTGTTTTGCGCCTGGTCTTCCTTTAAAATGTCTGCCTGCACGGTGCCGCGCACAACTCGCAGTGCATCTGCCTTGATTTTTTCGTACACTTCTCGAGGGAGGACTTGATCACCCGTGACACCCAGGAGCATAAGTCCCAGCCCGTTGTGTCCTTTTGGAAGCTTTCCTTCGTATCGGGGGCGGGGTACTCCCAGATCTGCGTAGATCTGCTCAATCTTTTGCTCTACCTCTTCCTGGAGTCCGTTCTGCAAAATGTATTTTTCACATTGCTGGTCAATAGCGGTGTTGAAGAAGAAGGCTAACATCATCGGAGCGGGACCATTGATGGTCATCGAAACAGAGGTTTTCGGATCGCACAGATCAAATCCTGAATAGAGTTTTTTCGCATCATCCAGCGTTGCAACGCTAACGCCTGAGTTGCCAATTTTCCCGTAAATGTCTGGCTGGTAGTCCGGATCTTCACCATAGAGTGTGACCGAATCAAAAGCGGTGCTGAGCCGTTTTGCCGGCATATCTTCGCACAAAAAGTGGAAACGTCGGTTGGTCCGCTCCGGCGTTCCCTCGCCCGCAAACTGGCGCGTGGGATCTTCATCCTTGCGCTTGTAAGGATAAATCCCTGCGGTGTACGGGAATTCGCCGGGGAAGTTCTCTTCCAGACTCCAGCGCACAATATCACCCCAATCCTGAAATTTTGGAGTTGCTACCTTTGGAATCTTCTGGTGACTGAGCGATTCAGTGAAATTTTCAACCTGAATTTCCCGACCCCGCACAGTATAGGTGGCAACGGGCTTGCGATAGCGCTCCAGTTTGTTTTCCCAATTGGCGAGGATTTCTTTGACTTCGTCGCTGAGCTGAGATTCCAGTTCCTGATAGCGCTGTTGCAGAATGCTGACATCTTCTCCTGCTCCAGATAACTCCTCAATAGCGCCCTTGAGGCGATAGAGACGCCGGGCAATGGTGCTTTGCTCTTCCACGTATTGTTTGTATCGCTTATGTTCGTCTACGATCTCACCCAGGTACCGGGTGCGTTCGGGAGGAATGATGTAGACTTTGCGGGTTGTTGCTTCTGTTAACTCAGAGGAAGATTCCCACGGAACGCCCGTTTTGTTGCGAATTGTATCCATCAATGCACGGTAGAGTCGATTGACGCCGGGATCGTTAAATTGTGAAGCGATAGTGCCATAGACGGGCATTTTCTCCGGCGGCTCATCAAAACGATGATGAGCACGGCGATACTGCTTACGGACTTCGCGCAGCGCATCTTCTGCCCCGAATTTGTCGAATTTGTTTATAGCGATCAGGTCGGCATAATCGATCATCGCAATTTTTTCCAATTGCGTTGGAGCGCCGTACTCCGGGGTCATCACGTATAGCGTGACATCTGCCAGCTCCACAATTTCGTAGTCTCCCTGTCCAATACCAGCCGTCTCGATGATGATGAAATCTACCGGGGTGATTCGCAATAGATCAATGGCGGGGCGCAGCGTTGCGCTGATCGCACCGACCGCATTGCGAGTGGCAAAGGAACGCATATAAATGTTGGGCGTATAGATCGAGTTCATTCGAATGCGATCGCCTAACAGTGCGCCGCCGGTCTTCTTTTTCGATGGATCAACTGAGAGAATGGCAACGTGTTTATCAGGAAAATCGATCTGGAAGCGGCGGACCAGCTCATCCGTAAGGGAAGATTTGCCAGCACCGCCAGTTCCGGTGATCCCCAAAATTGGAATGGTGCGCCCGTCAAAGCGCTTGCGCGCTTGTTCCAGCAATTCTTGCGTCTCAGGGCGGTCGGCGTAGTTTTCAACAAAGGAGATGGTTTGCGCTAAGGTTAGATGATCGTTTTGCGCGATCAAATTCAGTTCGTTGCCTTCAAGCTGGGTTTTGGTGGGAAAGTCTGATTTTTCCAGCAGGTCGTTGATCATTCCCTGCAAACCCATAATGCGACCGTCTTCGGGAGAATAGATGCGAGTAATTCCATAGCGGTGGAGCTCTTCCATTTCATTGGGCAGGATAGTACCACCACCACCACCAAAAATTTTAATGTGATGAGCTCCCTTTTCTTGTAGCAGGTCGTAGAGGTACGTGAAAAACTCCATATGCCCGCCCTGATAGCTGGTAACAGCCACTGCCTGAACATCTTCCTGGATAGCTGTCTGGACAATCTCTGCGACTGATCGGTTGTGCCCAATGTGAATCACTTCAGCTCCCGATGCCTGCATAATCCGCCGCATAATGTTGATTGCCGCATCGTGCCCGTCAAACAGAGAAGCAGCAGTTACAATTCGCACATTGTTTCGGGGTCTATAGGGTGCTGTAGACATTGGATATACCAGCTTTGTCCCGTTACCTTTATCCAACGTATGGACGGATGGTTACTTGCTTCAGTTTTCGTAAGTTAAGGTTTTAACAACAGTGTATACAAGCACAGATGGGAAGCCGAAAGCGGAAAAAATCATTGTTAGTTGTGGAATCGCCAACCAAAGCGCAAACGTTGCGAAAATATCTTGGAAAAAATTTTGTCGTTGAAGCTTCTGTTGGACATATCAAGGATTTACCACCGCACCGATTGGGTGTGCAGATTGAAAAGGGATTCAAGCCAGTCTATCAACTGGTGCGTGGTAAGAAAGAGATTGTGGAGAAGATCTGTTCTGCAGCAAAGCAATCGGAAGAAGTATTGATTGCCACGGATCCGGATCGGGAGGGAGAAGCAATTGCCTATCACATTGCGGAAGAGATTCAAAAGCGGGCGCCGGAAGCCAGAGAGAAAATCAAGCGCGTGTTGTTTACGGAGATTACCAAATCCGGGGTGCAGAAGGGTTTGGAAGCGCCGCGGGATATCGACATAAATCTGGTATTGTCCCAGCAGGCACGCCGGGTATTGGATCGATTGATCGGCTATAAAATTTCTCCCTTTTTGTGGCGAATGCTGCCGGGCAAGTCGGAAAAGGTCTTATCAGCCGGCCGTGTCCAGTCTGTGGCGTTACGGTTAATTGTAGAGCGAGAGCGGGCAATTCAGGAATTTGAGCCGATTGCTTATTGGCTGGTGTTTGGTGATTTTGCACTGGAAGCAGAATCGGAGCAGACGTTCCAGGCACGATTGGTTAAAATTGCCGGAAAAGCATTGCAACGCCCAGAAGGGTCTGCCCGGGATTACACGGAAGAAGAATTGCAAAAGTTGTTTTTTATTCGATCCGAAGAAGAGGCGGAGCGGATCATTGCGGAGCTGCGGGAAGTCCCGGAGTTTCGGATTGCTTCCATTCAGTCCCGAAAAGTATTTCGCAATCCGCCGGCACCCTTTATTACCAGTTCTTTGCAGCAGGAAGCAGCCAATCGGCTGGGACTTTCCTCGCGGCGAACGATGCAGTTGGCGCAGCGGCTGTACGAAGGTGTAGAGATTGGCCAGGAAGGGATCGTTGGCTTGATTACGTATATGCGAACGGATTCCCCGCGGGTCAGTGCTGAAGCGCAGCAGGAAGCGCGGGAGGTTATCGCTCAGAAATGGGGCGAGGAATACCTTCCTGAAACTCCGCCGCAGTATACTACGAAAGTGCCAAAGGCACAGGAGGCACACGAAGCGATTCGCCCGACATCCCTCCGGTTTACTCCAGAGTACGTTCGCCCCTTTTTAGATCCGCAAATGGCGGCGCTCTATGAGCTGATTTATCAACGCTTTATAGCATCACAGATGAAGCCGGCACAGTTGGAGCGGACGACCGTTACGATCAAAGGAGGAAAATTTGAATTCCGCGTGACTGGATCTGTCGTGCTCTTTCCCGGATTTTTAGCCGTTTATCAGGAGGTGCAGGAAGAGGGGCAGGGCAGCGAGGAAGATCGAGAAGAGCAGCGATTGCCGGAAGGATTAACAAAAGACGCTGAAGTGTTTCCGAAGAAATTTTTTGCAAAGCAATCCCAGACGAAACCACCGGCACGGTATACAGAGG
>JALWJX010000078.1 GCA_026996895.1 Candidatus Kapaibacterium sp.
CCATTTGTCCGAGGGACACCTTGCCCGGAGTTTTGATCGAAGTGAAGCAGAAGCGCGCTGGATGCGACAGTACTTTTTGCTGACCGATAAGCCCATTCTGTATGTTGCGAACACCGATGAAGAAGGCTTTCGGCAGAGTAATCAATGGATTGAGCAGGTGCAGCGGTGGGCAGAGCAGCGGCAGGCAGAAGTTGTCACCATTTGTGCGGCTCTGGAAGCAGAGTTGGCACAGCTTTCGGATGAAGAGCGGCAGGAATTTCTCCGGGAATTTGGCATAACAGAACCTGCATTGCATCGGGTGATTCGGAAAGCGTATGAGTTGCTGGGGTTGATTACTTTCTTTACTGTGGGTCCCCGGGAAGTTCGGGCGTGGACCGTTCGCCGTGGGGCAACGGCGCCAGAAGCAGCCGGGAAAATTCATTCGGACTTTGAGCGGGGATTTATTCGAGCTGAAGTGATGCATTTTGCGGATTTGGAGGCACTGGGCTCGGAGCAGGCGGTCAGGGAAGCCGGGCGATACCGGATTGAAGGGAAGGATTACCGCGTTCAGGATGGGGATATTTTGTACATCCGCTTCAATGTTTCGTAAATGGTTGCTCTGCCGCGGGGATACGTTGCGTTTGATATTGATGGTACGTTGTTGCGCTGGCATTTCGGCAAAGGGTTACGAGTAATGGTGGAAGTTTTTGAGGAGCTCTTTCAGGTTCGGATACCGGAAGCGCGTTATCCGCAGGCGGCAGGGAAAACAGATTGGCAATTGTTCCGTGAACTTCTGGCAATCGCAGAGATAGATGCTCAAGTGGGCGAGCAGCAGCGCCCTGCCTTTTTTCGGCACTTTGCCCGTCAGATACGGCGTTATGGCAGCGAAGAGTTTCAACTGTTGCCCGGTGTGCGGGAACTCTTTGCAAGGCTCCGCGCGCAGGAAATTGGCATTGGGGTGGTGACGGGGAATATTCAGCCAGTAGCAAGGTGGAAATTGTCCCTGTTTGCTCTGGACCGATTCGTGGAGCTTGGAGCTTATGGAGATGAGTCGCCGGAACGGACACAGCTGGTTCAGCTCTTTGCACAACGGTTGCAGGCGCGGTATGGCCAGAAAATTCCCTTTGTGCTGGTCGGAGACTCACCGAATGATGTTGCGGCGGCACGCCAGGCAGGAATGCCAGTCATTGCAGTTGCTACCGGTCCGGTTTCCGAACAGCAACTGAGGGCAAGTGCTCCTGATGCTTTGCTGGATTCCCTTGAGAATAGCCAACGTGTGCAACAACTGGTCGAAGCGCTATGGGAAAGAAATTGATCATTGCTATCGATGGTCCGGCTGGATCGGGAAAAAGTACAACGGCGAGAGCGTTAGCCCAACGGTTGGGATATTTGTACATCGACACGGGGGCGATGTATCGCGCCCTGGCATTAGCGTTTCTGCGGGAGCATTTCCCCATCGATGAAGCTCATGCCCGTCAGATTCTTCAGAAATACACCGTCCGACTGGCAATGGTCAATGGGGAACAACGAACGTTTCTCAACGATGAAGATGTGTCGGAAGCGATTCGGCGTCCCGAAGTCACGAAGATTGTCAGTCCTGTCAGTGCGCTGCCCTCCATTCGATCGGCGATGGTGGAGTTGCAGCGGGCATTAGGCAAAGAAGGGGGCGTTGTGCTGGATGGGCGAGACATTGGGACGAATGTCTTTCCGGATGCTGACATCAAAATTTTTCTCACAGCTTCTGTCGAAGCTCGGGCTCGTCGCCGGGCTGCTGAGCTGGAACGGAAGGGGATTCCGGTGGATATAGAGCAGTTGAAACAGGAAATTGCGGAACGGGATTATCTGGATTCCCATCGCCCTATTGCCCCGCTACGGAAAGCACCAGATGCCATTGTGATTGATACGACCAATCTGAGCTTTGAGGAACAGGTTGAGCAAATTTATCAGATTGTGCAGGAACATCTTCGTCACCATTGCAAAACAACCGAATGAGCGGTTCGTTTCTCGCCTTTCGGAACGAGAAAGTGAGGAGCACGATGCAGGTAACCATTGATCCGTCCGCTGGCTTTTGCTGGGGCGTAGTGCGCACCATTGAGATTGCCGAATTTTATCTACGCCAGGATCCCGGTAATGTCTACGTACTGGGCGATATTATTCACAATCCTGCGGAGATTGAGCGGTTACAAAAGCTGGGGCTGAAGACCATTACCCATAGCGAGTTACCAAAGCTCAAAGGCACCGGAGCGAAAGTTTTGATCCGGGCGCACGGGGAACCGCCGTCGACCTATCGGATCGCTTATGAGTGTGGCATCGAACTGATCGACGCAACCTGTCCCATCGTGACAAAACTTCAGGAGCGGGTGCGGAAATACTACAATCTGGGGTATCAGATTGTGCTGTACGGTAAGAAGAACCATCCGGAAGTTCGGGGCGTTTGTGGGGTGTGTAATGATGAATGTGTGGTAGTCCTGAGCGTTGACGAAGCGTTGCAGTTGGTCGATCGCACCCGTAAAACAGCGCTGTTTACGCAGACGACGATGGACCGGGCAACCTTTCATCAGATCGAGCAGGCGCTTCGAGAGGCACTCACAGCAGAATTCGTTGTTGATCCAGATGGCGATGGACAACCGGGGTTTTCATTCTTTGAAGCGAAAGATACGATTTGTGGACAGGTTGCCGGTCGAGAGTCGAAGTTAGCGCAATTTGCCCAGGCACAGGATGTGGTCATTTTTGTCGCCGGAAGAAATTCTTCCAATGGCAAAGTTCTGTATGCCACAGCAAAGGCGGCAAATCCCCGGACGTACTTTATCTCAGATGTGGATGAGCTCCGTCCAGAATGGCTTGTGGGGGCAGAGCGCGTGGGGATTTCCGGAGCGACGAGCACACCCCATTGGCTGATGGCAAAAGTCAAAGAATACATCGAGAAAAATTTTGCTTCGGAGCCTGCGACTGTAGAGCACAACAACACCGAGCATCACTCGTTTTATAGTTCTTGATTTTCCCCGTTGGCAACGTGGCCGAGTGGTTAGGCAGGGGTCTGCAAAACCTCGTACGGCGGTTCGAATCCGCCCGTTGCCTCTTTTTGTGCTTTGTGTGTTTAAGAGTATGAAAAGCGAATGGGAAGTGCTTCAGATCTGCGGGTGGGGGCTGTGATTCGGTACAACAACACGCCCTGCTTGATCCTTGCGTGCGAGCATCGGTTTATGGGTCGGGGCAGTGGGTTTTACCAGGTCAAAATGCGGGATCTTAAGAGTGGACGGTTGTATGAGCATAAGTTTCGCTCCAACGATGACGTCGAGTTCATCCGGCTGGAACGTCGCCCCTACCAGTACCTTTACAACGACGGCGATTTGTTCTACTTTATGGATGTTGAAACGTACGAGCAAATTCCCGTTTCTAAGGAGTTGGTGGGTGATCAAATCAAATTTTTGAAGGAAAATCAGGTGGTCGATCTGGCTTTTGACGGTGAGGAGGTGATTGCCGTGGAACTTCCTCCGCACGTCAACCTCCGGGTTGTGAAAACGGAGCCAGGGGTTCGTGGGGATACAGTGACCAATGTCCAGAAGCCGGCGACCTTAGAAACGGGAGCAACGATTCAGGTGCCGATTTTTATCAATGAAGGGGACGTGGTGCGGGTCGACACCCGGACTGGAGAATACATTGAGCGGGTAAAAGAGTAGCGCCTGTGCGCTATTTTGCTGCAGTATTCCCGGTGGCAGTACCCAGGCAAACTGTCTTCTCTGCCAACGTTCAAGAGATGTACAATCTCCCATTAGCCGGGTTATCGTTGTGGTGTAGCAATTCAGCGTGGGCTTGGCACACGTAATTCCCTCTCTCTTCACCGATCCAATTTTCTCTCGTGTGAAAATGCTGCTGGCGTTGAGCAGAAAGCAATACTGCCCCCGTAAGAACAACAGGTCTTGATGTCCTTACGGGGTGCAGCGCTAAGCCTTAGCGAGCGTAGAACTCAATCACCTGCGGTACTTCGCAGATCACGGGAATTTCCTCTCGTGGAGGAATATACAGAAATCTTGCTTTGAGCTCAGCTTTCGATAGCTCAATGTATGGTGGCGGCGACGCAACTCGGATCGCTTCCTGGAAGCAGGGGAGCTTCCGGCTTTTCTCTTTGACCTGTACTTCGTCGTTGACATTGAGCTGGTAGGAAGGAATATTGATTTTTTTGCCGTTGACCAGGATATGACCGTGGGTCACGTATTGGCGAGCTGCCCAGATGGAGCGAGCCAGCCCAGCGTGGAAGACAAAAGCGTCCAGACGGCGCTCCAGAAGCTGGATGAGATTGTCAGCAGTGTTTCCTTCCATTCGGCTGGCTTTTTCAAAGTATCGGCGCAACTGGCGGTCGCTGATATTGTACTGATACCGCAGCCGTTGCTTTTCCAGCAACTGTTTGCCGTAGTCAGAAAGTTTTGAGAAACGGCGATTGCGCCCGTGCTGCCCTGGTGGATAGGGCCGCTTCTGCATATACTTTCGCGCTTTGAGGGTTAAAGGAATCCCCAGCTTGCGGGATAACTTGACTTTGGGTCCTGTGTAATTCATAACTGCATCCGTTTATCTGTTCCACGAACTTGCTTGCGATACTAAGGGTTTGGAGGCAGGGAGATGACCAAATTTTTCCCGTGACTCGGCATTGACTTCCGTCATAGCACGCTCTGGTCCCAGCAAAATCATCTTGTCCAGGGCACGGACAGCATCTTCCAGCATTTCCATTTTTGCCTGTTCCTCTTCGGGCGCAAAAGGGGAAAGGACATACTGAGCCATACCGCCGGGACCGAAATTTCGACCGATACCGCAGCGGAGGCGCCAGAATTCCGTTGTGCCCAGATGCTCAATAATCGAAGCGACACCGTTATGCCCTCCCGGACCACCGCCACGTCGCAAATGAATGCGCCCGACCGGGAAATTATACTCATCCACAATCACGACAATCCGGCTGATGGGGACGTTGTACATCTCTTGCGCGCTGGCAACTGCTTCTCCGGAGTTGTTCATATAGAGCATAGGCAGGATGACAGCAATGCGCTTGCCCTTGAAGGTGAAGAGGCACTCCATCCAGCCGTCGCGTTTCTGGAAGTCGAAGCAGTGGTGCTGGAAAGCAAAGACCTTAGCGACGGACCATCCGATATTGTGTCGGGTGCCTTCGTATTCCGGGCCGGGGTTGCCCAGACCAACAATCATCCAGTCTACCTTGGGTCCCCGTCGTCGCTGTTTTTGCTTTCCTTTCATAGACGGTTTTCAGCTTTGTTGTTGATCCCCATCAAGCCGAAGCTTCGGCTGTTCCTTCCTGCGTTTCGCCTTCACTTTCCTCAGCACCTGATACTTCAGCCTCCTTTGCGGGCGCAATAATGGTAACGATCACCTCTTCCGGATCGTTGAGGATTTCAATATTTGGTAAGTTGAGATCTGCAACGCTGATACTGTCGCCAATTTTCAGTTCTGAAATGTCGATCTCAATGTGATCGGGGATATTCGTTGGTAAACATTCGATTTCCAGCTTCGACACAGCCTGCTGAAGAATCCCTCCAACTTTCGTTCCTGGCGCTTCGCCCACTAAGGTCACTGGTACTTCGACCGTGATTTTATGTCCTTCCGTTAGCAACTGAAAATCAAAATGCACAATTCGGTCGGTAATAGGATCGAGTTGAAAGTCTTTTAGAATGCAGGTTTGATCAGGCTTTCCATCAATTTTCAGCGTTACGGTATGGAAGTGCTGGGTGTAGACTAAGGGCCAGAGGGATTGTTCTCGAACTGCGATAGGAATTCCCTCTTTTCCCTCGCCGTAGACAATGCCAGGAACCATCCCTTTGCGCCGAAGGGCTTTAGCGTGCTGTTTCCCTGTGTTTCGTTCAACTGCCTGAATGACCACATCGCTCATAGCCTTCTCTCCCTTGTTGTGCTTTATTTGGACTCTCAAAAGTCGGTAATTTCAAAAAGCGAGCTAATGGAACGATTGTTATGCGTTCGGATTATAGCTTCGGCAAAAATTTTTGCGATGCTGCATACTTCGATTTTTTCTGAAGCGCGCTGGAGCGGAATCGTGTCAGAAACGAACAGCTTTTCAATCGGGGCATTTTCAATCCGCTCAATAGCATTGCCGGAAAATACTGGATGCGTACAAATACCGTAAATTTGCTGTGCTCCTGCTTCCTTCAGTGCCGTAACGCAGCTTACGAACGTGCCGCCGGTATCGATCAAGTCATCGACGATGATTACTGTTTTGTCGGATGGATCTCCGATGATGTGAAGCACTTCCGCAACGTTTGGCTGGGGCCGCCGTTTATCGATCAGCAGCAAATCCGCTTTGAGCCGTTTAGCATAAGCACGCGCTAATTTGACTCCGCCAACATCGGGAGCTGCGATTGCTAAGGTAGATGGATCCAGTTCCAGCTCCAGCACCCGTCGCAGGAAGACCGTCGAGGCGTACAGGTGATCCAGTGGAATGTCAAAAAAGCCCTGAAGCTGGGGAGCGTGAAGATCCATTGTGATGACCCGGTCAGCACCGGCAGTGGTCAGCAGGTTGGCGACCAGTTTCGCTGAAATTGCAACTCTCGGTTGATCTTTCCGATCCTGCCGGGCATAGCCAAAGTAAGGGATCACTGCCGTAATCCGACTGGCTGAGGCGCGGCGAGCAGCATCAATCAACAGCAGCAACTCCATCAAATTATCTGCCGGGGCAAAGGTGGATTGAACGATAAACAAATCCACACCGCGGATGTTCTCTTCGTATTTTACCCAGATTTCGCCATCGCTGAAGTTTCGGATACTGACGGCAGCCAGTTCCATATCCAGATGGTGGGCGATTTTCTGCCCCAATGCTGGGTGGGAGCGCCCCGTTACGATTTTCAGCATACTTCCATAGACGGTTAACTATCCCCTTCGCCCAAAATAAAAAAAGCTGGGGCGGCAGGATTCGAACCTGCGAATGGCGGATCCAAAGTCCGCTGCCTTGCCGCTTGGCTACGCCCCAACACCGCGAAAAGAACGGTAAGCTTTCTTCTGAGTTAAAAAATGCCACTTTTCGTGTACAGCAAAGGCGTTAACGTGCAACCATCAACGTTATTGCAGGTCGTCGAAAAGTTCTTCGATGATCAGGCGAATGGTATCCCAGGTAAAGCCGCGGCGTTGCAGGAATTGAATCAGTAACTGCCGTTGTTTAGCAGCCGGTTTGTGTTGTAAAGCCCGGAGTTTGCGAAGCGCTGCTTCCCGCGCCAGATGGTGTTGGTGGATGTCATCTTCGAAAGGAGCAAGAGCAGCTTCAATCAGATGCTCGGCTATGCCGCGCCGGCGAAGTTCATATCGTACCCGGTAATAACCAGAAGGCTTCCGCTTGAGATAGCTGCGGATGAATTCTCGTGCAAATTCCGCATCGTTCAGATAGCAGTACCGATGCAAAAATGCGATGACCTGATCAATAACTGGTGTCTTGAATCCCTTTTTGCTCAGATGTTGCCGTACCTGATATTCCGTTCGCGCTTTGTAGCCCACGTAGTGAAGCGCAGCTTCCTGAGCGCGGTGGTATTCGGAAAGGTGGTGTAATGTCTCAAGATCTTCTGTTCCGATTTGCTTGCCGACCCACAATTGCTGTTGTAAGATCACGGTTTTCGGTAACTCGATGACGCTGCCATCACTCAAATAAACCTTTTGCCACTGCGGTTTGCCCTTTCGAGGACCGATCTCCTGGACATGCAGCATAGCAGTTGATACAGAGCGTCACTCCGAAGCAGTTGCTGGTTCTGGCGCAATACCTAACTTTTCCCGAACCTGCCGTTCAAGGCGTTCCAGCACTTCCGGCTGTTCATTGACCAGGGTTTTAAATCCGTCGCGTCCCTGGACGCGTTCCTCTTCAAAAGTGAACCACGAGCCACTGCGGGTGATAATGCCCAGTTCAATAGCTAAATCCACCAGATCCGAGATTTTCGAAATGCCCTCGTTGTAGTAGATGTCAAACTCCGCTTCTTTGAAGGGAGGTGCTACTTTGTTCTTCACAATCTTTGCCCTGACCCGATTTCCGATGATTTCTTTGTTCTCCCCTTTGATCGGTTCCCGGCGTCGGATATCAATGCGCACAGAAGCATAGAATTTCAAGGCATTCCCGCCAGTTGTGACTTCGGGATTGCCGTAGGTAATGCCAATTTTCGATCGCAACTGATTGGTAAAAATCACAGCAGTGCGGGAGCGACCAATGGCGGCGTTTAACTTCCGCATCGCCTGCGACATCAGCCGGGCGTGGGCACCCATTGTAGCGTCCCCCATTTCCCCTTCAATCTCTGCTCTTGGAGTTAAGGCGGCAACGGAGTCGATAACGATAACGTCAACGGCATTACTCCGTACCAGTGTTTCCACAATCTCTAATGCCTGTTCGCCAAATTCTGGCTGCGAGAGCAGCAGAGAATTCAAATCCACTCCCAGTCGCTGCGCATATCGGATATCCAGCGCATGTTCTGTGTCGATAAACGCAGCATAGCCACCAGCTTTCTGCGCTTCGGCAATGACGTGAAGACAAACGGTTGTTTTCCCGGAGGATTCCGGACCAAAAATCTCCGTGATACGACCGCGGGGAACACCGCCAATGCCTATGGCATAGTCCAGCGATAAGCAACCGGTAGAAATTGCTTCAACGGGTGCAAAAGCCTGATCCGTGAGGCGCATAATGGAGCCTTTGCCGTACTGCCGCTCGATTTGCTTGATTGCTTCTTGCAATGCCCGCTGGCGAGCTTGCTGTTCACTCGCTTGATTCGCTGCCGTCTCCTTTGCCATTGCAAAACTCCTGTAATGTGACTTGTTGCTGGTTATCCGCTACAACGATTATTCGCGCGCAAAAATTGCACTCCCGTACGCTGCACCTCCCTGGCTCGTTTTCGACGCGCTTCCTCAGCGAGATTGGACCCTGCTCTGGCACAAACCAGAGCGATACGCAAAGGGCAAATTTAACCCTCTTGCGATTCAGCCGCTGCCGCTTCGTTTTCTGCTGCCGGCGCTGGCTGCGGTTTGGATTTCTGATATTTCTTTTGCTTCTTCTCCAGGATCCGCTGGACGCGTTGAGCAACGATTTCTCGATGGCGGGCAACCGCCTGCTCGATTTCTTCGGCTGGAATGCCTTTACGCTCCAGATGGAGTCGTAGCAGAATGCCCTGGGTGCTGAGTAGGTGCCGAACGATGTCTGTTGGTTGGGCGCCGACTCGAAGCCAGTACAGGGCACGTTCTTCGTTGATAACAATGGTCGACGGTGTTGTCATCGGGTCATAGTAGCCGATGCGCTCGATAAATTTGCCGTCCCGTCGGGCGCGGGAATCGACAGCAACAATATCGTAAAAAGGTCGGAATTTGCGTCCCCGTCGTCTCAATCGGAGTTTGACCATTGTTCATCCCCTTTGTTGTTTAAAATCCTCGCAGTTTATTGCGTTTTTTCTTTTTCTTCATCCGCGGTGCTGGCGCCCCGCCGTGCACAAATGCAGCCGGATCCATTTGCCCCGGTGGCGGCACCAGTCGTTTGCCAAAACGCTTTTGATTTTTCGAGATCTGCCGCATCAATTTCCGCATTTCCTGGTACTGCTGGATGAGCTGGTTAACCTCTTCCAGCGTTGTCCCACTTCCCCGCGCAATGCGGCGTCGGCGAGAAGCGTTTTGGAGCAATTCTGGCTTTTGCCGTTCTTCCTTCGTCATTGAGTTGATAATGGCTTCGACGCGTTTGAGAGCGGAATCTTCAATCTGCACCTCGCGCAGCATACTGCTCATTCCGGGAATGAGACTAATCAGGTCTCGCAAAGGACCCATCCGCTTAATGATTCGCAGTTGCTTGCGCAAATCTTCGAAGGTGAATTCGTCTTTGAGGAGTTTTTCTTCTAACCGGCGGGCTTCTTCTTCATCGATTTCCCGCTGGGCTTTCTCCACCAGGGTCAGCACATCCCCCATTCCCAAAATGCGGGAAGCGATTCGGTCAGGGTGGAACAGTTCCAGTGCATCAAGAGATTCCCCGACGGAGACAAACTTAATAGGTTTCCGAACCACGGCTTTGACCGACAGAGCTGCACCGCCACGGGTATCGCCATCTAATTTGGTCAGCACCACGCCGGTAAAGTCCAGTCGTTCGTTGAACGCCTTTGCGGTGTTGACAGCATCCTGGCCAATCATTGCATCGCAGACAAAGAGGATCTCTTGTGGGGAGACTGCCTCTTTGATCGCTGCAACCTCCTGCATCATTGCCTCGTCGATGCTGAGTCGTCCGGCGGTGTCAATGATCACAACGTTTCTTCCCTGTTTCCGGGCAAAGCGTACACCCTCTTCTGCTAAGGCAACCGGTGAGAGCCCTTCCTGATAGAAAACGGGCGTTTCTGCTTGCTGTCCTAAGAGTTGAAGCTGTTCAATAGCAGCGGGTCGGTAGATGTCCGCAGCAACTAACAGGGGAAGGAGCTTCTTCTCCTTCCGAAGATACTGTGCCAGTTTCGCAGCAAAGGTTGTCTTCCCGGAGCCCTGCAGTCCCGCAATGAGAATCACGGTTGGAGGAATCGGAGCCAGGTGCAACTGTGCGTGCTCCGATCCCATTAACTTCACCATTTCATCGTAAATCAGCTTGATGAAGAACTGTTCAGGGTGTACTTTCCCCCGAACTTTAAGCCCGATCGCCTCTTTCTTGACGTCTTCAATAAATTGCTTCACAACGGTGAAGTGAACATCTGCCTCCAGCAAAGCCCGGCGAACCTCTCGCAAGGCTTCTTCAATGTTGGATTCAGTGATGGTATCTAAGCCCCGAACCTTTCGGATCGCCTGTTCAATTTTTTGCTGTAGAGTCTCAAACACGCGGCTGTCCCGCTTTGGTTCGACTCACGATCGTAGCCTTTTGCAGTTCGAGCCAAGGACGTTTTGGCGACGAGAGAATTTTAAAAAAACAAAAAGGCAACCTTAAAGGCTGCCTTTCCAAAGGTTGCTACTGTGACAAAGGAGATTCAACTAATGTCTCGTGCGACAAATGGCAGCAGTGCCAGATGTCGAGCCCGCTTGATAGCCTCTGCGATACGCCGCTGCTGATAGGCGGTAACGCCAGTGATACGACGTGGCAGAATCTTACCCTGATCGTTGATAAACTCTTCCAGCAGATCGACATCCAGGTAGTCGACGAACTTGGAGGATCCCAGAGGATTGGGACGTCGCCGACCACGGTTGCGATCGCCATAAATGGTCATTAAGGGAATCTGGCTCATCCTTGCTCCTCAGTTGTTTGTTGTTGGGACTGTTGCTGCTTTCGCTGCTCTTGAATCTTGCGTGATTTTTCCAATCGCTTTTTGAAGCGATCTACCCGACCGGCCGTATCAACCAGGACCTGCTTACCGGTAAAAAAAGGATGGCTTTTAGAATCAATTTCCAGCACCAGTCGGTCCTTCGGATAACACGATCGGGTTTTGAAGACTGTTCCGTCTGTCATCACAACTTCAATAGTGTGGTATCGTGGATGAATGCCTTTTTTCATAGCCCTATATCCTTTTATTGCTGCTCTACAAATTTGCGGCTATTGCGTCGATTTCCGATAAGTCCTTCACTTTGACCATTTTTTTTCGCAGCCGAATCGTTCCTTTCGCAGAACGGTACGGCTTGATGACCATTACATTCATAATGCCGGGTCCCGCTTCCCGCTTTTGCTTGCTCTTCAATACCTTGGCAAAAAACGATTGATCCTTTCCCATCGTACCAGTATTGTTTTAACCGTTAGACAAATTTCTGCAAACCGCAAAAATACGAAATTTTACGGAAATACACCCAGTTGCATATATGCCAGTGCAACTTTATCAATGCCAGAGACGTATGCCGCTGTCCGGAGATTTTCAATTTCAGGATTTGCGTTCCAGTAGCTTTTGATTTCGTGGTATGCGAAAATCATTGTTTCTTCCAGTCCTGAGTAAACCAGATCCTGTTCTTCAGCGCCACGAATCAGGAGGTTACGTTCAATTTGCGAAAACTGTTTGCCAACCAGGCGTTCGATTGAATCGACCAGTCGGGTATTGACCGCTTCGTCGAAACGCTTTCCCATCCGTCCAAAGCGAATATGGGAAATGTTTTTAAGCCATTCAAAATACGATACGGTGACGCCACCGGCGTTTAAATAAAGGTCGGGGATGATTAAGATGCCACGTTTTTCCAGAATTTCTTCTGCCTGGCTGGTTACCGGACCATTGGCTGCTTCAGCAACGATTTTTGCCTGAATGTGCTCTGCATTTTCTACTGTGATCTGATTTTCTAGAGCGGCAGGCACCAGAATGTCGCAGGGAAAGGTAAGCAACCGATGCCCATTTTTGTATGTTTTCGCTTTGGGATAACCCGTGATGGAACCCGTTTCCTGACGCCAGCGCTGGACATCTTCGACATCCAGCCCTTTTGGATTATAGATTGCGCCGTCATACTCGATGATTCCTACGATAATCCCACCACCTTCCTGGATGAACTTTGCTGCGTGGTAGCCCACGTTGCCGAATCCCTGAACAATGACGGTTTTACCCTCAATGCCGGGCAGGATTCCGTAGCGTTTCAGCAGATCCGTATCGCGAAGTGCTTCTCGAAGGCCATAGTAGACTCCTAATCCAGTGGCTTCCCGGCGTCCCCGCACACCACCTTGATTGATGGGTTTGCCGGTCACACACGCCAGGGCATTGATGTCGCTGCCGCCGGTGAGCATCATATACGTATCGGCAATCCACGCCATTTCCCGCTCTCCGGTACCATAGTCCGGAGCTGGTACGTCGACCGCAGGACCAATGAAGTGTTTGTGAAGTAATTGCGTTGTATACCGTCGGGTAATTCGTTCTAATTCAGTTACTGAATAGTTGCGCGGATTGATTTTGACCCCGCCTTTTGCACCGCCGAAGGGAACATGAACGATGGCACATTTAAAGGTCATCAGTGCTGCTAAGGCTTCCACTTCGTCTTGGTCTACTAACTCGCTGAACCGGATACCTCCTTTTGTCGGTAATCGATGATGGCTATGCTCTACCCGGTAAGCATGTATCACCTCGATGTTTCCGTCGTCGCGACGCAGCGGAAAGTGGAACGAGTACACAGCATTGCATTCCCGAATCTGCTTCAGCAAGCCAGCAGGGTATTCTTTTAGCAGGTGATTCGCAGCACGGTTGAAGTAGATCGAGACCGATTTGAAAAACGGAATAACGTCCTTTTTTCGCCGCGAGCTTGTCCGCCGCTGCTTGACCACATCCTTTGCAACTGCCATTTCCTTCTGCGTCCTTTCGTCTGTTGTTGCTACTTGTTATCCAGGATTTATTTGTCCAGTGTGCCACGCAATGCCTGTTCACGCTCGATGGCTTCAAACAGCGCTTTGAAGTTGCCTTTACCAAAGGACTGTGCACCTTTGCGTTGAATGATTTCAAAAAAGAGCGTGGGGCGATCCACCAAGGTTCGGGTGAAAATCTGGAGCAGGTATCCCTGATCGTCGCGATCCACCAGGATGCGCAGCCGTCGGATAGTGTCTACCGCTTCATCAATGGCTCCCACCCGGCTGGGCAACGCGTCGTAGTATGCATCCGGGGTGTCCATAAACTCAATACCGTTAGCACGCAGTTTTTCCACAGTCGTCACAATGTCGTTAGTCAACAATGCAATGTGCTGAACTCCTGGACCCTCATTGAACTCTACAAACTCCTCGATCTGGGATTTTTTCTTTCCTTCTGCTGGTTCGTTGATGGGGAACTTGATCAGCAAATTATCGTTAGCAACCACTGTAGATCGCAAAGCGGTGTACTCCGTCGAAATGTCCTTGTCATCAAATGACACAAACCGTTTGAAGCCAAAAACCCGGTTGTAAAAGTTGACCATTTCTTCCATCTGATTCCATCCCATATTGCCAACAATGTGGTCAATGCGGACAAAACCAACCGGGTCGGCAATTGGATCTTTGTCGACGCCCTGGAAGCCGGGGAGGAAAACGCCCTGATAGTCTCCTTTTTCAATGAAGCTATGCACAATGTCCCCGTATGCCCTGACGGTTGCAATCTTTACTTGCCCATTCTCATCTTCAACCACGTGGGGCTCTACCACACTCTCAGCGCCACGCGCAGTGGTCGTTTCATACGCTTTTTCAGCATCATCGACTAAGAATGCGATGTCTCGTACCCCATCACCGTGCTTTTGCAAAAACTCATAGATGGGACTGTTGGAGTGATACGGTGCGGTAAGTACAAAAACGACTTCATTCTGCCGGAGTGCATGCGAAGTGGACTTGCGGTTACCCGTTTCCAAACCGCTGTAAGCGAACCATTCAAAACCGAAACCACGGCGGTAGAAGTAGGCTGCCTGTTTGGCATTGCCGACAAAGAACTCCACATGATGGATCCCGAGGATTTTGAATGGTTGCTGCGCTTGCTGTTGCAGTGTTTCGGGGGATTGAACTTCCATTGGATGCTCCTTTTGGTTGTTTGACAAGAATTTTTATTTTATCTCAACTGCTGGCTACTCCGGAACGGATCATAACGTTGTCTCCCGGTCGCCGGTTTATCAAACTTCAAAATTACGCAAAACTGTTCCATTGGCTATTCACCTCCGTCAAAGTTTTTGCAACGGTTTGGCATTTGTGATCAAAATCCGAACCTTCCGCTGTTCAGGACTGGTATCGGATGTTACCGATCCAGCAATTTTCCAGTGAATGTGATCTGCCAATGCCTTCCACTGTGGATCTTCGGACAGCATCTGTTGCAATGAGCGGAGGACGAAATATGCCCGCAAGCGAGCCAACAGCGAGGGGGTTAGCGGCATATCGGATGTTACGAAGAGGTTGTAGTGTTCGTCCCATACGTCAACTCCGATATAGCGAGCATGCTCCGGAATTTCTTTTGGACTTGCATATCCTTCCACGATGATAAAGAGATCGGGACCCTGGCTCCGACACGGGTCACTGGTAGCCTGGAGCGCCTGCTGGAGCTGGTCTCGAAAGATATCCAGTTGTTTCTGGACAATCTGAGCATAAAGGTCATAGCTGCTATCCGGGTAAGCGATGGCAGCGTGTGCTAAAAGGTTCATCTCCAGCAGCAGCCGGAGATCCTGAAGGTTATGCAGCGTTGTGGGTTTGTGATAGCCGGGAACGAAGTAGGGAATGTCGACTGTAAATGGGAACGTAGGCTCTGGTATTGGAATGGGAGGGATCGTAAAATCGGCTCGAATAACCGTCGGTTGCAGGGTGCACGGTGTTGTCACATCAATGGTAATGGGATCTCCTGAGTAGCAGAGATTTTCGTATACCAACTGGTATTGCCGTCGCGCTGGCAATTGGAGTTGAAAGCGACCATCGGATTGGACGACCGTTTCGGCAAAGCGTCGGTGGTAATGATCGATGGCAACAATCCGCTCGCGGGAATGCATTCCGGGATCTGAAAAGACAGTTCCAATCACCTGAACGGGTGGGCAGAGGGGGAAAGCGTAGAGATCAAAGCCGCCGCATCCTCCCGGTCGATTAGAGCTCAACAGCAGTGAATCTCCCCAGAGTTGAGGGGTGATTTCGTCACTGTTGGTGTTGATGGGAAAAGGGAGCAACTCGGGAGAACTCCATTGTCCCGCACCGGTTGATGCTGCGCGTACAATATCAAAAGTCCGTTGCGCACTCATTGCCTGGGTTGCAAAGTAGAGCGTTCCATCGTGATCGATGACCGGGGACATTTCATCCCACCGGGAATTAAGCTCTCGAAGTGGTTGCGGAATGGACCACAGGCTATCGCTTAACCGGAAAGCGATGTAAAGGTCCAGACCTCCCTGCCCCTGGGGACGGTCAGAAACGAATAAGAGGTATGAACCATCCGGTGCGACGGCAGGGTATCCATCCCAGTGAGGGGAGTTTAGCACGGTCAGCGGTTGGGGTTGCGACCATCGTCCTTCAGACCCGGAAACAACAAACAGATCAAAATTTCCTTCTGAGACAGGAGCGGCAAAAAAGACATTGGTGGTCCCGGTAGCCGAATCATAAAAGTACGTGGCGCCAGCCCCGCCGCCATAGTGGTTGACCGGCGGTTCCTGGACCACGGCTGGCTCCGCCCAGCCGTCCCGGTATCGAGTTGATGTAAGAAAAATTGGCTGGTCGTTGTCCAGCTCTATGGTAGTGCTATCTGTTTCAACGGTGACGGAGCGGTCCGATGCAAAGATCAGAACCTTAGAAGCGTATGGGAGCGGCGCCAGATCATCCGCAGGGGAGTTCAGCGATGCAAGATTCCCCGTAGCGTTCAGGTTTTCACAGCGAGGGGCAGAAGCACAGGCAGCTATGGTGAGAGACAACAGGCAGAGAGGTAGCCATTGCCACCCCCTTTTCCAGCTCTGCATTTGCCACCGTTTGCCGTTCAAGATTAACAGCCTTTTGGAATCAGACAAAAAGAAAAGCGCCTCCCAATATCCGAGGCGCTTTTCGAGTGTGACCCCTACGGGACTCGAACCCGTATCGCCGCCTTGAAAGAGCGGTGTCCTAACCATTAGACGAAGGGGCCACCATTTTTTGAAAATCAGGCTTTGTAACGAACAACTGACAAATATAGTTTGCATTGCTATCGCTCATCCCTGACGATTTTCTTTCTCCGTCCGTCAATTGGAAACAAACAAAGCAACAGAGGATGCAGCAATGCCAATTCCAGAGGATATCATCGAATTGGTTCGTTCCCAGGCGGATATTGTCGAAATCATTGGAGAATTTGTTCCGCTGCGCCGCCGGGGGCGTTCCTATGTTGCTTTGTGCCCGTTTCACAAGGAGCGAACACCCTCTTTTTCGGTTTCGCCAGAGCGTGGCATTTTTAAATGCTTCGGTTGTGGAAAGGGAGGGAATGTTTTCACGTTCTTGATGGAATATCACGGGATTTCGTTTACTGAAGCGGTCCGGATGGTTGCACATCGAGTAGGAATCGACATTCCGGAGCAACAGGCACAGGATGCGCCGATTCGGAGTGAGAAGGAGCAGTTGTATCGAGTACTGCGGGCAGCGACGGATTTTTTTGTACAGCAACTGCATTCTCCGGCTGGACAGAAGGCGCGGCTATATCTGGAACGCCGCGGGATTCGGAAACAGATCATTGAACAGTTCCAGTTGGGCTATGCACCTGCTGGGTGGGACGCGTTGCAAAACACGCTCCGGCAACAGGGCTTTTCTCCTGAACTCCTTGTCAAAGCAGGGCTGGTGGTTGAAACGGAAAAATCCGTTTATGATCGCTTCCGCCATCGACTGATCTTCCCTATCTTCCACTCTTTTGGGCAGGTTGTGGGGTTCGGCGCACGTCGCTTGCGGGAAGAAGACACGCCGAAATATCTCAATTCTCCGCAAACGATGGTGTACGACAAAAGTCAGGTGCTTTATGGCCTGTATCAGGCACGGGATGCAATTCGCCGGGAACAGAAGGCGATCGTTGTGGAGGGATATATGGATGTGTTAGCGCTGGTGCAGGCTGGTATTGCCAATGTTGTTGCCACGTGTGGCACGGCGCTCACGGCACAGCATCTGCGTACGCTAAAACGGTATGCGCCAGCCATTGCATTACTCTACGATCAGGATGAGGCGGGACAACAGGCGGCTGTTCGAGTGGTCGAACTTGCTTTTGCAACCGGGATCGACGTATTTGTCGTGCAACTGCCTGAAGGAGAAGATCCCGATAGCTTTGTTCGCCGCTTCTCCGTCGAAGAATTGCGACGTCGCATTGACGAAGCAGCAGATGGTTTGGCTTTCCTGCTCCATCATTTGCACCGACAGGGACGAATGGCAACGCCGGTACAGCAGGCGCAGGCAGTTAAATATCTGATCGAAGTAATTGCGCAGATACCTGAGCCGTTGCAGCAGGATTTTGCGATTCGCCAGTTAGCCCAACACCTTCATTTTCCAGAAGCACGGTTGTATCAGACACTTCAGCAGCTTCGACGGAAACGGCGACTGCCGACAGCTTCTGCTGCTGCCCCGTCATCTACGCAACCAGAACAAACACCATCGGCTGCTGAATCGACCGGTTTGCTGCCCGAAGAGGAAACCATCTTTCGGATTCTTCTTCGGCATCCGGAAAGCGTTACTTCTGTCATTGAGCGTCAGATTGTGAAAGAGGAGCTTTTCATCAGTGATGCAGCTCGGACTTTATTCCAGGTGCTGCACCGCCGGGCACAGCCGGATGGGGAATGGATTCACGGTATTTTGCAAGACGAGGCAATTCCGGAATCAATACGAATGCTGCTGGCAGGACTGCTGGTAGATCCGGAAACCCCCAGCGACCGCTGGCGTGCTTATGAAGTGCGGATTGAAGTGGATGAGCGAGCAGCATTTCGGGATAGCATTCGTCGGCTTCAGCTTCGGCAACTCCAGCAACGGCAGGAACAGCTCAAACAGCAATTAGCAGGAGCGGATGATGCTGAAATGGTGCAGTTGCTACAGCAGCTTCAGCAATTACAGGAGCAAATAGCTGCTCTCCAGCAGTCGGAGTAAAAGTAAAGTTCACATAAATTCTGGCGGACTAATGCACCCTTTTGTCCGTCTGAGAGGGTGATTTGTACAAAAACCTGTTGCACTATATGGACACGACGGCTGAGAGTCTTCAGTATCGCGTCGCCGATTTTCTTCGACAATATCCACCCTTTTCTGCGCTTGACGAAGAGGACTTGCTCCAGTTAGCGCTCCATTGTCGCGTTCGTTTTGTTCCTGAAGGAGCTTATGTGTTTCGAGAAGGGGAGCGACCATCAGAAGATTTTTTTGTGGTTCAGAAAGGGCTCATCGAGCTTTTGAAAATGGTGGGCGATCAGGAACAGTTGATAGAAATTTGTGATGAAGGGGATATATTCGGCGTTACTGCTCTGTTGGCTGGCACAGAGTATGGTTTGAGCGCACGGGCTCGGGAAGATACACTGCTGTACGCCATTCCGTGGCATCAGTTTCAGCCATTGATTGAACACTATAACGATGTTGCCGTGTTTTTTGCCGCTGGTTTTGCCGCCGGAATGCAAATGCTGCGGCGATTGGTCAGAGAACCTGGGGCTGGCGAGACGCTGGAACTGACCCAGAGCGATCAGCCAGTGTCGCTGTTGCCGATCGAGGGAGTTAAACTGCATCCCCGGCGAGCGCCGGTGACCGTGACGACCGAGACCTCCATTGCTGCCGCCGCCCGCTTGATGACAGAGCAGGATGTGGGATCGGTGATTATTGCGGATGAGCATCGTCGTCCGCTGGGCATTGTGACCGACACAGACCTGCGGCGGTATGTTGCGACGGGGGAAGTACCGGTAGAGGCGGTGATTGCCCGTATTATGCATTCTCCTGTTGTGACAGTTCCGCCCGGTATTTCCGCTGCCGATGCTCTGATCCTGATGATGCAGCACCGCATCCGCCATCTGTGTGTGACGGCCGATGGGACGGACCGCAGCCCTGCTCTGGGGATGATCTCCGAGCGGGATTTGTTCTTACGAATGGGCAACAGTCCAGCCGTACTGGTGAAAGAGATGGTGCGGGCTCGGGACATTGACACGCTGGCGGCAACTCGGGATCGTGCCGAAGAGCTCTTGCAGTTCTACATCGAGCACGGCGTTAATATTGCTTTTGTGACGAATGTAATGACCCATATCAATGATGCATTGATCCAGCGGGCGGTGCAGTTGGTGCAACAACAGTTGCGTTCTGAAGGCCACGAAGCGCCACTCCCCTTTTGCTGGCTTTCGATGGGGAGTGAGGGACGGAAGGAACAAATGCTGCGAACCGACCTGGATAATGCACTGGTATATGCGGATCCTCAGTCAAAAGAGGAAGAAGGATATGCGAGGGAATATTTTTTGCTCTTTGCAGAGCGGGTCATTGAGATTTTGACGCAGTGTGGGTTTGCTCTGTGTCCCGGCGGAATGATGGCAAATAACCCGACGTGGTGTCAACCGTTATCGGTATGGAAAAAATATTTCTGGCGATGGATGACTGAGCCAGATGAAAAGGCGGTTATGCATACCACAATCTTTTTTGACCTGCGCCCGGTAGCTGGTGACACCCGATTAGCAGAGGCTTTATATGATACCATCCGTACGGGCAAAGAGGAAGAGCCGGCGTACTTGATTTTCCTGGCAAAAAATGCTTTGCAGAATCCTCCGCCGTTGAGTTTCTTCCGCAACTTTATCCTGGAGCGGAGTGGGGAGCACAAGGATCGGTTTGATATTAAACTCCGGGCAATGATGCCACTGGCAGATGCCGCTAGGGTATTAACCATTGATGCTGGCACTGTGCATATTACCAATACAATGGAGCGATTCCAGGCAGCTGGAGAGCGGGAATCGGCGAATCGCCAATTGTACAACGAAGCGGCAGAAGCATATGGGCTCTATCTTCGACTGCGGACGCGCACAGGCTTGCGCCATCATAATTCAGGGCGATACATCGATCCCCGGGAACTCTCGAAAATTGAGCGACAGACGTTACGGAATTCTTTCACCGTTATCGAAGAGGTGCAGAAAATTCTGGAAGTTCGCTACCAGTTAGACTACCTCCGATAACACCGATGTTGGTGCATACCGAAGCCATTGTGTTAAGTACCCGCCGGTATCGAGAAAGTAGCCAGTTGGTGACGTTGTACACAGAAGCGTGTGGAAAGTGCTCAGTGGTTGCGCCGCAGGCGCGACGATCTATAAAACGTTTTGGCGGTGCACTCCAACCGATGCGGTGTTCGTGGGTTGCTTTGTATAAAAAGCCGAATCGTACGCTGCACACGCTGGCGAAAGCAGAGCCTGTTTTGCCATTTCGGCAGATTTTAGCCTCCTATGATCGTATGAGCGTCGGTTTTGCGATTGTGGAAGCAGTGTATCGGACCCAGCCGGCAGAAGAGCCCAATCCTTCATTGTATCAAACGCTCAAGCAAGGATTGTACTATCTCAACGAAATGTCGCAGAATTTCTTTGCCCTCTACTGCTGGATGATGCTTCAGATAGGCAGGCTCAGCGGTTTCGCCATCGAATTGTTTACGGATCTTACGGCTGGACAGCCAATAGAAATTCTGGGATCCTCGGTATTGTTTTCCATCGACCGCGGATGTCCGCTCCGCCCATCCAGCATTCCTACCAGTGTCGTCGTACGGCTGGAGCAGCCAGCACTCTCTTTCCTGCAGCAGGTTGCCCAATTGTCTTGCGAACAGTTGGAGCGCGTTACACCGCTACAACAGGTAGCATATCGACAGCAGATCCTTCGACTGTTCGATCGGTTTTATCGGTATCACTTTGGAACACCCGTGATTTCTGATGTTACCCAGGCGATGCTCAATGGTGGTATGGCAGAATCAGTGAGATGGCAATGATCGCAGATCTCTTGCTCACATTCTTTCTGGTCTTTTTGAATGGCTTCTTTGTTGCTGCTGAATTTGCCCTGGTGAAAGTCCGGCACTCGCAGTTGCAGGTTCGTACACAGCAAGGGCAAAAAGTTGCACGGCTGGCACTCCATCTGGTAGATCATCTGGATGCATATTTATCGGCAACACAATTGGGGATCACGATCGCCAGTATCGGTCTTGGATGGATTGGTGAAAGCGTTGTTGCGGATATGATCGCTACAGTGTTAGAAGCGCTTGGTATTGGAGTTGATCCGCAACTGGTTCATCAGATTTCTTTGCCGCTGGCATTTGGCGTTATCACTTTTCTGCACATTACCTTAGGAGAACTGTTCCCAAAGTCTCTGGCGATTCGGTTCCCAGAATCGGTCACGCTGGGGGTTGCCTATCCGATGCGATTTTTCTATATCGTGTTGTATCCCTTTATTGTGGTCCTCAATGGTTTTGCGAACTGGATACTCCGGGTGGTCGGATTGGAAGCCAGTGTGGAGCACGGCGTTCATAGTCCGGAAGAGTTGCAGTATGTGCTGGAACAGTCAGTTGAAAAGACAGCGACTGATCCCATAGTCCCTCAGTTGGTACGGAATGTGTTCCGCTTTGCCCGTTTAAGGGCGCATCACATTATGGTGCCGCGAACGGAAATAGTTGCAGTGGATATTACAATGTCGCTGGATGCCATTCTGGAGTTGGTCGTGGAGGAAGGATATTCTCGATTGCCTGTTTATCGTGACACGCTGGATAACATCGTTGGTATCCTGTACGTTAAAGACCTGCTGACGTTGCTGCGCCATCCTCAGTTGATTGTACTGGAAGACGTTTTGCGATCGCCATTTTTTGTTCCTGAAACAATGGCGGTTTCTACGCTATTACAAACCCTGCAGCAACACCAGGTGCATCTGGCTATTGTTCAGGATGAATTTGGAGGAACGGCAGGACTGGTCACTATGGAAGATGTGCTGGAGGCATTGGTTGGCGAAATTCGTGACGAGTATGATGAGGAAGAACCGGAAGTCGTTTCTCAGCCGGATGGCAGTTTTGTGGCGTGGGCAACAACTCCTATCCACGAACTGAACGCCATCCTTCCTCATCCCCTACCAGAAAGTGAGCGGTACGATACACTGGGCGGCTTGTTGATTTATCACTGTGAGCGACTACCGGAGGAAAACGAGAAAATTCAAATTGATGGATATGAGTTCACGGTGCTGGAGCGTTCAGATCGACGGCTGGAGAAAATCCGAATTCAACCATTATCCTCAACCGATCTTTCGTCTAAATTAGAGAATTCGTGAAGATTGTGGAATAAAAAACGAGGCAAAACACAATGAGACAGGCAACGTTGTCTATACCCCAGCAGGCGCTGCAACAAGCAGTGCGAGAATATATCCTCGGGATTTATCAATGGATGGTCGGAGGATTGTTGCTCACCGGCACTATTGCTGCTGTTGTGAGTAGCTCGCCTGCCCTGCTTTCCATTGTCCTGGGAAGTCCCATTATCTTCTTTGGTTTGATCATCGGTGAGTTGGGTTTAGTTGTGTGGCTCTCTGCCCGAATTGACAAAATGTCCGTATCGGCAGCCAGAGCGGCTTTTCTGGGATATGCAGCGCTCAATGGACTCACACTTTCGGCAGTCTTTGTGGCGTTTACTGAAGAAAGCATAGCGGTTGCTTTCTTCTCCGCTGCGGGGATGTATGCTGTGATGGCAGTGTATGGGTATCTGACGAAGCGGGATCTGAGCAGTCTTGGCAGTTTTGCCCTGATGGGTGTGTTTGGAATTTTAATCGCTTTGCTGGTTAATCTCTTTCTGCAGAGTGATGCGCTGGACTTCGCCATTTCTTTGATTGGCGTTGGTGTGTTTGCCGTCCTTACAGCTTATGATATGCAGCGGTTGAAGGCGCAGTATGTAGTAGGAGAAGAAGCAACTGCTGTAGGAAAGAAAAAAGCGATTCTGGGGGCACTGGCATTGTATCTGGATTTTATCAACCTCTTTTTGTTCCTGCTGCGGCTGCTTGGTGGAAATCGGGATTAATCCAATTCCTGAAGTGTGTTGATGCATGGGCAATTTCGTCCATCATTTGACCGGTGGTGTTGTTGCAGGTGCTGCTGTTGGATATGCAGCGAGTGTTTATGCGAATTTACCAGTCGCCGATTCGGCAGCGATTGGACTGGTTTGTACGGTTGGCAGCTTACTGCCGGACATTGATTCGCAGGAAAGCCGTCCAAATCAATTGCTTTTCCAGACGCTCAGTGCCGTGGCACCGGTTGTTGTAGTCCAACGGTTTTCAGCTCAGTTCCGATGGTCAACGCTTCTGCTTCTGGGTGCTGCGGCTTACGTGATTGTTGGATGGGGACTGAGGGTCGTGTTTGCAAAGCTAACCGCCCACCGCGGGATCTTCCATAGCATTCCTATGGCAATTGTTGCCGGTGCAGTAACCTTTCTGTTAGCACCACCGCTGCTACCGCTGGAACGCCACTGGCTTGCTGCTGCTATGACCCTTGGCTACGCAGTGCATCTGGTTATCGATGAGCTCTTTGCCTTCGTCAATTTTGAAGGCGTGCGGCTTTCACCGAAGGAATCGTTCGGCACAGCGCTCAAATTTGGAGCACCATCGATGATGGCAACGATTGCTACTTATCTTGTGATGGGAATGTTGCTCTATGAATGCTGGCAGATCGATCCGTTCGCTTCCCGGCTCCTTTCGCTATTGCCATAGTATCTGTTGATTTACTCTGTCCACCTTGCCATAGCCTGTTATGGCAGCACAACTTTCCGGACCTTTGAGGGCAGACTATATGCTCCGGAAAGAGAGCGTGCTCGAACGCGGTAATAACACACAGGCTGGCAAAGAATCGCCCGATCTACAAAGTGGCGAGTCTGGGGGGATAAAAGAGGGCTGATGGGTACGAAGCGGCGACCATCAACGCTCCGTTCCACCAGAAAACTATGAATTGGAGGTGATTTGTATGGATAGGAGAAAAACAGGGTGACAGCATTGGGTTCAACAGCTACTGAATCGATCACAGGGGGTGGCGGTGGGGTATGCAAATACGTGTGTCCCTGGACACGAGGTGCGAAGGCGGAAAGGTTCCCGGCGCTGTCCAGCGCAGCCAGCGTATACCAGTACGTTTGTCCCGGCAGAACGGTAGAGTCAATGTATACGGTTGTGTTTTTGGGTAACGGCTGCTGCGTCAGCCGCAGCGGTGGCAGTGTGGTGTCCTGGTAACGGAAGAGAAGGTATCCGTAGAGATCAGGGTCGTACGGTGGTTGCCACCGGATGATCAGCGCGTTCGGTCGTGCCTGGACACCAATGATCCACGGAGGATGAGGCGGTACAACGTCCGGAAGCCGAACAGCAATGGGAACACTCCAGCGACTCCGATTTCCAGCCCGGTCAACAGTTCGGACTCGATACCAGAAGGTGGTACGCCCTGCTTCGACTGGCAATCTATCGACAAAGGTGGTGTCCGTTAGCAGGGAATCAGAAACGAGAGTAAATTCCCCGCGCTGGGGATCGATGCTCCGCACCACTTCATAAGCGTAGGCATCTTGCGACTTGCTGGATTGCCATCGCAACGTGATGGTACCCACGGCTGGTGTTGCCTCAATGTTTGTCGGCGGTGCTGGCGGAATGGTGTCGGGTTGCGGAACGGCGTGTGGAAGGGAGAAATTGCTTTCGCGACCGTATTGGTCGACGGCGGTTACGGCGTAGACAATGTATTCAGCACTGGTTTGAGGCTGATCCACGAAGAAAGTATCCCGAATCGGCTGTGCGTTCATACGCTGCTTTTGATCCTCCTTTGCCCATTCCCATCGGTATAGGTTGTAGCCAACGACTCGAGTATCGGGGGACGGGTGCCACCGAACAAAGACTCGCCCTCCAATGGTTGTGGCAATGACCGCAAAAGGAGGAATAAGTGGACGGGCATCCATTGCTGCAACGATCACTGAATCGGAGGGAGGGCTGGTTCGGAACAGCAAGTCCACCGAGCGGATGCGGTACCAGTATTGAGTGCCCAGGGTGAGACCCGTGTCCAGATACAGGTATTGAGTGGGCAGGTCGGGATTGAGCAGTAGGGCTCGCACCGGTTCCTGTGTCAGTTGCTCCCAGGTCTTTTGATTCTCTTGCCGGCGTTCGACGATGTATCCCCAGATACCATTGGCACGGGCAGAGCGAATGTCCCACCGTAACTGGATGTGGTTACTATCCGCTGGCTCCGCTTCCAGTCCAGACGGCGGCAGTGGCAATCGTTCCCCATTCCAGCGGACGGACCGCACTTCGCCAATGATGTTTCCTGCAACTTCAATCGCATAGTCGTACGCAACGCCACGCTGCACCGTGGAATCTATCCATACAGTACCAAAAACTCGATGGAGCAGAGGAAAATCGATCAACAGCGTGGTGTTCAGGAGGTCGATGATGAGATAGCGAACGCTATCTGGTAGATCCTGACGTTGCGCTTCCGCAATAAGCTGCCGCAGGGTGTCGGCGCCGGGATGACGGCGAATTTGAGTATCCCACTGGTCGAAAGGAAGGAGTCTCTGGACGCCGATGGGCTGGTAAACTGTTTCACCAGCAATACGCCGCATAATCCGCCATGCCGACGGCAGCGGATGATCATGAGGAAGCGACCATCCTAAGGCAATACCCTGCGGCGTGGAAAAGGTCCATAGCAAAAACGAACTCTTCTGTGACTGCGCTTCCGTACGGCTCACCAGGAGCAGCGCAAGCAGACAGATCCACAGAGCATTGAAGGTCCAAACAGCACCCCTTTTCTTTGTCACACGCATCCAGCACTTCCTCATTAGCAGCCGTCCCTTTGTTGCTTCAGCCAGTGCTTGAGCAATCTTTTCACCGAGCGTTCTGGTCTTCACGATCTGTAGGTTGGCAAGGTACAGGAACCCATCCTGCGGAAATACATCGGATACCCTGCAACTGAAATTCGGCAGATCCAGAGACCACTTCTATTCGTATTCCTACAACTTGGTAACTGTCGTGCGAATCATCCAGCGTTGCGACGCGGGGAGTCAGGCTAATCGGAATGGTAAGAGAATGACCCGGCAGCAATGCTGCTGGAAGCTGGACCTGAAGCGTCGTGGTGAGGGTTGTCGTGTCTTTTTCCGATTCAACAAATTTCTGGATATGCAGTTGCAACGGTGTTCCCGGATAAATTGGTGCGGTGCCAGCATTCCGAAGCTGTACCCACGCGCTGGGTGCTCGAAGATCCGGCGGTGATTGCCACCGGAGTGCTAATCGGAGTGTTGTTTGCAAGGAGGCATACGGCAGCTTTACAACTCGCCATTGTGCAATTGGACTGGGCAGTGCGTCCAGGAATGCTTGTGCTTCCGGGGAACTGGGTGTCCCGCTGGTTTTATAGATGCGGAATTCGTAAATACCGGACTGGAGGACAAAGCGATGGTGTCCATCGTCGATCCCAGCACTGGGAAGTTCAGCCGCAAACGGCTGGAAATAGCTGGTATCCAGCAGGAATCTGGTGCCGATGGGTATTCCGAGAATCCGCACCTGCATCGTGTCCTGCACCGGCGGCATCGGTGTCCCACGCCACCAGTATCGGCGACCCGTTCGCAGGTTTCGGATTTCCAGCCACCAATCCCGTCCCGGATGGAGCGCATAGAACGAAAAAACTGCGGTATCCAGAGCTTCGCGAACATCGATCTGGTCAATAGGACGAGAGGTTGCCAGCACACCAATCCATGAGCCAACTGGTCCCTGTCGAACGATCCCGGCAGAGGGCAGGTAAATAGCAAGCTGGGCAGCCAGCATCTGATCGGCGGTGCGGAACCAGATCGTGTCCCGCCGTGGTAATGCGGCTGATGGATTCGGTGATCGCATCGTGCCAGTGATCACCAGGCGGTACCACGAACCGGGAGTTAGCGCAGCATTTGCCCATGCACCAGGTCCTACAGAAATCTGCGGTGATAGCCGAGCCGTGTCATCCCCGAACTCAATGCCTAAATGCCAGGATTTGCGTACTGTTGTCCGGTCGTCCTCCATCTCATCGAGCCGGAACTGGAGCGTGCCGCGGTCGATGTACCAGCATCGGGTTGAGGCACTGCCGGTACAGGTGTTGCTAATCGGCGCACCAAAAACTACTGTGATTGTCGGCGTTGCCGGTTCGACTGCTGGGAATCCCGAAGCAGGATCGGTAAATCGGATGAAAGCCGGCGGTTGTTGTTGGGAGCGATTGTCTTCAGCCCAGTTATCCGCTTCATTTTCAAAGGTGCTGCAACTCCACCATCGTGCCTGATCTGTCAATATTGAATTGTTTCCTCCGGATTTTGCCCATTCTCTTCCACCGGACGAAGCGCGAGCATAGTACCCATAACGGATCGATGGTCGACTCCCCAGCCAGTTGGGAACTGCAAGAGTATGGCTGCCTGCGGTGATCTGCACCTTGGGAACAGAAAGTTCCCCTTCGAGAACGCTGCCAAAAGTAAAGCCAATAGCTGCTTGCTTACACTTGTTCCCACCGCACGGTAACCAGTGCTGCGACAGCGCAACCGGGGGATTGTTACGAATATGATCCCACGCCTGCGTTCCTTTCCAGCCCAAGGACCACCATCCGGAGTAATCAAAATTCACACTGGTGTTCAAAAATGCCCCGGCTTTTGCCCGTGCCCAGAAGGTCGAAGGGCGATTTTCCAGTTTGAGCGAATAGCGGAGACAAAGATCGGAGTTCAATGATAAGCCGGCGTGGAAGGGTACGTGTCCGATTCCTGCTACGTGAAGCAAAGCACCGGCAACACCGGCGCCCTGAATACTGCCGATGAATTGGCCTTCGGAGGGACATAACCGGAGGTACATCGTCGCTAAATCGAGGTATGCCCGGGCAACGACATCGGTGCCCAGTAGATTCGTACCAAAGCTTTCGTTCATATCCACCAGAATCCATCGCCGCTGCAGAGGACCAATTTGAAGACAGGGATTGCTGGGAGTAAAAGTCGTGCTGAACCCTGTGCCAATGCTGCTTAGATTCAGCAAATTGACCGTAACTGCGCCGCTCAGGCTGAGAAGCGGCACGTCGCTGGTATATCGGTACTGCGCTGCCAGCGTTCCAGATGCCAGCTTAATGGCAGGGAGTAGTTCTAAGTTCCCATCCAGACCCAGCTGGAAAGAGCTGCCCAGAGCTAAGGAAGAGGTGAGTCGGAACAGATATGCCTGAAGGGAAGGATCGGCAAAGAGCAATCCTGCTCGAAGGAGCAAATCAATGGTGTGATCAGGCACAATCGGCGGTGGGGAATTGAACCCGCTGCTGGTGATCAAATGATGGTTAAAGTTGTCAAGTCGCACATGCCAGCCAGCGCCCAGTATACCACCGACCAGATGAAAAGCACCGGGGATAATGGGAACTCCACCGGGAATGGCTGCTTCACCGCTCAGGTACCAGAAACGGAACGGCGAGCTTCCTTTGGTGCTACCGAAAGCAAAGTCAATCCCCGTCTGGAATCCTCCGAGACAGTCGAAGCGTCCGGTCAAACGACCGGTCATTCCACTGGTGAGTGTACTTCCATACGCAATGTCACCCCAGAAGAGCGTTCCGCTGATGTTGAGAGCCCCGCTGATGGAGAACTGGACGTGCGCACCGTCACTGACCATCCGCCCATCATCAAAGATGCGGAGCCGATGCAGGTACATCCCGTTGGCGCCGCCGCTCAATCCGGAAGCAGCAGGAATTTCGAAGCCGCCACTCAAACCTGCCCACCAGTGGCCCCCCTCATAGCCAATTCCGATTTCTCGCACCTGAATCGTTAATCCACCGATGTGAAGTCGAGCCCACGAGCTTATGTCAAACCAGCCATCCGCATCTTCCAGTTGCACCTGTCCATCGTTCCAGATTCTCAAACCCGCAAGGTGTACGACGGCAGTCGGGTCGTTCGGTGGCGCCTGAAAATCGATATTGGTAAACTCTACGTAGCCGCGATGGGTGCCGACTTTTGCAATTTGTCCATTTTGGAGTCGGAGCATCGCAACCGGATTGGAAGGTGGCAGAGCTAAATTCACACCGCCAAACAGGTCCAGAGTGCCAAGCCATTCAAATTGTGATCCGCGTTGGTGTCCGGCAAGGCGCAGGTAGAGACTGTCTAACCGTGCCCACTCAGTTGGTTTCTGAAGCGAAGCCGGGAGTTGGAGAAGACCGTTTGCCCGGAGCGTTGCAAGCGTATTCTGACAGAACCGGATTTTTGCTGAATCTAACCGGACGGTAAATCCTGCAAGCTCGATAGGATGTGGCGGTACAAAGGTTGCCTCTCCTTCAAAGCTGGCAAGCAGATGTCCAGAGCCGTTTTCCAGAACAATATCGCGAATGTCCCATTGCAAAGTGTCTTGCTCCACGAGGAATTTAAGGTGAGCAGCAGGAATCCACAGTCCTTTCCACAGCGGATCGCTCCAGCTACTGATGCCGCACAGTGCTGGAGGAAATCCCGCCGGATTTTCCAGACTGGAAGCGTCCAGAATCAGGCTATCGAGCGACAACCAGATGGGCAATCCCACAACGCGGGCGTCTCGCAATGGAGCGTGAACGGTCAGGAGTAAGTTCACCTGTCCCGGTGAAATTTGACTTCGGAACACAAGCTGTACTGGCTGATCATCCACCGTCCAGCAGGCAATGGTTACGGTTCCGTCCAGAAAAGCGGTGGCGGTCCATCGGCTGCCGTCCCAGCGCAGAGCGACGGATAGCGTATCAAAGTGGAAGGTAAAACAGTCGCCGATCGCTAAATCGATGCCTGAGCAGACCCATCCGGTCGGCAGTTCCAGCCGGAGGGAGTCCGGGAAGAATTCCAGGCTGTCCAGCGGTAGAGTTTCCGATATAACGCACGGCAGATCCCACGTTTGTCCGTTGAAAAACACATCTCCGTTCAGCAGTGCTCTATCGGGCGTAAAGCGCCATTCGTTGATTTCAAGACGGAATTCTGGATAGCCCGGAAAAATTTCTCGCATCCACGCTCCAGCTACTGCTACAACGCCGGCAACTACCCGTGCAACGCCGGGGGTGTCGGTAACGGTGGCTTGCAAGTTGGTAAAGTGGACCGTCAAAGAATCATCCAGCCAGGGAATAAACAGCGTCCCAGTGCCACTGATGGAACATCCTCCGCCGGAGGAGCAGCGAACGGTGTCTCGAAGGCGGATCTCAAAGTATCCGATGCGCAACACGTGCACATCGACCACTGTGGCAGTGTCGCTTCCTTTCTGCTTCCCTTTGGGTTCCTTATCACCCAGCAGTTGCTCACGGGGTTGGTAGACAAAGGTAAAAGGTTCTGCCCGTCCATCAGGTGCAAACAGGGGGCGGTGGTAGGAATCGGTGACCTGGACGGTCCAGATATAAGTACGTCCCGGCTGAAGCAGCCCCAGCTCCGGCTGGTACGGAATGGTTGTCCCATCGTGGATTGTGTATTGCAGCACCGGAGGGTTTTCAAGGTAGGCGTCCATAGGGGTCTGCCCTTCAAAGACCTCGAACACCTGAAGGGTGTAGAGAATCGGTTGGGGAGCAGCCGGAACGACCGGTGTCCATTGAAACCGTAGATCGGTCAGGGATCTTACCGTGTCTCTGTCGGCCGGCTGGAGGAGTACCGGTGGGGTGTAGAGGATGATAGTGAAGGAGCGGCAGTATTCTGGCAGGGGCGTCAGTGGCTCATGCGTTTGAGGATCCAACAACTGGAAGCAGAACTGATAGTGCCCAGCCGGAAGTCGACCGGAACGTTCCACTGATTTCCGGCTATCACCGTAGAAGTTAATTGCTTCTAATTGCAGAAAATCCTGAGCGTAGAATGTAGAAACTCCCGGTGGAATGGTGACTGGCTCCAGCTTGTCTACATCGGTTTCCGCCTGTAGCTCTCCGTCTAAGTAGAGCTTGACCTTGAGAATGGCCGCTTGCGGAGCAGATCCACTATTGTGGACAGTCACCATTACCTCCTCGCGTCCAGCGATCCAATCCGCAAGGTAAGGACTGGGTTGCGGTGGCATAATGACAGTCACGCTCAGAGTTTGCGACCACACAGCTGTTCCGAAAGCAAGGAAAACCAGCAGACTGAACCACCAGGAATGTCCCCTCTCAGAAATAATTGCCGCTTCCATTCCTCCGAATCCCCTGGAAAAACCGCATTGCACAGAAATGGTTATTGTCAAAAACAATGCCAAAATACGAAATTGCCTGCAAATAGAGAATAGGAGAGCGGAAGTGTCAACCTGGTTGCCACGGGTGCCTGACAGTGTCACGTTCACGGTACTTACAGGCTTCCAGATCGGGTGCTGGATGCAGCCGCTATCCGCAGGAAAATCCGTAATTTTGAGAACTGAAAGGAGCGTTTTGGTATAGAGCGAGTTGGTGATGGGCAATAGACTGCTGAGTGGTCCGGCAGAGGTGGGATGAACAACAATTTTTCGAAGAATTCATAACCTGTGAATGATAGAGAGAACCGCTCAGGGTTTGTTTCACAAAATAAAAGGAACAACACAATGGCATCACGGAACGGACAATTGCAGTATCAATCGGGATTTGGAAGTTTTTTCGCAACAGAAGCGCTACCGGGCGCTTTACCGGTTGGACAGAACTCGCCGCAGAAAGTGCCGTATGGATTGTACGCTGAGCAGATCAATGGAACCGCCTTTACAGCGCCTCGCTGTGAGAATCGCCGTACCTGGATGTATCGGATCGTTCCATCGGTCAATCATAAGCCTTTCCGGCAAATTGAGCAGGGGTTGCTGCGCGGAACGCCCTTTAACGAAGTGGTAACGCCTCCAACGCAGTTCCGGTGGGATCCGATGCCGATTCCAGAAGAACCAACCGATTTTGTGGAAGGCTTAGTTACGGTCGGGGGGAATGGAGATGCTTCTCTGCACACGGGTGTTGCGATCCATTTCTATGTTGCCAATCGCTCGATGCAGGATCGGTATTTCTACAATGCGGATGGAGAAATGCTCATTGTGCCTCAACTGGGGAGTTTGCGGTTCTACACGGAGCTGGGAATTTTGGAAGTATCGCCCGGCGAGATCTGTCTGATTCCACGGGGCATCAAGTTCAAAGTAGAGTTGCTGGATGGCAAAGCGCGAGGGTATATTTGCGAAAACTTCGGTCCGCTGTTCCGCCTGCCAGAGCTGGGACCGATTGGCGCAAATGGATTGGCGAATCCTCGCGATTTTCTGGCACCGGTTGCTTATTATGAAGAGGCGGAAGGGGAGTTCCAGATTATTGGGAAATTCGATGGAAAACTGTGGGCAGCCGATACCCGCTATTCGCCACTCAATGTGGTTGCCTGGCACGGAAACTATACGCCATACAAGTACAACTTAGCGTATTTCCAGGCAGTCAACACCGTAACCTTTGATCACAGTGATCCCTCTATTTTTACCGTTCTCACGGCTCCTTCAGGACAGCCGGGGTTTGCCAACGTCGATTTTGTTCTCTTCCCGCCACGCTGGATGGTCGCAGAGCATACGTTCCGTCCGCCGTGGTTCCATCGGAACTTTATGAGCGAGTTTATGGGGCTGATCAAGGGGAAGTACGATGCCAAAGAAGAAGGGTTCGTGCCGGGTGGTGCCAGTCTGCACAACTGTATGACCGGACACGGTCCTGATCAGCCGACGTACGAAAAAGCAATCAGCGCAGAACTGAAGCCGGAGTTCCTTGGCAATACCCTCGCCTTTATGTTTGAAACCTTCTACCAGATTCGGCTGACCCGCTTTGCACTGGAAACCGATCTGTTGCAAACGGACTACTACAAAGTGTGGGAAGGGCTGGGACCACGCTTCCAGAAGGATTGGCGTCCGGAGGTTTCGGCACAGGCATAAAGTTCGGAAGCAAAAAGCCATTGTTGTATGTCGCTGACGGAACCGCCGTTTGACTTGGAACAAACAGAGCAACGCATTACTGTGGTATGTCGATTGCCCCTGCAATTGCCGCAGGGGCATCATTATGCCTCACTGTGGGAACAGTTGGAAGCCAGAGCGTTTGAACAGCTCACCGTGGACTTCAGCTATATTGTAGCGTATGACACTTTTCTGGTTGTCTTTATCCGCCGCCTCCGGCAACTGGCGATGGACCGTTCTGCCACTTTGCAATTGCGGGGTCTCTCACCAGAGATGGAGCGGCTGCTCCAGTTTTTTGAACAACAGACAGGGGAACAGCCGGTCCCGCCCGCAGTCGCTGGTTGGCGCCGCTTCTTTGAGCGATTGGGTGAAAGTCTGCTTCGGAAGCTGGGCGATATTCGAGCATTTTTTGTGTTCCTTGGAAGCCTGATCGTGGATCTTGTGCGCCATCCCCATCGAGTCCGCTGGGAAGATCTTCCCCTGTTTGTTTTTGCAGCCGGCGTGAGTGCTGTGCCGATTGTTTCCCTCATTGCACTCCTCATTGGGGTCATTCTCGGATACCAGGGCGCTGTGCAACTCCATCGCTTCGGTGCCGATGTTTATCTGGCTGACCTGATAGCAATTTCCGTAACCCGCGAACTGGGTCCCTTGATGACTGCCATCATCGTTGCCGGGCGCACTGGATCTGCCTTTGCGGCGGAAATTGGCACGATGAAGATCAACGAAGAGCTGGATGCGTTGCAGGTGATGGGCATTGATTTTGTCCGATTTCTCCTCTTACCCCGAATCCTTGCCGTTGTACTCACCTTGCCACTGCTCAGCCTCATCGCCGATGTTGCTGGCATCATAGGAGGATTGCTCACGGCTCTAACGACGCTGGATTTCACTATCTCTGGTTATCTGCTGCAAACGCAACAGGCACTGAACTATGCACACGTTTTCACGGGGATTTTCAAAAGTTTCTTTTTTGGTTTTGTGATCGGCATTATTGGCTGCTTCCAGGGACTTCGGGTTTCCGCCGGAAGCGCCAGCGTTGGGCGGGCAGCAACGATCGCCGTTGTGACCAGTATCCTGCTTATCATCGTTCTGGATGCTGTGTTTGCTGTTCTGTTTCAGGTGCTGGGAATATGAGTAACCGTCAGCCATTGGTCCAGGTGCACAATGTTACGGTTCGGTTCGAGGACCGTCTGGTGCTGGACAATATCTCTCTGGAGGTCTTTGCCGGTGAAATTCTCTGCATTCTGGGGGAAAGCGGCTGCGGAAAAAGTACGCTGCTTCGGGTGATGACGGGATTACTCCCGCCAACTTCCGGGGAAGTCTGGATTATGGGGCAGAATCTATGGGCGGTGCCAGAGCAGCAGCAGCGGCAGATTCTCCGCCATCTCGGCGTATTGTTCCAGTCCAGCGGGTTGCTCCGATCGCTGACAATCGCTGAAAATATTGCCCTGCCATTGCAGATGTACACCCATTTGACGGATCTGGAGATTATGGAAATTGTTCGCTTGAAATTGGCAGCAGTGGGGTTGAGTGGGAGCGAAGCACTGCTCCCTGCGGAGTTATCCGGTGGGATGCAGAAGCGTGCCGGTATTGCCCGCGCATTGGCGCTGGATCCACCGCTCCTTTTTCTGGACGAACCAACTTCTGGGTTGGATCCGGTGACGGCTGCTTCGATCGATCAGTTGGTGCTGGAGTTTAAACAAATCTTTGGTACAACGATGGTCGTGGTGACCCACGATCTGGAAAGTACGTTTACCATTGCGGATCGAGTGCTGCTGTTAGATCGGCACACTCATACGATCATTGCGGAAGGAGATCCGCGCACCCTACGCAATCGAACGGATCATCCAGCCGTTTACAGCTTTTTTAACCGTCTGGCGAAACTGGAACGATGACATCGACGATTCCAACACGGCGAGTTTCCCATCCCTTCTGGATCGGTTTATTTGCTTTTATTGGATTCAGCTTTCTGGTTTTTTTTATCCTCTGGTTGGGTGCTGCTCGCTGGTTCCAGGAGTATCAACTGTACGTTACGTACTTCGATACCTCGGTTGAGGGAATCGAGCCGGGAACAGCCGTCAAGTATCAGGGCATTCCGGTAGGGCGGGTCAAAACTGTTCATCTGGCGCCGGACGGCAAGCTGATTGAAATTGTGATGGAATTGGAAGCTGATATGCAGGTTGATACCACCTTGCGGGTCAAGCAAGCGCTCGCAAGCATCGCTGGAGGAAAGTTTTTGCAATTGTTCTATCCTGAAAATCCGGAAGAGTATCCCCCAATACCGCTCCAATTCCAACCACCGCATCCGGTGATCCCATCGGCTCCATCGGACATAGAAACCTTAGAGTTGGCATTGAACGAAGTTATCAACAACCTCCGGATGATTGATACGAAGGGGATTTCCGAAGGAACAAAGCGATTTCTCCATTCCATCGCAAACTTTGTGGATAATCCGGAGCTGCGAACCGCTATTGCCCAGACGGCTCATATTACCGCCCAGTTTCGGCAACTGCTGGAACGCTTTGACTCCACCGGTGTGATTGAACAGTTGGGACGGACTGGGCGGAGTTTATCGCAGACCAGTGCTCGTTTAAGTGAAACGATAGAGAATTTGCAGCAACAAATCACGCATTTGCGCCTGGACCAGAAAGCAGACCAGATCGTTGCTCGCTATGACACGGTAATGGTACGCTTGGAACAGACCATTCTCACCCTGCAACAGCTTTCTGCTTTGACAACCGAGCGCCTTTTGAGTGCTGCTGCTGAGCTGGAGCGGACCAGTCGGGAACTACGGCTCACGCTGCGGACGCTGCGCGAAGATTTTGGTCCACTGATGTTGACGGAGCCGCCAGATGAAGAAGAGTAAACCGTTGCGAAGAATACAACACTGGATCGCTTCGAGCCTGCTGATAGCTGGTTTAGCGGGATGTATGTCGATCCGTACCGAGTATCCGGACATTACGTACTACCACCTGGTGCAACAACCGTTGCAATCCTCGCTGCAACACTATCGCTTTCCAGCCAGTTTGTGGATTCGGCTTCTGACCGTTGATGCGGAGTTTGCGACCGATCGATTTGTTATCCTTTATCCTGAAGGTACAGTCAAACGATTGTTCTACCATCGGTGGGCGGCAGAACCGTCCAGCTTGATTACCGATGCGGTTGCTCGCCGCCTGATTCGCTATGGCAGTTTTACCAGCGGCATTTTTCGTGAACGCGTGTTGATGTCGCCCCGGTACTTGCTGGAAGGACGGGTCTTGGAATTTGCTGCCCGCTGGGATGAGGAGAATGATCGGTATGTCGTGCATCTCAGCATCTATTACACGTTCTCCCGCCGCACGCAGAAAACAGCATTGAGCTACCATCCGCTGTTCCAGGAGTTGTTCAGCATTACCTTGCCGTGCCCGGACGATGAGCTGGAACAGATCGCGCCAACAATGAGCCGGGCAGTGGCACACCTGACGGATCAGTTATTGCAAAAGATTGCGGATTTTGTACAGCAGCAATGAGTGAGAGCAGGATCGAAGAGCGATGGCAGATTCGGGATCGGGAATGCAGTGCAGTTTGGTAGAACGATACTTGCGTCGTAACACATCGCTCAGATTGCCTACGCGGCGGTGGATGCAGTTGCTGTTACTCCTTTGCATTGTGCCGCTGTATAGCTTCGGGCAGTGGCGATCCTTTCCGTCTATTCACAGTGAACAGGACCGATTTTTTCAACGGTGGCAATTTTCTTCCGAGGCAGCGTGGGATTCTCTACAGGGATGGCACGCTTCCGAAGCGCTTTCTGCTATCCACCGGTTTCGGCGAACGCCGTCCCGCCTTCGCGTAATGGGCTGGCATCCCTACTGGATGGGGACTCGATACAAACAGTACCGGTATGAGCTGTTGCACACCGTTGCTTATTTCTCCTATGCGGTTGATCCGCAAACGGGGTCCTATAAAACAATTCGGCAGTGGAAGACCACCGATCTGGTGCCGATAGCGCATCAATATGGAACCAGAGTGGTGCTGTGTGTGACCAATTTCGGTAGTGATGCGAACCGTCAGCTTCTAACCAATCCGCAGGCGAAGCAGGTGCTGATCGATAGTCTTATTGCACTGGTTAAGTTGCGCAATGCAGATGGGGTGAATATTGACTTCGAGCTGATTCCCTACCCGTGGCTGCGAGATTCCCTGACGGCGTTTTTGCGCCAGTTAGCAGATCGTTTTCATCAGGAGATTCCCGGCTCAGAAGTATCTATTGCATTGCCGGCGGTAGATTGGTACGATGTGTTCGACGTGGCGGCGTACAACGATTTTCTGGACTACTGCGTGATGATGGGCTACGAATATCACTGGACAGGTTCTGCTTATGCTGGTCCGGTTGCTCCCCTTTCTTGCGGAACGACCTGGAGTAGTTGGTGCGTGGATCGTTCGGTTTCAGCCTATCTTGCAAAGGGCTTACGGCCGGAAAAGTTATGGTTGGGCGTTCCGTATTATGGGCGAGAGTGGCCCGTTGCGGATACGATCCCGCCAGCAAAAGCAACGGGATCGGGAACTGCCTATACGTACGAACAGATCGTCAAGCATCGACTGAAGGAGGCTTCCTGGCACTGGGACGAAAGCTCGATGACGCCGTACTATAACCGCCCGGCGCAGCTTCAGGGGTGGTACGATGACACGATGAGCTTGCGACTGAAATATCGCTATGCACAGCAGCGGCGGCTCGGAGGAATTGGCATCTGGGCGCTGGGATACGATGGGGATCGCCCTGAACTGTGGGAGCTGTTGCGCGAAACAACCACCACCGCTGCTTCTGAATCTTCCAGAGTTTCAACCGGTTGGCATTACCTTCGCCTGCCAGATCGCATCCTGCTGTATCCTCCTGCTCCAGCAGCGCTACCAGTGGAGGTGGAAGTCTATACGATGCTGGGACAACGAATTGCCCAGAGTCGGGTAGCAGGACAGCAACCCGTGGTTATTCCTTTGCCATCGGCAACGGCTCAGCCGATCTATCTGCGCATACGCACCGGTAATCGCTCGACCACCTTAGTCATTGTTCCGTAGGGAGCTACCGGCGCGGGTATTGCTGGCGTTGAGCTGTTTTTTGCCCCGAACGATGTTGGCTGCATAGAGAGGACCAGTGAAAGCAGCCGTTGTACCGCTTAATTATTTTTTGCCCCTTCCGCAATCCATTGTCGAATGCCGCGAATATGGTTTTGCGTCACTCGCGCTTGAAAGGATGGGGGATGGGGGAGTCGCCCTTCTAAGATCTGGACCAGCACGCTGTTGTCCGGATCACCGGGAATGATCAATCCGGGTTTGGTCCACAGGTTGAAGTACGAAGTAAGCGCAATTCCCCCTGCCTGCGTTTGATCATCGTGACAGCCGGCATAGGCACAGGTGAGCTGGAAGAAAGGCAGAACGTGGCGTTGAAAGCTCACGCTGGAGTCAGGAAAAACAATGTCTTCGGGTTTGCTGACCGTGTTTTCGTCACAACCAGCGCCCAGCACAACTGTAAGTATACAGCCGATCCACCAGTTAATAGCTTTCTTCATCGGACGGAAAATCTCCTTGTCGAACATCCGCGATATAGCGTTGTACCGCATCTGCGATGCGCTGGTAGAGGTGTTCATAGCGGCGGACAAAACGGGGGGAGAAGTCTATGGTGAGTCCCAGCATATCGGTGTAGACCAGAATTTGAGCGTCGCAATGAGGACCGGCGCCAATGCCGATGGTGGGGATATCCAGCGACTCAGTGATTTGCCGTGCCAGCCGGGCTGGAATTTTTTCCAGCACGATGCTGAAGACTCCTGCTTCCTGGAGGATTAGGGCATCTTTGCGAATGCGTTCTGCCTCTGCTGGATCGACGCCGCGTGTTCGGTACGTGCCGAATTGATAAATGCTTTGAGGCGTCAATCCCAGATGTCCCATAACGGGAATGCCCGTTTCCGTCAGTCGGTGGACGGTTTCCGCAATCCGTTCGCCTCCCTCCAGTTTGACCGCTTCCGCCCCTGCTTCTTTCATCAGGCGTCCCGCGTTGCGCAGTGCCTGTTCAGCCGAAATCTGGTAGGTAAGAAATGGCATATCGGCAACGACCATCGCGTATTGCACCCCCCGTTTCACCATCTGGGTGTGGTAGATCATCTGATCCAGCGTGACGGGCAGCGTAGTCGGGTGTCCCTGCAGGACATTCCCCAGAGAATCACCAACCAGGAGAACGTCGATCCCTGCTTCATCAAAAATTCGAGCAATGAGGGCATCGTAAGCAGTCAGACAGACAAAGCGTTCGTTGCGGTGCTTCATCTGCCGAATCGTTTCGGTTGTCACTTTTCGCCGTTTTTCCACTGTTCTATCCTCTGATTTGTTGCACTGGTTTGCTTCGAGACTATAAAGGAAGATTGCGAGCTTTGTTCAGAATCTTTGCGTTGCAATCGCACGATCTCGCTGCGGATTTCTTCGATGATTTCAGGATTGAGAATTCTTTTCTCTTTGCCTTCCGAGATGGAGAACACGAGGAAAACTTTACCGCCAAATTCCTGGGTGAACTGTTGGTGTGTCTGTGAAAGCCAGTCCTGCCATTTATGAAATTCTGGAGTTTTGAGGGTAGCTGATAGGCTTGATTTGCGAGTCGATGTAGTGTTTGCTACAGCAATGCAAAAATCTACATTGTATCGCCTGTCCCATTCGTCGGGCGCAGGTTGGATTTCTACGCCCAGTGCCTGGGACAGTTGTTGATATACGGTAGCGATTTCTGTTTGATACCCTGCAAAGGTTCGGTCAATGACCAGATTTCGAATGTACTGAATACAATCTTCTTCTGCGACCGACTCAATCTCAGATCGTAACACCTCGGAAATTTTGATGTACAGTTTTTGACCTAAGTCACGAAGATAGGCTTCGGGAGAGAGAGGAATGCCTTTTTGCCGGAGGAAAGAAGAAAGTTTCTTGAAGTGTTCGGACTTCCATTCTGCTACGGATTTCGGGGCAACGTCGCGAATCCATTCGGAGACTGGGCCGACACGGGATTTCTTGTTGAGACCCCATCGATTGGTCGCGATGTTTAAAATCCATTCCTTCGCCATTACTGGTGCTCCTTTTCAAGCTGGACGAATTTTTGCTTATACGGATGTTCTACTCCCCGGTCGGCTTTTGCCCATCCTGCTTTGATGAGGTATGCGTTGATGAAAATCTTGTTTTTGAGAAAAACGTACGCCTCTACTTTCTGATCGTCGGTTTTCAGTTCGCCAGAGTGGCTGTTTGGAGATGCGAATTTGAGCAGAACCGGTTTTTTGAGAATTCGGCTTTTGAGATATTCCATCGCCTTTTTTCTGTCGGAAATCACAATGCCCAGGAATCGAACGCGAAGCCCTGAATCGAGTTCAACGGTATCCTCGCTGAGGACTCGGACAACTTTATGGAGCGTGGGTTGCTGACTCTCCCACTTTTGGGGATCAAGTTGCGGAGTAGCATTTTGGATTCTGGGAGTATACGATACGGGTTTGGGGCTGACGACTTCCTGCTGTTTCTCAATCTGTACCGAAGGGGCGAAAAGAGAACTTTCAGTGATGCCGATTTTGCTTTTGATTGTTTCAACAAACGCCGGGTTGATTTCGTAACCAATAGCGTTGCGCTGGAGACCCAAAGCAACCTTTGCTGTCGTTCCGCTGCCGAGGAAAGGATCGAGAACAGTGTCATTGACGAAGGAGAACATCTTGATCAGCCTTTTGGGCAACTCTTCAGGAAACATTGCTTCGTGTTCCTGCTGGCGGACGCCGGGAAATGTCCAGTGACCGGAGAAATATTCTTTCCATTCCTCTTTGTGGAGTTGGGATTGGTGTTTTAGTGCAGAAGGGACCTTTGGAGATTTGCCCGGCTTTTTGAAAATCAGGATGAATTCGTAGTCAATCTCAATCATACCATTGGGAGGATAGGGATACGACCCCATCACGGGAGCACCGCCAGTAGTTCGCAGAGTGGTTTTCTTCTGCCAGATGATGGCGCCCATATAATCAAAACCCAGGGATTCGCATTGCGCGATCAATTCAGCGTGCAGGGGGATGATTTTATAGCGCCCATAGATTGTGGATCGAGCAAATTGGTCGCCGATGTTGATACATAAGCGACGCCCTGGTTTCAGGACCCGGTGAGCTTCACTCCAGACGCGGTACAGGTCGATGAGGTATTCGTGCAGACTTTGTCCATAGCCAATTTGCCCCGGTATCCCGTAATCCTTGATGTGCCAGTAAGGGGGAGAGGTGATGATGAGGTCAATGGAATTGTCAGAGATTTCTCCCATATTGCGGCTATCACCGATAATAATTCGTGCCCAATTCCGCATCTGTCCGCCGCTGCTCCGATCTATTGCACGATTCCCCGGTAGAGAAAAGCGATGCCGCCGAACAGTGGGCGGGCTTCTGAATGAGCGAAAGCCTGACTGGTGTCCATCAACTTCAGGAATTCTGAGCCGGAAGGGAAGTGCCAGGCTGAATGCTGCAGGTATTCGTATGCCCTGCGGTCGCCGGAGATCCAGCCGCCAATGCGGGGAAGAAGCCAGCGGCTGTACCAGCGATACAGAGGCGCAATGAGACCGGAAGGTTGTCCAAACTCCAGAATGCCGACAATTCCGCCGGGACGCACCACGCGTGCCATTTCCTTCAGCGCTTTCGGGGGATCATCCACATTGCGAATACCGAAGGCAATTGTTGCCCGGTCGAATGTATTGTCGGAAAATGGGAGTTGCAGGACATCCGCTTGCTGAAATTGAATGGGCATCTGCTTTGCCTGCGCCCGCCGCCGTGCCCGCTCTAACATTGGCGCGCAGAAATCAATGCCAACGATAGTCTGCGGCGTTCCGGTTGCACGGGCGGCTAAAAATGCAATGTCGCCGGTGCCAGTAGCGCAGTCCAGCCATCGAAGGTGAGGTTGCGGATCGCAGAGACGAACCAGTTGCCACTTCCAGAGCCAGTGGACACCGAACGACAGCACCGTATTGCCCAGATCGTATCGATCCGCAATCCGGGCAAACATCACGCGGATCGCTTCACCCATCCCCTTCCATCGTTTCTGCAACAATGCAAAGAGACGGCTGGTGGTGCCGAAGATTACCCGGCGGACTGCAACCTCTGGTCATACGGATTCGTAAAGGAAGCAGCCATAAAAGTCTGTCAAACAGAAGGAAACCGGGGTGATGAGAGCTATAAGAACACTGGTTGCACTGTCGGTGGTTTTTTTAGTCACAACCGCTTTTCACGGCTGTGAAGACTGGATGTGGCGATGGGATCGGATTAAGGGAAATGGGGAGATCGTCGATCGCTGGTATCCCGTGACACAGCCTTTTACCCGGTGTAGCATTGGCATTGGTGAGGCAAATTGTCGATTTGTCGTCCGTTCGGACTCAATGGGCATTCGTATTGTCGGAGATGAGAATTTGCTGGATCGCATAGAGGTGCGGGTGACGAAAAAAGGAAAGTTGCGCATTCGTGCCAATCAGTGGCTGGAGCCAACAGGGAAAATGCAGGTGACGGTGTATATGCCCGGTCCGCTGGAAGAGATCAGTATCGGTGGAGCGATCGATATTGTGGATAGCGTCCCACTTGCTGGCAAGCGCGTGAAAGTCGAAGTTGCTGGAGCGGCGGAAGGTACAGCTTTGGTGCAGGCGGAGCGGGTTGATGTTGATCTTGCCGGCAGCGGTGAGATTGCATTAACGGGCAGTGCACGGAAGTTAAGCGTTGGTATTGCAGGGTCCGGCGAGGTGGATGCCGCTGCACTTTCGGTGGATAGTTGTTGCATTGACATTGCCGGTGCCGGCGATTGTCGGGTGTTTGTGACCGACTACCTGAAAGTTGCAGTGGCTGGCTCCGGCGATGTCTGTTATTATGGGAATCCCCGGAAAATCAAGCAGTCGATACTGGGCAGTGGCGACGTGCAGCCGTGTCCGAAAGAGCCGTAGTCAGGCTATCTGGCGGTTGCGAACCAGTTGCAGCAACGCCTGTGCCCATCGAAAGCGGTACTGCGGATTCCAGATGCGGTTAGCAACCGCTTGCTTCAGCGCTCCAGGTGGCGCCAGTGCAGTTGCCAGTCCTGCGAATGCCCAGAGCAAGCGGCTGGAAGGTGACAGTTCCGGGCTTCGAAGGACGGTTGCAACATAGTTCCAGACGCGCGGCATCGGTCGATCCGGGGCAATAGAGCGGTATTCTTCCGGAGCTAATTGTGCCAGCAGAAAGCGCCGACGCATGTGTTCCGCATTCCGCCGCAACACGGCTTCTCCGTCAAAAGCAATCCCGTGGTCGTGGAGAACTTTTTCGATAGCTTCCGTTCGCTGAAAATCGTCCATCACAGTGTTTTTGAGCTTCGCCGGATTGGTGAGACTGTCCGCCTGCGCAAATTTATTGGCAAGATGGATCCGGTATTCGCCTAATACCCTGGGAACCGAAACGACATCACCAAAGAACGGTGCCAGCCACGCCAGGTAAGCATCGGCACAGAGTTTCCCAAAGGAGTGACGAAGCGGAAACACCTGCTCCAGAAATCGCCGGGACCACACATTGCCACTGGTTGGTGGCGCAGGATACCCACCTCGCTGGAGCAACAGAGGACGGACGTTGCGCTGCTTCGGCATTTGCTCCGGCACCGACCATCCCAGCGGTCGACGGTCGGAATCAACACAGCGGAGGAAAAACTGGATTCGGGAGACCTGCGGATCTGCTACCGTCATACATTCAGCAACAGCATCTGGCAACAGAATGTCATCAGCATCCAGGAAAACGAGATATTCCCCTTTGGCTTCTGCAACACCTCGCTGGAACGCCAAGGCTTGCCCCTGATTTTCCTGGTAGATGACGCGAACTTTCCCCGTCGCTGCGTATTGCTCCAGAATCTGCCGTGAGTGGTCCGTTGAACCATCGTCAATGACCAGCACTTCGAGAGGATGGTAGCGCTGGGACAATGCACTCTCAATGGATTCAGGAAGAAACTGTGCATAGTTGTAGTTTGTGATCACAACGCTCACCAATGGATTCATTGCTGCAGCACAACCTTGTCTTGTTTTTTTGAGCTATAGACGCTTGGAGCTCTCCATAGGTGCAGATGTACTCTTTTTTGAAAGAAAAATAGCTGTTGTCTGAAGCCGGTAGCCTCCTTGTCGTCGGCGGTAAGCCAGGCGTTTTGAAAAGAAAGATAACCGTTGTCTGAAGCCAGAGAGAACATTCTTTGAGGAGCTCAGCCTCTTTTTATATGCAGGATTTTTTGTAACTTGCAATTGCGGTTAGAGCGATGTTTAACAAATACTGGAGCGATGGATGAAGAAGTATCATTTGAGTGAGCAGGAGTTGCCTCGAGCGTGGTACAATGTTCTGGTGGATCTGGATGAACCATTACCGCCGGTTATTCATCCGGGAACGGGCAAGCCGATCGGGCCGGACGATTTAGCGCCCATTTTTCCGGAAGAGCTGATTTTGCAGGAAGTGGCAGCCGGACCCTATGCCACACGGTTTGTCCCAATTCCTGATGAAGTGCTGGAAGCGTATCGTCTTTATCGTCCTACGCCGTTGATCCGGGCAACCCGTCTGGAGCAGGCGTTAGGGACACCGGCAAAAATTTTCTACAAATACGAAGGAATTTCGCCCACAGGGTCACACAAGCCGAACACGGCAATTCCGCAGGCATACTACAACAAGAAAGCGGGAACAAAACGGTTGACCACTGAGACAGGCGCGGGACAGTGGGGAAGTGCCCTTTCTTTTGCCTGCTCCATCTACGATCTGGAGTGCAAGGTGTATATGGTGCGGATTTCCTATCAACAGAAACCGTATCGCCGGACCCTGATGGAAATTTTCGGAGCGAATATCGTGCCGTCTCCGTCACCGGACACGCAAGCAGGACGGAAGTTTTTAGAGGAGGATCCGAACCATCCCGGCTCCTTGGGCATTGCAATTAGCGAAGCGGTGGAGGATGCGCTGCAGCGAGAGGATACCAAGTATTCGCTGGGCTCGGTTCTGAATCACGTATTGATGCATCAAACGGTCATTGGAGAAGAAGCGTTGAAACAACTGGAGCTTGCCGGTGCTTATCCCGATGTTGTCATTGCCCCCGTTGGTGGTGGCTCCAATTTCGGAGGATTGATCTTGCCGTTCTATCGGGAGAAGAAAGAGCGGAATTTATCGACGCGCATCGTTGCAGTCGAACCGACGGCAGCCCCATCATTGACGCGAGGAGTCTATACCTACGATTTCGGCGATACTGCGCATATCATTCCGCTGGTCAAAATGCATACGCTGGGTTCTACCTTTATTCCTGCTCCCATTCACGCTGGGGGATTGCGCTATCACGGGATGGCACCTTTGATTTCCTACCTGTATGAGAAGCAGGAAATCGAAGCAATCGCAGTGCCGCAGACCGCGATTTTCCAGTCCGCCATTACGTTCGCCCGCGCCGAAGGCATTGTACCGGCACCGGAAGCGGCACACGCCGTCCACGCTGCTATTCAGGAAGCATTGCAGGCAAAGGAAAGCGGGGAGTCCAAAACGATTCTTTTCAACCTCTGCGGACACGGCCATTTCGATCTGCTGGGATATGAGAAGTTCCTCCGTGGTGAGCTGGAAGACTTTGAGTATCCCGAAGAAGAAATCCAGAAAGCCATCTCGGAGTTGCCGAAAGTAGAAGCATAAAGCCCTTGCTGGGAGCGCCGGCTTTCGTCGGCGAGAATGCACGCTGAAGCGTGCGCTCCCAGTGAACCAAAAGCGCCGACGCTGAGAGCGCCGACTTTCGTCGGCAAAATACAAAAACGTACGCCTAAAAGTGTGCGTTTCTACTGGTATGCGTTGAAACGTGCGCCTTCAGCACCCCAGAGTGTCTCGAAGAGCGATGGGTGAAACCAGTGCTTCACCCAAGGGATTTCGATAGGCATTTCATCGTGCTTTTGGCTTTTGCGAGTTTTGTATATTTGCTGCTGGTGGAGGTGAAAATGCGAAGGATAGCGAAAGAGAGTCTGTCCAACTGCGGATTGGAGCGGATGTGGTCACGCAGCCGGTATTTGTCTGGTAGCATTGTCTGGATGCTGCTTTTGCTGCTGAGTGGTGGGTGGGGTGGATGCCGGGATGTTCCCGTGCAGCCGTCCCCACCGCCATGTGAATGGGGATATAATGGGATTCGACCTATTTTAACGCCATCGGGGCATATTGTCGTAGGAGCATCACCCGACGGAGCGATGGTGGCTTATACAAGCATACGGGGGAATAGTCCTTTGCGTATTGTCAATGTGGAGACCTATGTGGTATACGAATTTGACGTCCAGCTGTATCTACCGGAGGGCAAGCTGTTTACTGAATTGCATGATATACTGTGGTGTCCGTATGACCGCAATCGTTTGGTAGTGTTAGCCGGATCGGTAGATCAAAAAGGAATGCGACGTGGCTATGCTTTTGCGATCGCTCTTTCAGGTGGTACGGCGGTCCGAGTGGAGAAGGTGATCCCGGAAAGCCCCGAAGATCGCATCTTTCTGCACTGGATGGCGATCTCCAGACCCGGAGAAGATTATTTTGTGCTGTCAGGAGAGCGGATGTACTGGTTGCAGCAGGATACGATTTTGCCGCTTCCGGAGAAGTATCGCGGAGAGCCGCAGCGGCGGG
>JALWJX010000079.1 GCA_026996895.1 Candidatus Kapaibacterium sp.
GGAGCAGGCATGGAGCGGAGGGGCGAAATTGGTCGAGGAAGCGGTGCAAAGCGGTATGAGCATTGAATTTGTCGTTGTTGACACGGCAAAAGCAGAATCGTTTGCGACGTTGCTCCAGCAGTGCCGCGCAGCAGGTATCCCGATATATGGCGTTCGGGAAGACGGGCTGCAACCATTGTGCACGACTCAGCATCCGCAGGGGATTTGTGCTGTTGTTCAGCAACGCCGATTGCCGGTGCAGTTGCAGAAACCGTTTTTACTGATTGATCGGATTAGCGATCCGGGAAATCTGGGAACTATTCTCCGAACGGCTGATTGGTTTGGGGTTCCCAATCTCATTGTGCGTCGTGGTTCCGTCGACCCCTGGAATCCCAAAGTAGTGCGAGGATCGATGGGCGCTATTTTTCGGCTGGCGCTGGAGGAAGCCGAAGACGTGGTAGCAGCATTTCGGCAGCGGTTGCCTGATGCGCCAGTCTTCGCTCTGATAGTGGAGGATCAGGCGGAACCATTGCCATCGGTGACAGTGCCGCCGCAATGGGCGTTGATGGTCGGCAGTGAAGCGGAGGGCATTGATCCCCAAATGGCAGCGAAAGCAGATCGATGGATCCGAATCCCCGGACAGAATGAGCAGGCGGATTCTCTCAATGCAGCCGTTGCCGTTGGAATTGCACTCTATGCTTTTACCGCTGTCACCCAGACCAGCGTACCCGGTGCGAGTGAGCAATAAACGGAAAGGAGAGACCAATGGCGTATAAGCCGAGATGGGAAACCCGCTGGCTATTACGGAAAGGAAAGCCAGCACGGATGCCGTGGCGAAAGACCTTGACCGTAATGCTGGATGTGCTCAGCGTTGCCATAGCGATTGCCGGCGTGTACTGGCTGTTTGCTGGCGATGTGGGATGGGCACTTGCTGCGTGGGGAATCGCAGCCATTGTATTCGGGATTCGAGAAACTTTTGTGCAGGATCTGCATACGATTGTGCGCATTTACGGACCCCTGGGGCGGATGCGTTACCTATTTGAACGGGAGTTTCGGGATAAGTTCCTGCAGTATTTTAACGAGCGGAATATGGATGGTCGCCCCATCCCCCGAATCGTTCGGGATTACATTTATCAGAAAGCGAAAGGGTTGAAATCCGTGTCCAGCTTCGGGACAGAACTGGACATCTACGACGTGGAGAATACCGTCGGTGCGCGGCTGCTACATCGCCATTTTGGCGTTGCATTTGAACAACCGGATGGGTTCGCTGTAGAGATCGGCGCGCATCGTCCTGAAGTGCGTACCTTTGTGGTGCGGAATGTGATCAATGTTTCCGGAATGAGTTTTGGCTCTATCAACCATCGAGCGGCGGAAGCGTTAAGCGTTGGTGCTAAGGGGGTTGCATACGTCAACACCGGCGAAGGTGGATACGGTCCGCACGGTATCGCCGGCAACGATGTGGTTTTCCAGATTGGAACCGGAAAATTCGGGGTTGGACGCTTTGTGACGTTGCCCGATGGAAGGGAAACTCGCGCACTGGACGAAAGCCTGTTGCAGTCGCTGGTTCGCCAGCACGAAAATATCCGGATGATCCAGATTAAGCTCTCCCAGGGAGCAAAGCCGGGAATGGGCGGCTATTTGCCGGGTGAGAAGGTAACCGAAGAAATTGCGGAGATTCGGAAAATTCCGGTTGGGAAGTCGATACAAAGTCCACCGCAGCATTACGAATTGTGGTCAAAAACACCGGAGGAAGGGATTCGGAAGTTGCTGGAATGGATCAAGCGATTGCGGAAGCTCACGGAATTGCCCGTGGGGATTAAATTGTGCGTTGGACGGCTGGAAGAAGTGGATCTGCTGGTCACGGCAATGGCGCAGACCGGGGAGGGACCCGATGCTATCCAGATCGATGGAGCAGATGGAGGCACGGGCGCTGCTGCTAATTTGTTCCTGAACTACGTGGGATTCGGCGGGGCGATCGAAACCCTGTTTTATTTTCACCGGCAATTGCAGCGCCATCGGATTCGGGATCGAGTGGTGCTCAGCCTTTCGGGACGGATTTTTACCCCTGCCCACGCTGCGGTCGCTTTTGCTTTCGGAGCTGACTACATCGATTCTGCTCGTGGTCCAATGCTGGCGCTGGGGTGTATCCAGTCGCTCAAATGCCATACCAATCAGTGTCCGACCGGTATTACGACCAATAATCCGTGGCGAATGCGAGGGCTGGACATTCCGGAAAAGTCCGTGCGCGTGCGCAATTACCTGATGGGGTATCATCAGGATATGATGGAGATCACCAGAGCGATGGGGCACGCAGACCCGCGGGACATTACCCCGGATGATTTGCGAATGTTTAACTTCCGCTCCCTGTTCGCTTTCCCAGATGGCGACGATCCGTGGGGAGTGTTCCCATTGCCAGTGGTGGAAAAGCTGCCGCAGTAAGCAACAGGTTTCATACGAAAAACTGGTCGGTTGCTTCCGCAGCCTGCGGCAGGCTCAATCCGTGGTCGGTGGAGTAGGGCAGCGTTGTGACAATGCAGCGAAGCGATGGTTCATCGTAGAAAGCAGCCGGTGCGGTGAGCCAGTAAGCGGGAACGGGCACCAGCAGTTCGGGAAGACGCCAGCCCTGCTTTTGCTCCTTCCACGTGACTGCTTGATCCAGGTAGCATTCGGGTAAGACATCGATGGAAATCATTCCTCGCCGGGTGCTGAAGAGTTTGCGAAGGTCATCATCGGAGAGGTTGATCGTGTAGCAGCCCAGGATTTGCTGGACTTCCCGCAGTGCTGCTTTCCCGCTTTCAAACTGCTCGTGCCACCGGGGCGTGTGGTGGATGATGTGATCGTAGAGTTGTTCGGTGGCAGTGGCGAGGTCCCGGTCGGTGGGAATGTCTGGGAGCTGCCGGAGCAGATCGGCGCTGTAGGTTAAGATTTCTTTGCCGTAAATGTGCTGCGATCCTTTGTCCACCGTGGTGTAAATGTGCACCGGTGCTGCTGAGTGTTCCCCACGCCGGTTGACCCGTCCCATTCGCTGTACCATCGCATCCAAAGGTGCCAGTTCTGTGAGGAGGACGTCGTAGGAAATATCCAGACTGACTTCCACAATTTGCGTCGTCACCGCAATCGTTCCGGGAGCAGGATGACTGATTGCATCTTCTTTCCGGCGTCGATCCCTGAAGGCAAATCGGGAGTGGAGAAGCATCACCCGATCCCGGTCGTATGTTTCCCGGAGTTGATCGTACAGGTTCTGTGCTGTTTGAACCGTGTTGGCAACAATGAGAACGGTTTTGCTCTGTCGGGCATATTCTATTGCCAGCGGTAGTCCCTCTTCCATAGGGCAATCTTCGAAGCGAAGTTGATGGCGAGACCGTTTCCACAGTGGGGATTCCGCTTCGATGAGCGTTCCAGAGGGGAACAGCTTCATCAAGGAAGTGGGAAGAGTTGCGCTGGCAAAAGCGACTTTCTTCGGCGGCTCCTGTTCAAAAGCGGCGGCTAAAAGTCCCAGCGTGTACGGTTCGTAAGCGTGGATTTCATCCAGAATCACGGTCGCTGAGCGTGCCAGCGTCCGGCGTTCCTCCCAGTGTCGACCGTGCAGATGACCCAGTAAGTACTGATCCAGGGTTGCAACAGTGATGGGTTTGGCAAAGACGGAGCCGAAAAGTTGTTTTTCCAGTGGCGGTTCTTCCTCCGATTGCAGGCGAATCAGGAAGTTCGAGCGTCCGTGGACTAAACTCACCGCTTCATCCCCGTAGATCGCTTGCAGGCGGCGGTACATTGCATTGGCAGTTGCCTGTGTTGGGAGAAGGTAAAGAATGCGTGTGGCATTGCCTGCCCAGAGAAGCAGTGCTTCCGTTTTGCCAGTCCCCGTTGGCGCCCGCAGCCAGAGCGTATCAGTTGTCTGCTGCGCTGCCTGTTGCTGAAAGTTGCGAAGCGTAAATGATCGGGTGAAGTGTTCAATGTGTTGCCTGCCGTGGTGGAGGAATAATCCTGAAATCTCCAGGATACCTGCCGAAGCCAGCCAATCGGCAAGGTGGAGTACCGATTTGACAGCGGCAAACTCCATCGGTGGCAGTGATTGCAGCTTTTGCCGAACGGTAACATTGGCAAGATTGTTGTCCAGCAATTCCTTGAATGAAAGCTGTTGCAGAAGCTGCTGGACCTGAGCAATAAGTTGAGAGGGAGCTGGTAGTCCCTGAACACCGTAATGCTTCAGGTATTCCCACAACGCTGCGATCAGGTTCTGAAGATGTTCAGTCAGCGAGGGAGCCTGTTCGCAATCTTTGTACAGCGTTGGCTGGAGCGGTGAGTGGTGGCTCAGAACCGCAGCGCTGGCTAAAAGATCGTTGTGCTGATCCCATTCATTTGCTTGATTCAGCAATTGTTCCGCAATGAGCACAAAGGGGAAGGAAACGAGAGCGTGCGGAAAACTTTTCTTCTTTTTGCCGGAGATGTACGCCTGGAAATCCTCATTGGCTTTGCCAATGTCGTGCAGGGCACACGCCAGCAGGGCTTTGGCTCGTAGCCGGTCGGAAAGGTTGAGGCGGTCGCAGAGGTGTTTGCCCAGGGTGAGAACCTCGATCGAGTGCTGCCACAGGGAGACATCGGGTTTGGCTAAGATACGTAGCGCTGGCGCTGAGAGATATTGGGAAGCAAGAGCGTGTGCTGGTGCATTCTCTGGATGAGATCCCGTTGGCGGCGTTCCCGAAGACTGTGGTGTCAATTGTGCCATTGTTCCTTCTCAATTGAGCCAGGTGAAACTGCGATTTTGCCATTGCAGTGCCGGCATATTTGCAATGTGAATTTTGTAGTGCAGGGGTAGAAAACTAAAAGGTTGCAGATGCTCCGGGTTGCGGTAATTTTTTTGGTCGATGGAGAATCGTTTCGGCAGCACTTCTACCGAAGGCGCTTCCATCTGGATTCCCGGTTCGAGGATGGGGCGAAATGGCTGCTGCCGGAAATCTCCCGGAATGATAGTGCCGAAGAAGATCGGATCACCGGGAGCAACAGTTTGCAGTTGTAAAGAATCGATGAGCAGTAACTCATCTTCTCGCCCAAGGGAAAGCGGATAGGCGGGGTCCTGAAAAGCGCGATACAGTTGCGCTAACAGGGATTCAGGACCGCCGTAGAACAGGGTGTACTGGACAAAGAACAACAGTTCCCGGAGGTATGGGGAACGTAGCATTTTGTTGCTCTTGATCTTGAGCAGCGTCCATAAATCGCGTGCTCTGCCCGGTTCATTGTGGATCCAGACAGCGGTGCGCAGGGAGCGCAAAGGGGAATCCGGTGCCCAGAGCTGGAAGTCACTCAGTCCCAGCGCAGCGGCTGCAATGCCGATCAATGTTGTCGGTGGCGGCAGCAGCAGCGAGCGCTGGTAGTTATGATCCAGTGGTCGCCGAAAGGAGGCAACCGGTGCCCGGACGTCGACGATTAAAACAGATTCCATCCCGTTTGCAGGTCTTGTTTCGCTGCTTCAATCGCTTCGTGGACCGTGTAAATGTTTCCGTAGCGGGAAAGCTGCTCTCGAATTTCCCCTTCGTTGGCGAAGATGCCGGGATCAATGCCGAAAATTGTGGTAGTTCGGTACGGTTGAAACTTCTCCAGCGCGTTGTGAAGCGGTGCAAGATCGAGCCAGAACTGTCCGGAATCGTGCTGCGCCGATAGGGCTTCCAGAAAGACCGGGTGTTTGACCGTAAGGCGGCTGTAAGCAAAGAATTTCGGGGAAAGATCGCTGAGCATTCGCGCCGTTCGTCCACCACCCCACAGGAGTTTCAGGGCTTCTAAAAGATCGGCAACCCGCTGCTTGCGCTGCGCTGGGTCTAACTGCTGGTCCTGATTCTCTTTGTGTTCCAGTTTTGGGAATACCCCAACGCGATCCAGTTCCACCAGAATGGTGCCCTTGAAAAGGTTGCTGTAGATCTCGGTCTCGAACATATTGCCACCAGCTTCCATTTTCTGCCCAAATTTCTCAAAAGAGCGCGTGCCCAGATCCCGGTCACCGTGGAAGGGAAAGAGTCCAACGGCGGCAGAGACGCGGACGGGAGAAGTGCGACGATTCCCGCCGGAAGGATCCAGGTAGCCGAAGAGATCTTCATCCACAAACTCCCACGGGCGTACGGGAGGTGTTACTTCCTGCCCGCTGACTTCAGCAAAGGGTTCGGAAAGTTGGTAGCCCAGCTCGTCCAGTCGATCCCGGAGCATCCGACGCAACGCCTGTCCGGAAATGTAGGGAACGGTTGTGCCGTCCGGCAGCGTCACTTTCTTGGCGACCATCACGTTGCCTTCCGTGTGGGCAGCATTGACGTTGCCGGCAGAGACTTTTGTTAAGTACCCGATTGCAATTGCTTTTCCCATTGCTTACTCCTCCGTTGTTGGTTGTTTTTCACCATTGTATAGAAAGGCGTTCATTGCGTAGATCGAAAGCAGGGTCTTGATCCGGATCCACGGGACGTTTTCAATCCGCTGCGAGCGATCCAGATTCAACAGTGCTTCGGGAATGGTAATGTTCAATCGAAACTGAATGTCATTGAGCACCTGCAAAAATGTTTCAGGATTTTTGGCATTCCGCAAAGCGTAGAGAATGCCCATTTCGCTGTGCTCTGCAGCCGCTCTGCCCAAGGAATGACCAAAACCTGCCAGGATTTTTTGAAGTTGCTCGCTCATTTTGAAGATCTCCTTTATGTAGAAACTGAACACGTCGGTTGTCTTCGGTGCTAAGGGTTTGGGGGAGGTTTCTTTGGCGCGAATGTCAAAGAGAAATTCTTCGATGAAGGGGAGCGGATCGTTGAACTCCAGAATTGCCCAGGCAATTTTATCGCGCCAGATGGTTTCCTGCTTGCCCTGATAGACGGTTTTGAATTGACTGAAGATCCACCGGAGGGTTTGTGCTGGCGTTTGGGGGTCAAACTGCTGGACAATGCGCAGGAATCCCCGGTACAGGTGGTAGAGAATGTGGAGCTTGGTGATTTCCTGGAGCTTTTGCATCTGGAAAGCCTGCCCCGGCTTGCCGCTGACTGCGTAGAGCGTCATCGGGCGCGGGGCAGTAGGATGATCTTCGAGGGTGACGCCCAGAATTGCTGCCAGTAGCTGTTGTCCTTCTGGTGAGAGATGCTCGGAGTCGCGAACGTGGTAGAACAGCTCCAGCAGCAAACCCCACAGCGTTTCGTGCGGATAGGGTCCGGCAAAGGCGACGGGGACGTTTCCTCCGCTCTGCTCCTGAAGGCGGAGGGGGCTCAGAACATTTTGATGAAATGCAGCAAGCGTTTCCAGATCGGTGTGGAACAGGAAGAAATGCAACGCTTCCCGTCCAACCGATCGCCATAGCAGTCCCAGCAGCGCTGCCAGGCCTGCCAAAGCGCAACGAGGACACAATTTGAAACTGCGCCACGAACTGCGCTTGCCTTTAGAACCGTAGCTGTGTCCCAAAGGGTAGAAATTGCTGAATTTATCCGGCGCGATCAGGAATGGAAACATCCACATTTTGGCGTCTGTGGTGGGTGCGAGCTTCCCACACAGATCGCACGGTTCCACCCGTGAGCGGAGTTTGAGATCCAGCTCAAAGACCGGCGGCTGGGTGGGATATGCTTTGCCGTCGACCTTGACCTTCTTTCCGGGTTTTCCTGCAACGCTGATGAAAGTATTTGCCGGAAAAATCCAGTTGACTTTGTCGTATTCCTCCAGTTGCTGGGTTTCGGGATTGTAGTACGCCCCTTTCTTGCCCGTGGGAGCAACTAATTTCCTGACTAAGGTTTGCAGCACGTGCGATGCCGGCAATGTACCGGTGCCGAACAACTGGTGCAGTACAACGATACCGTTGTCAATCCAGAAGTTTCCCGTTGGATTTTGCAGGTCGATATGGATGTTGATTTGCTTCATTTGCATCCGTTGCTGTTACGCTACGGGCAAAACTACGAAAACCCTGGTGGTTGAAGTGATGGAGGCAAGAATTTGAGAAGGTTCTTTTTTGGAGAATCGACTCATAGTGTTTCAACCGTGTGGTCCCAGTTTCCAGTGTGTTGATTGCTGAAGGTGCGATCCAAATGGGAGCTGAAGTTAGCCGTCACAAAGCAGTTGCGTTGCTAAAGTGAAGCGTTTGCGGATAGCTATCCGAACACTGGATCGTTTCAGTGCGGGTGGACGCCGAGGCTTTTGCAATGAAGGGACAATGCAGAAACAGGTAGAAGCTGACGATGGGAATACTGGAAGCGATTTTGCTGGGAATTTTGCAGGGACTCACAGAATTTCTGCCCATTAGCAGTACGGCGCATTTGACCATTGCGGGCCACCTGCTTGGATTGATCAATATGGAACAGCCGCAGCAGTGGACCGCTTTTCTGGCAGTCGTGCAGATGGGGACTCTGGCTGCCGTGTTGCTGTACTTTGCTAAGGACATTGCTGGAATTACCAGTGATTTTCTGAAGCAGGCTGTGATTCGCCGGCAATCGTTTGCCCACTGGACGCTCAATGCCCGGCTGGGATGGTGGATCATTGTTGGTTCAATTCCCATTGGGGTCGTTGGACTGGCAGCGAAAAAACTTATCGAGGGACACCTGACGAAAGAGCCGGTGGTGATCGGCAGTGCACTGATTGGACTGGCAGTGGTTTTATGGATTGCTGAGAGGCTCGCTCGATTTACAAAGGATCTGGCACAGATTCGAGCAAAGGAAGCGCTAACAGTTGGTATTGCGCAGGTGTTTGCCTTAATTCCGGGTGCTTCTCGGTCTGGAACGACCATCACCGGAGGGCTGCTGGTCGGATTGAAGCGAGATGTTGCTGCTCGATTTTCTTTCCTGTTGAGCATTCCTGCGGTATTTGCCAGCGGCGTTCTGGAATTCTGGCAGTTGGTTGATCAGGTGCCAGGCGATCAGTTGTTCAATGTAGCAGTGGCAACCGTAGCAGCCGCGCTGAGCGGATATGCTGCCATTGCTTTTCTGCTCTCGTATCTGCGAACGCATACCACAATGGTTTTTGTGGTCTATCGTATTGTGCTGGGAGCGTTGGTCATTGGATTGTTAAGCTAATGCAGCGATGGTGGTTGATCCTGTTCTGCTGTGTGGTTGCCTGCCAGCCGAAATCCCGCTCTTTGGTCCTGCCGCTGCCGCAGCCAATGCCGGTAGATTCAGAAGTGACTGCTGAAGCAGCAGTCCCGGATTCGGTACAGGAGCCAGTTATTACGCATCTGGCAAAAGTGAAGACGACGAAAGGAACGTTCACGATTGGGCTCTATGGCTACGATGCCCCGCGTACGGTGTATAACTTTGTCCAATTGGCGAACCAGGGGTTTTATGACAGACAGCATATCCACCGCATCGCAAAGGATTTTGTCATTCAGTTTGGGGATCCGAAAAGTCGCTATCGGAGTCGGCAGGAACAGTGGGGCAGCGGCGGGCGGAGTATCTGGCGGGTGCCATTCGAGGATGAGCTGAATCCAGTAACTCCCAGCTATCGACAGGGATACCGTCGGGGGTGTGTGGCAATGGCGAATCGGCGGATACCGAATACCAATACCAGTCAGGTTTTTATTTGTTTGCAAGACCTTCCTGATTTGCCGCGTAAGTTCACGATTTTTGGTAGAGTAGTGGAGGGACTGGATGTAGTCGATTCCATCGCTGCTGTTCCAATCGTCCCGGTGCTGGATTCCACCGATGGTCGTCCTCAGCATCCGATCCGTATCCTGCAGATCCGTGCCAGGAAAGCGCCGGATCAAGAGGATTTTCGATTCCCCAAATGGGTGTATCGGAAGCCGCTGTAGGAGGAGAGTGTATGGTCACACCTGAGGGCGCACGCTTTTAGGCGTGCAATCTTTGCCGACGAAAGTTGGCGTTCCCAATCGGTGCTTCCCTGTGGTGAGAAAAGCCCGGAATGCTCAGTTGCTTCAAGCGTGTACATCCGATCACCCTGCGGGAATGCTCCTTCGATGCCCATTCCTTAGTGCTGGAAATGGCGGATGCCAGTAAAGACCATTGCCAGGTTATGGCGATTAGCTGCTTCGATGACTTCAGGGTCGCGGACCGAGCCGCCCGGCTGGATGATCGCCGTTGCGCCCGCTTCTGCTGCTTTTTCGATGGAGTCCGGAAAGGGGAAGAAGGCATCGGAGGCGAGAATCGTGCCCTGAAGATCGATGTCCTGATTCTTTGCTTTCAGCACGGCACACCGCAACGCATCGATGCGGGACATCTGTCCAGCACCGATTGCCGCTGTGCGATCGGTGAATGTGAATACGATGGCATTGGAACGGATGTGCTTTACGACTTTCCAGCCAAATTCCAGGGCGGTCCATTCTTCATCGGTTGGTCGCCGATGAGTCACAACCTGGAGTTGATCCGGATTCCAGCTTAGCACGTCGCGGGTCTGGACCAGGTATCCACCGAGAATTGCGCGGATGTCCCGATACTGTGTCAGCAGTTGCCGGGCACGCTGTGGATCCCACCGGATAAGTCGACGATTTTTTTTGCGCTTGAGAATTTCCAGTGCGGTATCGTCAAAATCGGGGGCAAGGATAACTTCTAAGAAAATTTCGTTCAGTGCATCTGCCAGCAGCGGATCGACGGGGCGATTGCAGATAACAATGCCGCCGAAAGCAGAGGTGCGGTCTGTTGCCAGTGCTTTTCGATATGCTGCTTCAATCGTCGAAGCAGAGGCAACGCCGCACGGATTGGTGTGTTTGATAATTGCCGCTGTTGGTTGGTCGAATTCTAAGATCAGCCGAACTGCCGCATCCATATCCAGCAGGTTGTTGTAAGAAAGCGCTTTGCCGTGGAGTTGCTGGAAGTACGTCAAATCGGGATCGGTGTACAATGCTGCCTGTTGGTGGGGATTTTCCCCATACCGGAGCGAGATTTTGTCCGGGACGCTGAGTACAAAGTGTGGCGGCAGGTCTGCTTGATCGGTGAGGTATTGTGCAATAAGCGCATCGTAGGCAGCAGTAGTGGCAAATGCTGTGGCAGCCAGTTGTTGCCGCAATGACCGGGAAATGCCGCCAGTTGATCGCAGTTCTTCAAGAATGCGATCGTAGTGCTCAGGCGAACTGACAGGAACAACCCACGGAAAATTCTTTGCCGCTGCCCGAAGGAGTGCTGGACCACCAATGTCGATGAGCGCTAAGGATTGCTCGATTGCAAGTTGCTGTTCAACTGCCTGGTGGAAGGGATAGAAGTTGACCACGACCATATCGAACAAAGGGATATCGCGTTCTTCCAGTTGTTTCCGATGTTCCGATCGATTTCGGTCTGCCAGAATACCAGCGTGAATTTTCGGATGGAGCGTCTTGACCCGCCCGTCTAACAGTTCCGTAAAGCCGGTAAGATGCTCCAGCGGCTCTGCTGGAATACGCGCCTGCTGGAGGTATGCAAATGTTCCACTGCTGGCGTAAAGTCTGACACCAAGGTTGTGAAGCTGCTGTGCAAAAGGCTGAAGATTGGTTTTGTCATACACGCTCAAGAGCGCAGTGCGGATTGGTAAAGGAGTATCCATTGATCCTTCCGTTGTTGTCTCACAAGACGCAGCAACGCGGAAACTGCTTGCTGGAGCACTCCGGAATACTCCTGGTAGCAACGTTCAACGCGATGTTTTGACAGTGTTTGCTGAGCGAATGTCACGCGTCAATCAGTTAAATGTCCATCGAAGCACCGATATCCATCAAAATGAGGTTTTTGCCCTTGCTCTGGAAGGCACTCCGTGCGTGTTCTTTATCGATCTGGATTAGCGGGAAGGTGTCGTAGTGAACACCCAGCACCCTGGTACACTGGAGCAAGTCTGCCGCAATGGCAGCATCTTCCGGACCCATCGTGAAGCAGTCCCCAATGGGGAGGATCACCAGGTCGAAAGTGTACAGTTTCCCGTACAGCTCCATATCTGCCATTAGCGCTGTGTCGCCAGCATAGTAAATGGTCTTACCCTCAGACTGCAGGATAAAGCCGCCAGGCTGCCCACCATAGGTGCCGTCGGCAAAGCTGCTGGAATGTACCGCATTGGTATACTTCACGGTGCCAAAGTCAAACTTCCACTGCCCGCCGTGATTCAGTGGCTGTCCATTGCTCAGACCCTTGTTGGCATAATAGGTAATGATCTCAAAGTTCGACACCAGTTGTGCTCCAGTGCGTTGGGCAATGCGTTCGACATCTGCCACGTGATCCTGATGCGCGTGCGAAATGAGAATGTAATCCGCTGGAATGCTATCGACGTCAATGTGCGATGCCAGCGCATTGGGTGTAATGAAAGGATCGAAAAGCAGGTGTTTCCCCGCCGCTTCAATGCCGAAGCATGCGTGTCCATAATACGTCAGTTTCATCTGGACAACTCCTTTTTTAGTCAAACAAATTCCGAACCGTTGCCACTTTTATCTGAATGTCCACCGTATCGCGAACTGCTGGGTCAATCAGAAATTGCAGTCGACGCACGTAGAAATTGTTTTTATGACGAGCGTACCACTGTTTCAGAGTGTTCAAACGATGCTGCAAAAGCTCCTTGCTCACGCCGGGATTGGCAGGTAACACAACTTTGAGGAACAATTGACGATTGTATCGTAATTGGCGAAGCAGATCTTTCAGCAATTTTTCACCATCCGGTGTGAGTTCCGCAGAGTTCGGGACAAAGATATTCGCTTTTTGCAGCAGCAGATCCGACTTGAGGCGGAGTACGGTAAAGGTACGAGGCACTTCTTCGAAAGTTTCTGCCGGTACCAGTTGAATCGTGTCGCGCGTGCGGAGAATCGTATAGTGGGTAAACTCAATCTGATAGGAGTGTCCGGATCGCAGCAGCGCCTGAAAAGAGCCATCCTGTTTGACCGTTCCTTTAACAACCAGCCGCGGGTTGGCGCCTGTGGTATAAATGCGGTAGAAAATGTTTCCGACCGCCTCGCCGGAGAGGGAATCTTTGACCGAACCGACGAGGAGAACGTTAACCTGCGCAGTGAGGGGAACGATCGTGATCAGCAACAACAGTAAAAATCGCATTGACGTTACCGGTTTGTTCGACAATTTACCGGGATCGGTTCAGAAACCGTTGAATTCCGGACTGGCAGTCTTCGGTCATCCGGGTTACAGCGTTCATACTGACGGCATATTGCAGTCCGGCTTCCAGCGACATTCCGTGGAGCGCCTGCAGCATTTGCTTGGTAAGCCGCAGCGCTGAGGCACTATTCCGGGCAATCTTCTGTGCCAGTTCTGTGGTAAAGCGGTCGAGCTGGTCGTCGGCGACGACGTAACTGACTAACCCCATCCGATGCGCTTCTTCAGCTGAAATGCGTTCAGCCGTCAGAAGCAGTCGCCGGGCATTGGTATCGCCAACTTTGCGCAGCAGATAGACCATAACAATAGCAGCAATAAACCCAATACTGACTTCGGAGTAGCCAAAAATAGCTTTTTCCCGTCCTGCTACGACAATGTCGCAAACGGTGGCTAAGCCGCAACCACCGGCGATCGCTGGTCCGTGGACTTTCGCAATAACCGGCTTGGGGAAGGTGAAGATTTTGTAGAAAACGGTTTGCAACAGGGAAGAATCCTCCATATTTTCCAGAATAGAAAACTGCGCCAGTTGTTGCAGATATGCCAGATCAGCCCCTGCACAGAAAGCAGGACCATTGCCTTCCAGAATGACAACCCGGATGTCGGAGCGTTCATTTATGGTGTCTAAGGCGCTTGCTAATTGCCGAAGTAAATCCGGACTCAACGCATTGCGCTTTTCCGGACGATTGAGCGTAATCGTTGCGATAGAGGCAGAGAAAGCAAGTTCAATCAGGCCCATTCCACTGCTTACCTTTGATTGCTGCTGTAATCCAAATTACAAATTTACGAATTTGCTGTTCAATGGTGCTGTGGTAACAAAAAAAGTGGAGGGGAAGAAAGACACAAATGCAATGATTGAAAGTAAAAAACGGAGATAAGGACACTGTCCTTATCTCCGGCAAACCCTGTGTGTGTGTGCCCCTTGCTCCTTCAGCTTTGAAGCACCACGTGATGTGAATGGGCTCGTTGTCCAGTAAGGACAGAAGCCGAAGAAGCAAAGCTTTTTATTCCGCCCGTGACGGTTCTGCTGGCGCTTCTGACTGCTCCGTTTGTGCCTGCTGTTGTAGGCGCTTGTTCCGCCAGTACCGACGCTCGGCTTTGATTTCTTCCGGTGTCTTGGGCCCTTTCGGCGGAATCTTCAGGACCTGTCCGGGGTAAATCAAATCCGGATTGCGAATCTGATCATCATTTGCCAGCCAGATTTTGGGCCACAGAAACGGATCATTGTAAATCGTGGGCTTTCCGGCAATGTTCCACAGACAATCGCGATCCCGTGCCCAGGTGCCAACCACATACGTGCGAATCTTTTTCTTCTTGTATAACGCCTTGATTTTACTGCCCAGAGCAGCTAATCGGTTGTAGAATTCGGGTAGCAGAGAGATTTTCATCCCCCGCAGTGCCCACAATTCATCTTCCAGCTTTTCGACTTCGGAACGCCGGTCGGCTAATTCATCGTCGCTGTATCGCTGATATTCGCGAACTTTGCCTTCCAGCACCCCCAGCCGCTGGCGAAATTGCTCGACCTGTTCGGGTGTGGCACCAATAAGTTGATAGAGTTGTTCTTCACAATCGCTCAGTTGTGCCTTAAGATCTGCCAGTTGCTTCTGGAGACCATCATACTCCTGATTTTGCCTGCGCAATTGCGATTCCAGATCGCTGACCACCATCTGGTAATGGTGGATCACGGTGTCAGCTTCTGCGGCCGTCAGTGTTTGCAACGGCTTTTTCAGAAGCTCCGATTTCGGTAACGTTACGCCCTGGGAGCATCCAATAGCTGCGATGGCAAGAAGACTCAGAACGGCGATAACTCCACGCATTTTTATTCTCCAGGCTTTTGTTTTACTGCTCTTGTCGAGGAACTAAGGGCTTGACTTCGGGCCACACATTGGGCCACTGTGCCAGCTTGCTTTTGACAAATTCCAGTCGCTTTTGGCAATCGTCTACGGTGCTTTGACGCTTGTGAATTTCTGAGCGCAATTGGGCGATGTCGATTTTCTTCTTCTGAATTTCATCTTTCAACATTGCCTCTTTGCGCTTGAGATCCTGGATCTGAGCCAACTGCTCTTCGGAAATTTTGCTGGTGCATCCTGCAG
>JALWJX010000080.1 GCA_026996895.1 Candidatus Kapaibacterium sp.
CCTCAACCACCTGTCGGCTTAGTCGCAAACGGCTGTCAAACATCGTCAACAAAATTCCCTCAATTTCCAACCGGGGATTCAGATATTTGCGGACTATCGAGATTGTGTTGAGCAACTGCCCCAGTCCTTCCAGGGCATAATACTCACACTGAACCGGAATCAAAATGGAATCAGCCGCCGTAAGAGCATTGAGCGTCAGCAATCCCAGCGATGGCGGGCAGTCAATAATCACGAAATCGTATTCAGCCTTCACCGGCTCCAAAGCCTTTTTCAACTGCTGTTCCCGCTCTTCCAGATCGACCATCTCAATTTCTGTCCCTACCAGATTAATATGCGAGGGCACGACGTGCAACTGTGGCAGCTCGGTATCCAGAATCGCCTGCGCAAGTAAGCACTCACCAATGAAGACTTCGTACATCGTACACTCAACGGAGCGAGTATCCACACCTATGCCAGTGGAGGCGTTCGCCTGAGGATCTATGTCGATAAGCAGCGTTTTTTTCTCCGCCGCTGCTAAGGATGCCGATAGGTTAATGGCGGTGGTTGTTTTCCCAACCCCACCTTTCTGATTGGCAATTGCAATGACCCGCGTTCGCCGTTGTTGCGTTTCCATCATTTTGCGCTTTCTTCTGCTCGACACTGAAAAAACCAAAAGGCAAAGGCTGTGATCATTAACGAATGTCGAATTTGCCCATTACATATCAATCCCAACACGCGATCTCTGGGAATCTCTACAACTTCTATTTCTTCGTGTCGGTCTAATTGCTGCGACTGCACAGGTCGACACTCATTCCATACAAAAGTGTAGCACCGATTGTTCAAAAAAGCCGGATTTGGTTCACAAATTCCCAATAACTGCGGCTCTCCTTCTCCTGCATAGCCCGTCTCTTCCAGACACTCCCGCCGCGCTGCTGCCACGGGTGTTTCTCCAGGTCCACTCAGTCCACTGGTAATCTCCAGCGAGAATTCTCCGGTGCCATGTCGATATTGTCGCACAAAAACCACTTTATTTTCAGGAGTTACTGGAATAATGTGCACCCAGTTGGGCGACTCCAGTACCACAAAGGTTCCGGATCCCAATTTAGGATGGGAACGTGTAACCTGATGCACCTTGAAAATTCGAGCATCGAAAACAACCCGATCCTGCTCTGTCTTCCACCGCTCCATCACATCCGCATCTGTTTTCCAAAAGCGAAATTTAAGTAAAAGCCAGCAAATGAGCAGTACAGCACGCCTTGTTGATGCAGGGAGCAAAGCTATGACGCAGTTTCTCTCCTGGTGTAGCTTCACTTTGGAGCATTGAGCTTACGCAAAAGATGGACACAAAAATATTCCTCCAAAGTGCCAACCTAATAGTCAGCTTTCCACGCCCTGTTCAGCAGCAGCCAATTCCAACCACGGTAAGACCTCACTGCTGCTGAGCAAGAAAACGCAGCCATGTCCGTGTCCACCCCGTACAACAACGATCTGATCTCATCGAGAGCAGAAAGCGCTTTGCGCATCATAAAAACGGAGTAGCATCGACTGCGCACGCGAGATGCCAATTCGAGGTGAACGCTTGACAATGGGGGTAGTACCTGGAGCATCCTGGAAAAATCGGTGTGGCTGCACGACCGGCTGAAAATTATCAGCTAACTGGAATCCGAAAGCCTTCGCGAAATTCGCCGGTCCCCGAAGCAACCGTCGGACATCCTGTATCTTCCGCCGTTGCTGCATCCGCTCCATCCCCGCCAGAGGCTCCGCAGCTCGAATAAGGACAGCGGATCCCCTGCCTTCAGTTTCAGTGACAACATTGACACACAGGTGAATCCCGTAAATCCGGTACACGTACCAGACACCGCCATCTGCAAACATCGCAGCATTCCGCCGGGTACGCCCTCGATACGAATGACTAGCAGGATCTCCCGCCGCCAGATAGGCTTCTGTTTCAACAATGCGGGCTTTTAACACTGTCCCATCAGGTTCAATAACGACAAGGATTTTTCCAATCAACTCCTGAGCAACAACTTCCGGCGGCCGCTGAAACCACTGCACCGGCAACGGTTGGTTCATCTCCAGTACAGCTTTTTCCACTCTCAATCGTCCCTAATCTGTGCAGGCATTATGAACGGCGGGAGACGTGAAAATGGTTGAATTATGGGTGAATGTGGATCACGTGGCAACGCTTCGACAGGCACGTGGCGGCACTGAACCAGATCCCATCCTGGCAGCACTACAGGCGGAAATAGCAGGTGCAAAGGGTATCGTTTGTCACTTGCGCGAGGATCGCCGTCACATTCAGGATCGGGACGTTCGAGTGCTGCGTCAGGTACTCCAGACGCGCCTCAACCTGGAAATGGCAGCCACGTCGGAAATGATCAACTTCGCTACGGAAATTCGCCCCGATGTGGTTACCCTTGTACCTGAGCGACGGCAGGAAAGAACGACCGAATCAGGATTGGACGTCGCCGCCGATACAGGATTCTTCTCTGAAGTTGTTCAAATGCTGCAAGATGTGAACATTCGCGTCAGCCTGTTTATCGACCCCGTACCAGAACAGATCGAAGCAGCAGCAGAAACCGGCGCTGATATGGTGGAACTCCATACCGGTCCCTACGCTGATGCACCTTCCATCGAACAACAACAAGAGGAACTCCACCGTTTGCACGAAAGTGCCGCTTACGCCGCATCCCTGCTATTAGACGTTGCCGCTGGCCACGGACTCAACTATGACAACGTATCAGCACTCATCCGTACAATTCCTCAGGTGCACGAAGTGAGCATCGGACACTCCATCGTCTCCCGAGCAGTTTTCGTTGGTTTTCCAAAAGCCGTACAGGAAATGCTGGACATCATTCGGGACGCTGCTCTCCACCGTCATTTCGCTTTCCGAAACTCGGAATAAAGCTGAACAATTGTTCAGGAAAAACGTTTCTTTCTCTGCTCATCCCCTCGAGAAACAAAAAAAGGGGTGCCATCCGGCACCCCTTTCACTCTATTCGCACCTGCCTGATCCCTTACTTCACTACCTCTATCTTCACCCGTGCTTCCGCTTGCCCCTGCCGTAATACCACCACATACACCCCACTGCTCAATCCATCCCCAATCCGCACCCGATGCTCCCCGCTTCCTACCTCTCCTTCACTCCACCGCTTCACTACCTTCCCACTCAGATCATACACCTCCACCTCTACCTCCCCACTTCCTACTACCCGATACACTACCGCTCCTTCCCCTCTCACCGGCAGCGGCTCCACTCTCACTACCTCAATCCCGCTCCCTGCTGCCACTCCGCCAACCTCTACCTCTACTTCCCCGCCATTCCACCAACTCCCATCCGACTCCACTACCCGCAGCCGATACCGATACACCCCGCTTCCTTCCACCGCATCCCTCACCTCATACGCCGTCCGCCCATCCGCTATCACCTCTCCTACCACTTTCCCTTCTCCCAGCCGCTCTACCTCATACCGCACGATCCCTTCTTCCTCCGCTACTTCCCATCGCAACACCACTTCCTTCCCTTCCTGCCATCCCTCAAACTTCACAATCTCCACTGGCGACACATTCCCTCCGACCTGATCAAAGTAATCCACCAACGACCGCAACACCCGCTCTATCCCACTCCGCTTCTCCCTCGCATCCTTCCCAAAATGCCGCCACTCCACTCCTAAATACGCCCCGTTCCACTTCAACCCATCAACCCCTACTCCCATCACATCACTCCCAACACCTTGATCCACTTCCTCATACCGCCAGATCACACTCGCCACTCCCTCGGTCTCCGCATCCGAATAAATCCCTAACAGCGCCGGCATCGG
>JALWJX010000081.1:0-44718 GCA_026996895.1 Candidatus Kapaibacterium sp.
GCTGAGGGGATAGAGGCTGGTGAGCAGCAAGGGGTTTTTCGGTGTGATGATCCTTATCGGTTTGCTCAGGCGATACAGGATTTGTTGAGCAATCCGGAGTGGGTAAAAAAGTTAGGCAAGGCGGCACGGCAACGGGTATTGGAGAAGTACACGTGGCGGACCTTAGTCCAGCAAATGGCTGATGCTTATCAGCGATATCTGAAGCATACTTCTACCGCTGGGGCACCACGAGTTCACTGGACAGAGAGCTGACTATACTCTGTCGTTAGGCGACTCAACTACCGTTGGCTTTTATACTCATTAGCAGAACTTTGCAATGCTCATTATCGCTGGTTGTCCTCAAAAAAATCCAAGCAAGCTCCTAGAAGCGGCGTAATGGAACCTTAGTTGTGTTGTTTTCCGGATTCCACTTTCCTTATAATAGATTTTTGGTAAATTAGCGCCCTTTAGAACATAAGCTTTAAACCAAAGAAAGAGGGAGAACATCTTATGAGCGTTTGGCAACGCCGTTTTCAGTCCTTTGGGGAAGTTTTTCGGGCAATGTGGCGCAACAAAGCGAGGCTGCCCTACGCATTCCGTATTTTGCAGGACGGCACGTGTGATGGCTGTGCCCTTGGAACGTATGGGATGAAAGACTGGACGATGGATGGTATCCATCTCTGCTGGATCCGGTTACGCCTGCTGGAGTACAACACGATGTCTCCTTTTCGCCCATCGGATTTGCCGGATCTGGAAACCCTGCGTACGCTCAGCGAGCCACAGCTTCGACAGCTTGGACGCATTCCTCTCCCGCTGGTATGGCAACCGGGAGATAAACAGTTGCACCCAGTTTCGTGGTCTGAGGCAATTCAAACCATTGCGGAGAAAATTGGCGCTACCGATCCCCGGCGGATTGCTTTTTACCTCGTTTCCCGCGGCACTCCGAACGAGACATACTACGTAGCGCAAAAGGTTGCCCGTTATCTCGGTACGAATAACATCGACAATTCTGCCCGGATCTGTCACGCCCCCAGCACTACGGCGCTCAAGCAGAGTCTGGGTTATGCGGCAACAACGTGTAGTTACAAAGACTTTTTTGATGCTGAATGGATCGTTTTTGTCGGTAGCAATGTGGCAAATAATCAGCCGGTGGTGATGAAGTATTTGCACATTGCGAAGAAAAAGGGGGTAAAGGTAGCTGTTGTTAATCCTTTCCTGGAACCGGGAATGGAGCGATACTGGGTTCCTTCATCAGTTGATTCGGCAATATTCGGCACGCGGATTGCTGATGAATTTTTCCAGATCAAGCCCGGTGGGGACATCGCCTTTTTCCACGGCGTGCTGAAATGGCTCATTGACATAGGTGGCGTAAAGCAGGATATCATTGAACGCTATACAGTTGGTTGGGAAGAACTACGAGCGCTTATAGAACAGCTTTCGTGGGAAGCGATTGAACGGCATTCGGGTTTATCGCGGACACGGATTCGGGACTTTGCGGAGTTCTACGCCCGGAGTGAGCGCGTCATCTTTGTCTGGTCGATGGGGATTACGATGCACGAATTCGGTGTGCAAAATGTTCGTGCCATTGCAAATGTTGCTTTAGCACGAGGAATGGTGGGAAAACCGGGTACGGGACTGATGGCGATTCGAGGACATTCGGGCGTGCAGGGAGGAGCAGAAATGGGGGCAGTTCCAACTCACTTTCCGGGTGGCGTGCCCATTGCAACAGAGACCGCTGAACGCTTTGCCAGCCAGTGGGGATTTGCTGTGCCGGATTGGCGAGGACAGTTTATTGTGGATACCATTGACGCTGCTGCCAACGGCGAAATCGACGTGTTGTATGCTGCCGGCAGCAATCTGTTTGCCGTCCTGCCAGATTCTCTCTATGTTCGAGATGCGCTGGCAAAAATTCCTTTGCGAATTCATCACGATATCGTGCTCAATCCTCAGATGTTTGTCGATGCACAGGAAATGGTGCTGATTCTTCCTGCAACGACACGATACGAAATGGCAGGAGGCAATACGGAAACCTCAACGGAACGTCGCGTTATTTTTAACCCGGAAATTCCGGGTCCACGGGTGCCCGAAGCACGGGACGAATGGCGGGTACTGATCGAAATTGCACAGCAGGTCAAACCGGACGATGCGGAAAAGATTGCCTTTGACTCCACGCAGGCTATTCGGGAGGAGATTGCCCGCGTCATCCCATTGTACGATGGAATTCAGCATCTTCGGAAAAAGGGAGATTCCTTTCAATGGGGTGGAGAGCGCCTGTGCGAGAACTATCAATTCGGAACACCCGATGGCAAAGCCCGCTTTGCCGCTATTGAGCTTCCAGATAACACCGTTCCGCCTGGCAAGTTCCGATTGACAACCCGCCGGGGAAAACAGTTTAACAGCATCATTTTTGACAACATCGATACGTTGACGGGAACCGATCGACACACCATTCTGATGAATCCAGCCGACATAAAAGAACTGGGATTACGGGACGGGGATCGAATTCGATTGCGTTCCGCCACCGGTGAGCTTACAGGAATACTGCGATCGGGCAACGTGTATCCACAGACAGTGGTCGCCTTTTGGCCCGAAGCCAACGTCCTTATCCAGCGGGGCAAGACAGATCCACAATGCGGCATTCCAGCCTATCGGGATACCATCGTTGAAGTCCTGCGAGCATAGAGTACCCAGAAGCAATGCAGCGGCAACCAGTCATATCCGTTCGCAAAGTTGCGGTATCGGAGCAAGCAGTGGAGGAAGAAGACGATCGGATTGCCGTTGAGGAGCCGCTGGAGATTCAGGTCCGATCCGGACAGCACCACCGATCGCTGGGCATTACGATGCGCACGCCCGGCAATGATGCTGAGCTCAGCTTAGGTCTGCTGTATTCAGAAGGACTGATTGCAGCGAGATCAGATGTCCGTGGCGTTACACAGATTGAACCGAATCTGGTCGTTGTGGAACTTTCGAATGCCATCCCGGAACAACCGTGGCGAGCGACACAGTACCGTTCTACTGCCTGCGGCATTTGTGGCGGCGACGTTATTGACCGGGTGTTTCGATCGGTTCGTCATCAGTTACCTTCCATCCTCCTGACGCCCGATGTTGTCCGCACTGCTGTTGCCGCCGCAGCCCATCATCAACCACTGTTTCAATCGACGGGGGGAACGCATGCAGCATCCCTGTTCACGGCGCAAGCACAGCATATTGCTACCTTTGAGGATGTTGGGCGGCACAACGCTGTTGATAAATTGATCGGCTTTATGTTCCAGCAGGGAAATATTCCCAACACAGAACCATTGCTCTTAGTATTGAGTGGTCGTGCAGGATTCGAGCTGATCCATAAAGCTGTTCGAGCAGGCATTTCCGCTGTCTGCGCTGTTGGTGCTCCTTCTTCACTGGCAGTTCATCTGGCACGTGAAGCCGGGCTACTGCTTATAGCTTTTTGTCGCCGCAACCGGTTCAGCATTTACGCTGGTGGGAAACACTGCCGTGTTCGGGAGCGGAATTCGGAAAAGAAAGATGAAGAAGGCTTTTTGTAGTGTTGGGTGCTTATTTCCGCAAAGTTTTGTAAATTATTTTAAGTTTTGCAGGCAAACGGAAGCAAAAGAGGGCGTGTGAATGAGGATAACGGGGACGAAACTTCTTCCCGCCAGTCCAGCAAAAGTGTGGCAAATTCTTCACGATCCTTCCGTACTCGCCCAGGCAACTCCCGGTATTCAACGCCTTACTCCCATTGAGAGTGAGAATGGACAGAAGTATGAGGCGGAATATGCGGTCAAAATTGGTCCATTGAGTGGTAAGTTTACGGGGACGGTCGAAGTACTGGATGTCGAGCCGCCCAAAGCAATGGAACTGCGAATGAAAGTGCGGAGCAGCATCGGGAATGTGAATGCCACGGCGCGGATTGAGTTATCGGCAACCGGCGAGAATGCAACAGAGGTCCGTTATGAAGGCAGTGCGCAGTTAGGGGGGATGTTGATGTCCGTAGGGCAGCGATTTGCTTTGCCGACTGCTAAAAAGATGATCGACGAATTCTTTGACAACCTGGCAAATGTGATAAAGGCAGAAAACACAGATCGTTCAACAAAGTAGGAGCTGAGAATGGGAGTTCCAATCAAGGTAACGGTTAATGGTAGGCAGTATGAAGCGGAGGTTGATCCGCGAATGCTGCTGGTCCATTTTCTGCGTGATGTTCTGGATCTTACCGGGACACACGTTGGGTGTGACACCAGCAGTTGTGGTGCGTGTACGGTCATCCTGAACGGAAAAGCGGTAAAATCCTGCACCCTTTTAGCGGTTCAGGCAGATGGTGCCGAGATTCTTACGGTCGAAGGGCTGGAGCAGAATGGTAAGCTCCATCCAATTCAGGAAGGGTTTCGTGAGGAACACGGACTGCAATGCGGTTTCTGTACGCCCGGAATGATTATGACCGCTTACGACCTGCTACAGCGCAATCCCAATCCTTCGGAGGCAGAGATCCGTCACGCGCTGGAGGGAAATTTCTGCCGATGCACTGGCTATCAAAATATCGTAAAAGCCATTCAGTATGCAGCCGCGAAAATGAGCAGTTAAAATAAACGAGGAGTAAAGCGATGACAACCTATGTGGGAAAACCCGTTCGGCGAGTTGAGGATCATCGGTTTATTACTGGCCGCGGACGCTACGTGGATGATATCAAACTGCCGGGGATGGTGTACGCTTATATTGTTCGCAGTCCATACGCTCACGCCAAGATTTTGTCCATTGATACCAGCCAGGCCAGCACAGCTCCCGGTGTTATTGCGGTTCTCACAGGGAAAGATCTGGAAGCAGACGGGATTGGTGGCTTACCCTGTGGCTGGCAGGTGAATTTCCGGGACGGAACGCAGATGAAAGAGCCCAGGCATCCGGTGATTGCTGTGGACAAGGTGCGACACGTTGGCGAACCCGTGGCGGTGATTATTGCTGAGACTCGCGAGCAGGCAAAAGATGCCGCCGAACTATTGACGATTGAGTATGAAGAACTCCCTGCTGTGGTGGATCCCCAGAAGGCGGTAGAAGATGGTGCTCCCTTGGTGCACGATGATGCGCCACGGAACTTAGCCTTTGACTGGGAAATTGGGGACAAGGCGAAGACGGAAGCAGCTTTTCAGGAAGCAGATCGAATTGTGGAATTAGAGCTGGAAAATCAGCGGTTGGTTCCCAATGCGATCGAGCCGCGGGCAGCGATTGGAGATTATAATCCGGGAACAGATCATACGACCCTCTACACAACTTCCCAGAATCCACACTTGATTCGACTGCTGCTGTGTGCTTTCGTGATGGGATTGCCGGAGCATAAAGTTCGGGTTGTCTCTCCGGATGTTGGTGGTGGCTTTGGCAGCAAAATTTTCCACTACAATGAAGAGGTTATCGTGACCTGGGCAGCGCGCAAGCTCAAGCGACCGGTCAAATGGACTGCTGAGCGAAGTGAGAGCTTCCTTTCAGATCGGCACGGTCGGGATCATCGAACAAAAGTGCAGCTGGCGCTGAAAAACGACGGAACGTTTCTTGGTCTTAAAGTCCGAACCTATGCAAATCTTGGGGCGTATTTGTCGACCTTTGCGCCGGCTATTCCCACCTATCTGTATGGTACACTGTTGCAGGGTGTTTACACAACACCGGCGATTTATTGCGAAGTTTACGGGGTGTTTACCCATACTGTCCCGGTTGACGCATACCGTGGCGCTGGTCGTCCCGAAGCTACTTATTTGCTGGAACGCATCGTTGATTTAGCAGCTCGGGAGCTCAATATGGATCCTGCGGACATTCGCAAGAAGAATTTTATTCCGCCCTTTGATGGAATTGAACAGCCGGGGTATCAAACGCAGGTTGCTTTGCAGTATGACAGTGGCAATTATGAAGCGGCACTGAATCGGCTGCTGGAAATGGCAAATTACTCGGAGTGGCGGCGTAAGCAGCAGGAGCTTCGTTCCCAGGGACGATATATTGGGCTGGGATTGGCGACATATATTGAGGCGTGTGGTATTGCTCCCTCTGCTGTTGTCGGAGCATTGGGAGCACGGGCAGGACTGTATGATAGCGCTACGGTGCGAGTGCATCCGACAGGAAAGGTCTCTGTATACGTTGGGGTCCACGCTCACGGGCAGGGGCACGAGACGACCTTTGCCCAGATCGTAGCCGATAAGTTGGGTATTGCACTGGAGGATGTCGAAATTGTACACGGGGACACAGCAGAAATTCCCTTTGGGATGGGAACGTATGGGTCCCGAAGTCTTGCGGTCGGTGGTTCGGCTATGGTGCGAGCACTGGATAAGATTCTGGAGAAAGCGACGAAAATTGCTGCCCACTTGCTGGAAGCACCCGAAAGTGATCTGGAGTTTCGTGAAGGAAGGTGGTACGTGAAAGGCACGGAAAAATCCATTTCCTTCCCGGAAGTTGCGCTCGCTGCCTATGTTCCGCATAATTATCCTCCAGATCTGGAACCGGGACTGGAAGCGGAAAGTTTCTACGATCCCAAAAACTTTACCTTTCCCTTTGGTGCACACTTAGCGATAGTAGAAGTGGATCCAGAAACGGGCGAGGTAAAGCTGCTGGATTATTATGCCGTCGATGATTTCGGGAACATCGTGAATCCGCTGGTTGTCGAAGGGCAGGTGCACGGTGGTATTGTCCAGGGCGTTGGACAGGCGCTGTATGAGGAAGCTCGGTATGATGAAAACGGGCAATTGCTGACAGGAACGTTTCTGGAATATGCAATGCCAAGAGCAGATGAATTCCCGATGTTTAAAGTTGATCATACGGTCACGCCGTGTCCGCACAATCCACTGGGCGCCAAAGGTGCCGGTGAAACCGGGACCATTGCAGCGACGGCTGCCGTTGCCAATGCGGTTGCAGATGCACTACAACCGTTTGGTGTGAAACACGTACCGATGCCAATGACGCCGCAGCGGGTGTGGACCGCTATTCAAGCCAGTCAGCAAGTATCATAAGTGGGGAGATAGAAGCAATGTTTCCTGCATCCTTTGATTATCGCGTCGCTGAAAGCATCGATGAGGCTATTTCACTCTACCAGTCTGCCGATGGGGAAGCGCGATACTTAGCCGGTGGCCACAGTCTCATCCCGGCGATGAAGCTTCGTCTGGCACGTCCCAGCCGACTGATTGACATTCGGCCCATCGAGCAACTCCGGTATATCCGTGTAGGCGACGACGGCGCTGTGCACATTGGGAGCCTGACCACGCACGCCGAGATCGCTGCCTCGAATGTGGTTGCTCAGCACGCACCGTTGTTAGCACAGGCTGCGAAAGTAATTGGCGATGTCCAGGTTCGCAATATGGGGACGATTGGCGGAAGTCTGGCACACAACGATCCGGGTGCAGATTATCCAGCCGCCGTTTTGGCTTTAGAGGCAACGATTACGGTGCAGGGTCCGAACGGAACACGGCACATTGCAGCAACGGATTTCTTGAAAGATATGTACGAAACAGCCTTAGAACCGGGTGAAATTATCGTGGATGTTGCTGTGCCTTCTTATTCGGGCTGGAAAAGCACGTACGTCAAATTCTTCCATCCGGCATCTCGCTATGCAGTTGTCGGTGTTGCCATTCTGGCAAACGCCGTTGGCAATCAGGTGCAGGATATCCGGATTGCTTACAATGGCGTTGCCAGTTGTGCCTTTCGGGATACGGCTGCGGAAAACGCGCTGAAGGGGAAGGCTGCTACAGATGCAACGATCGCTGAGGCAGCAAATGCTGCATTAAATGGGGTCGATGTTTTATCCGATCATTTTGCCTCTGCCGAATTTCGGAAGCATATCGGTCGTGTCTATTTGAAGCGAGCACTGCAAGAACTTTTTGCAGGATAAGGGGCGCTTGGAATAGGGAAGGGAATTCCGGCATCGGGCAGGGGTGTCGGGATTCCCTCCTGTTATGATGTCGATGATGGAATTTCCCCAGCCTGCGACGATACAGGAAGCCATTGCTATTCAGCAGCAGTTGCGGCAGCAGGTTCGGATCTATAACGACTTTACGACCCTTCTGCGTATCGGGGCAGTGGATGTAAGTTGCAGCAAGAAAACAAACCGTGCGTATGCAACATACGCCATTTTTCGCCTGCCCGCTTTAACCCTTGAGGCTGTCTATCGCCATTCGGCTGAGGTAACATTTCCGTATGTGCCGGGACTTTTGTCATTCCGAGAAATTCCCGTTTTACTTCCCATTTTTCAACACGGAACTCCGCTGCCAGATTTGCTGCTGGTCGATGGGCAGGGCATTGCCCATCCTCGATTCTTCGGCATCGCTGCCCACCTGGGCATTGTACTGGATGTACCCGCCATTGGATGTGCGAAAAGCCGATTGGTTGGTGTCCATAAGCCAGTTGGTGTCGTTCGAGGAAGTTATCAGTGGCTTTTTTACAAACGACGGATTGTCGGAGCCGTGCTTCGCAGTCGTACGAAAGTGCGCCCGTTGTATATTTCGCCGGGACATCGAGTGTCCATTCCCACCGCTGTCCAGTTGGTCCAGCGATGGATCAGTCGAACCCGATTACCTGATCCAATCCGATTTGTGGATCAGCAAACCAGGAACTATCGGCAGCAGTTAGAAGCATAGCCGGTATCTGGAGATTGCTTTTTGTGGAACTTTTTTCCGGGAAATTCGTATATTGGGCGAAGGTTGGCAGAATAAAGGGACATCAATACGATGGTAGAAATCCTGGGATTGGTACTTGTTCTGGCAGTGGTCGTCATCCTGAGTCGTGGCATTCGGATCGTCCCGCAGGGGAGTGAGTGGATTGTAGAGCGATTGGGAAAATTCCACAAAGTCTTGAAGCCTGGGTTTCATATCATTATCCCGATTGTAGACCGGGTGGCGTATAAAGTGCCGACCAAGGAACTGATCTTAGACATTCCATCGCAGGAGGTAATTACGAAGGACAACGCAGTTGTGCGGACGAATGCCGTCGTATTTGTCAAAGTAACCGATCCAATCAAAGCGGTGTACAATATCGAGAATTTCCGGGCGGCGGCTGCCAATTTAACGATGACGACACTGCGGGCGGTCATTGGCGAAATGAATCTGGATGAGGCACTGTATTCTCGCGAACGGATTAAAGGGGAAATCAAGCGACGCATTTCCGATGAGTTTGCCACGTGGGGGATGACGCTGAACACAGTGGAAATTCAGGATATTCTGCCATCGGATGCATTGCAACGGGCAATGGATCAGCAAGCAGCGGCAGAACGGCAGCGGAAAGCACTGGTAATTAAGGCAGAAGGAGAAAAGGAGGCTCACCGGTTGAAAGCAGAAGGGGAAATGCTGGCAGCAGAGCGGCAGGCGAAAGCCCAGATTGAGCTGGCAAAAGCCAGTAAGGAAGCCATTGAGCTGGTCGCAGCAGCGATTCAGAATAGGGGTACTGAACCGGTGGTGTACTTACTGGGACAGAAATACATCGAAACGTTGACAGAGCTGACAAAGAGTTCCAACGGGAAGTTTATCCTTCTGCCAGCAGATATTATGGCAACTGTGCAGCGATTATTTGGTAGCACTCAACAGAAGTCTTAAAACAATGGTAGAACGATGGTTGGTCTGGGTGGTCGCCGGCATTTTGCTGATTTTGCTGGAGATTTTTGCCCCTTCTTTCTTCCTGCTGTTTCTGGGCATCGCTGCTATTCTAACAGGGGTTGTCAGTGGGGTGCTGGACCTGTCGGTGGCAGCAGAATTGATTATTTTCAGCATTCTGGCAGTGCTGAATACCTTCCTGTGGGCACTGTTTGTTCGACCCCGATTAAAATATGCTGCGGGGACGTCCCAGGATGAGTATGTCGGTACACCGGGAGTAGCAGTTACAGACATTGATTCTCAGGGCGGGCAGGTGATGTTAGATGCCCCGGCGATCGGGAGCCGATTGTGGGAAGCATTTGCCGATCAGCCTATTTCCCGGGGAACCAGAGTGCTTTTGGTGCGTATCACTGGCAATCGGTTGTATGTGAAACCCTATACGCCGGAGGAAGCCGAACGCTTACAGGCGCAGTCGGAAACAGAGGAAAGTTTGCTCCCGTTACAACGAAAATTTTCAACGTTGCTGAAAGATTTTCTGGATGAAGTTTTCTCAAAGTGATTTTCCTGTCTCTTCAGGACAACTCCGCTTTTTCGTGGCACCTTCAAGCGGCAGCTAATTGGTAGCTTCATAGTTTCGGTGATCAGGAAACAGAGCGTGCAGTTTTGAAAAGAACGGCTGCGGCAGCGACCGCAGGGGTAATGGTCCGGTCAGTGCTGGCGGTGCTAAGGACGGCGGCAAAGGGAGGAGGACTAAGAAAGCAGTAATTTGATCTTCCAGATCTTTGTAGTGGGAGATGTGGCGTCCACTGAAGAGAATGGTGAAAGCAAAGACCGTCCCGCTTCGGTTCAGAATATAACCCGCTAAGCCGCTCACGTTACGCAATGTTCCAGTCTTTCCGAAAACAGCGCCAGCCGCCGGATGAAAACGCAGCCGTTTGCGAAGCGTCCCGATTCTGCCAGCAACACTGAGCGAGCGGATAAAAAGATTGGCGTACGGTTTCTGCGGAATCGTTGCCAATAAATCTGTTACTGCTTGTGCTGCTAACTGGTTGCGTCGTGAAAGTCCGGATCCATCGCGAAACTGGCACCGAGAACACGCGATATCATTGGAACTTAAAAACTGCTGGAGGTATAACCGGGCTTTTGCCGCATTTGTACGGAAGCGGAAGCTACTGAGATAACCGCCGATCATTTTGAACAACTGTTCGGCGTAGTAATTATCGCTTTCGTGGTTAATCGCTTCGATCAGCTTTGCCAGCGGATGGTGGATATGAGCCAGAATCACGGCAGGATTCGTAAGTGACCGGCGCTGTACCGCTCCTTCTATCCGGATACCGCGCTGGTAACACGCCGTTTTCAGCAATTCACCTGCTATCAGCTCCGGGAATTCCATATAGACCCGCTTACGCACCACCCGGCGACGCGAGATTTTTCCATATATGATCAATTGCTGTTGTCCCGATGGCAGGATTCTGGACCGTACTTTGATCCGGCGACTACTGTACCGACCGGATCGAGTCACTGCCCGATTGAGAACCTGCACTCGGTGGGTCGAAGGAAAAACGGCGACCTTCGGACGCCGCCCCGACTTGGAAGCACCCGTGATTTGCACGATGAAAGAATTTCGTTCAATAGGAAGCCCTGTGATTGGGGGAGTCGATTGCACAATTTCTCGATCGCCGCTATAGGTACGTCGCTGAACCAGTGAATCGAAGAACGAGGCGTCCACATAAAGGTTGCCAGTAACGTGGCGGATGCCTTTTGCTGCAAGTTGCTGCGCCAGAGAATCCAGATCGGCAACGGTGAGTAAAGGATCTCCACTGCCTACTAAGTAAAGATTGCCACGATAGACGGAATCTCCAGACCAGAGGGTATCACCATACAGCAAAGTTGGCATCTGGAAATCCTTTCCTAAGAGTTCCAGTGCAGCAGCGGTAATAAACAGCTTATTGATGGATGCCGGAACCATCGGTTCCTCAACATTGCGCTGATAGAGAGGGATATTCTCCGGCAGCAGGCGAATATCGAGAGCAAATCGAGCCGTTCGAGCGTATGGTGAATGGCGAAGAATGGAGTCGATTCCTCGCTCAATCTGCTGCTGTAACTGCTGTAATGCATCAGTGCTCTGCTCAGGAGGTTGGGAGGGAGCAGTCCATTGGATGGCAGTAAACCAGCAAAGAAGCAAGACACCCCATTTTGTCGAGAGCGATCGCATTACGCCGTCGATTTTTGTTGTGCTTCCAGAATGCGAAAATACTGGTTTGCAATGATTTCTGCAATGGCATCTGGATCTTCACTTTCAATCCAGAAAGTAGAAGGGGCGTATTTTTTGAACCACGTCTGCTGCCGCTTTGCATACCGCCGCGTTGCCCGTTGAATTTGCGCAATAGCGGCTTCCAGAGAGATGCGATTCTCCAGGTAGTCGATGATCTCTTTGTAGCCCATTGTTTGCAGGGCAGGCAAAGTGGGGTCATAGCCTTGATTCAAAATGTTCTGAACTTCAGCGACCAGCCCCTGATCGATCATATCGTACACCCGGTTATTGATTCGCTCATAGAGGCGTGATCGTTCAAGTTTGATGCCAAAATACAGCGGCTGAAAAGGGGGAGGCTGGCGGCGTTGTTGTGCTCTGGACAGGGGAACGCCCGTAGCCAGATAGAATTCCAGGGCGCGAATAATGCGGCGTGGATTGCGATCTGCATACCGGCGTGCAGCGACCGGATCGACCTGTTGGAGTTTTTCGTATAGCGGCGTAATTCCCTGCTCGCGCCACTGCTTTTCAAGTTTCGCTCTATATTCAGCAATTTTTTTCCGTGGATACCGGGAAAAATCAAAAATACCCTCACACAGAGCATAAATGTAAAGTCCTGAGCCACCCACGATAGCCGGAATCTTGCCGCGTTCCCGGAGACGGGGAATCAGAGAGCGGGCAGCCGTTGCAAATTCTCCGGCACTATACTGGTCAGTGATGTCGATAATGTCAATGAAATGGTGAGGACACTGCTGTTGTTGCTGAGCCGTTGGTTTTGCTGTGCCGATGTCCATCAGGCGGTAGATTTGGCGCGAATCGGCAGAGATAACCTCGATCGGCAGTCGGCGAGCCAGCGCGACGGCTGCTGCCGTTTTCCCGGAGGCTGTCGGACCCAGAAGTACGATGACAGGTGGGCGGTCAGGTGCTGGCATCAAACGGTCGAGGAACGCAGTGGGACGAAACTGCAATAGTCGAAAAGTTCCGGATCAGTAAAGTGACCATCGGGATGTCGGTAAATTCGGGCAAGGCGTTGTTCACCGTTCTGATGGAGCGGGAAAACACAGAGTCCACCCGGACGCAGTTGCTGGAGGAGGGCATCGGTGGGCATTGCAGTCGCTGCGGTGATGAGAATGCGATCGTACGGTGCCTTCTGGGACCACCCATCCGTTCCATCCCGGTGGATACATTGAATCGGTAGATGGAGCGCCCGAAAGCGCTTTCGTGCCTGCTGATACAACCGTCGATCTCGTTCGACCGTGAAGACCTGCATTCCCAGGGCTGCCAGCACTGCTGCCTGATAACCACTTCCCGTGCCAATTTCCAGTACGGTCAAACCTGCCGCTGGCTGCAAAAGCATTGTCATTCGGGCAACGGTCAGCGGCTGTGAAATTGTCTGTCCCCATCCTATGGGCAGTGCCGTGTTTTCATACGCTAAATGGCGCAGCGGTTCGGGGAGGAAGTATTCTCGTGGAATACGTTCCATCGCCTGCCGAATTTCGGCTGGAATGCCAGCTGCTGCCAGCAGGTGGAAAAGTCGTTCTCGGTCCTTCTGCAATTTGTACCCGTGCATAGTTACGGCACTGCCAGTGGTTGTGTTTCTTCAACAACCCGGGGTTCTGATAAAAGCGCCGTTAGCAGCATATTCTCCAGCTCCTTGCGACTCAGGTCCATAATAAGATTGCCCGATTCTGCCAAGGAAATTCGTCCGGTTTCCTCAGAGACCACGATGACGAGCGCATCGGTCTGTTCCGATAATCCCAGCGCTGCCCGATGCCGGGTCCCTAAGGTTTTTCCTCGGTACTTTGCGACGGAGCTGAGGGGAAGAATACAACCTGCAGCTTCGATGACATCATTGTAGATAACAACGGCGCCGTCGTGCAGCGGAGATCGGGGATGGAAGATCGTCAGAAGCAGTTCTTTAGTTACTTTCCCCTGAATGGGAACACCGGTTTCGATCGTCATTCGAATATCCTGATTGCGACGAATCACGATGAGCGCACCAATATGCCGCTCTGACATTTCCTGGGCTGCTTCGACAATCTCCGTAATGACCTGGCGAATATCAGTACGGGTCAGGAAAGACAAAAAGGGTGAGCGGGTAAGATTCAGCAGCAGGCGGCGCAGTTCCGGCTGAAAGAGGACGATAAAAGCAATGAACCACACACTCACGACAACGTCCAGAACCCAGTGAATGGCGCGCAGTCCCAGGACTTCGGTAACAAAATATGCTCCGATCAATCCTACAACCCATACCAGCACTTTGCCGGCGGCTGTGTTCTGGAGGAGTCGAACCAGGTATGCGATAAGGAGTGTCAACAGCGCGATATCGATAAGGTCTAAAAGCGTGACTTCCAGAAATCCGATGGAGACCAGTTCCCACATTAAAGTCCCTGTTGCTCGTATGCTTCGATGATTTTGGCGACCAGGGCGTGACGCACAACGTGGGACTTATCGAAGTACATAAAGTCGATTCCTTCAATCCCTTTCAGGATTTTCTCCACTTCCACCAATCCTGAAGGGGTATTTGACCGGAGGTCAATCTGCGTGATATCACCGGTAATGATCGCCTTGGAATTCTCACCCAGCCGGGTTAGAAACATCTTCATTTGTCCCACGGTGGTATTTTGCGCTTCGTCCAGAATAATAAACGCATTGTTCAAAGTACGACCACGCATATATGCCAGCGGGATAATTTCGACAGTCCGGTTCTCCAGCATATTTTTGAGTCGTTCCCCGCTGAGCATATCCAGCAGCGAATCCAGCAGTGGGCGGAGATAAGGATCAATCTTTTCGTGGAGGTCACCGGGAAGAAATCCCAGCGATTCGCCGGCTTCAACGGCTGGACGGGTAAGGATAATGCGTTGCACGCGACCGCGCTGGAGCGCATCCAGGGCAAAGGCAACGGCTAAATAGGTTTTGCCAGTGCCAGCAGGGCCAATTGCAAACACAACATCATTATGGAGCACTTTGTCAGCGTAGGTAATTTGCGCAGTGTTGCGCGCTTTGATGGTCTTTTTGGGTCCCGTGTACAGAATCGTCCCGACGCTCTGGCGCTCGCTCTTCGGGTCCGCCGAACGGGATTCGTTGAGCTGCCGATCCGATTCCAGAATGTCGATGACTGTGACCACGTCATTGGTTGATAGCGATCCGGTTCGGCTGATGATTCGCTGGAGTTCCTGGAGGACCTGAATGGCTAATTCAACATTATCGCCCTCACCTTTGATGTGAAGATTGTTGTCCTGAAGTGAAATGGTGACATTGAAGCGATTTTCCAGAAGCAGGACATTGGTATCATTATAGCCCAGAAGGGTGAGAGGATCGACGTGTTTTTGTAGTGTTACCTGCTGTTCCGTATACTCCATACTCAATCCGATTATGCTCCGATGACTGTTCAACTTATTTTTCGCTTCAATGCAATGAGACGATACCGGTAAGCGGTTAGTGAAGAAATTTTCTCCCCCTTCAGTGAAAAAAAGGTGCAGGGGAGTGAAACGTCCTAAGGGACTTTGAAAATAGTGCAGATGGGAATGAGCAGGGGCAGTCAATGCGACATAAGCTGGTGTTAGTGGGTCCAGCCTATCCATATCGAGGAGGAAACGCTTTGTTTATGACGTCGGTTTACCAGATTTTAGCACCGAAATATGAGCTGGAATTTGTGAATTTTCGTGTCCTGTATCCCCAATTGCTGTTCCCGGGAACGACGCAGTTTGATCAATCGCAGCATCCCATCCCCAAGGTGCCGAACCGGCGAGTTTTGCATTCCTATAATCCGATCAGTTGGGTAAAGGTAGGACGATTGATCGGTCGTCTCGATCCAGATCTCATTTTGATGGACTGGTGGCATCCGTACTTTGGACCCTGCTACTGGGGCGTAACAACGGCGCTGCCTGGACCGTATCGACAAAGGGTGGTGATCATCACGGAGAATGTCATTTCGCACGAAGCAAATGCTGTGGATACGGTGTTAACCAGAATGGGATTGCGTAACGCACGCGCCTTTATCACGCTTTCCGAAGCTGTGCGGGATGCGCTGCAACCGTTTGCCGATCATCGTCCCATTTTCGTTGCCGGTCCTCCTATTCCGGATTTCTACTATGACATTGGCACCGTCCCATCGCAGTTGGAGGCACGGCAGCATTTAGGGATTCCATCTGATGCAGAAGTGCTGCTCTTTTTTGGCTACGTGCGACGGTATAAAGGACTGGATGTGCTCATCGAAGCACTGGCAATTGCACGCCAGCGCCGACCCCGGTTGCGCCTTCTTGTCGCTGGTGAGTTTTATGAAAATGAACAAAAATATCGGGAGCAAATTGCGGCGCTGGGACTGGAGCCGTACGTGACGGTAGCCAATCAATACATCCCGAATGAGGCGGTCGGAATGTACTACCGTGCCGCTGATGTTGTGGTTTTACCCTATCGGGAAGCAACGCAAAGCGGTATCTTAGCGACAGCCTACACGTTTCAGCGGCCAGTTATCGCCACCGCTGTTGGGGGACTCCAGGAACTGGTGGTAGAAGGCAAAACGGGACTTATCGTGCCACCGGAAGATCCCGCCGCACTGGCAGGAGCGATTGAGCAGTTTTTTGAAATCCGTGCCTCCGTGGATTTTGACCGGCACATCCAGGAGTTCAAAGAGAAGCAAAATCCCTTTTTGCGATTCCCTTCCATTGTTGCACAAATTCTTGAGGAAATAAAGTGAAGCAGATCCGGCAGACGACGTCTGTTTATTTCATTGGAATCGGCGGTATTGCTATGAGCAGCGTGGCGGTTGCAATGCAGCATCGGGGATTTCGGGTTGGTGGTTCTGATCAGCAGATCTATCCACCAGCATCTGAACTGCTGGGCTCGACAAATGTCAGGCTGTATACGCCGTACTCGGAGCACAATCTCCGGGATTTTGCCCCTGATCTGGTCGTCGTGGGCAACAGTGTGTCGCGGGGGAATCCGGAAGTGGAGTATGTGCTTTCCCATCGCTTGCCTTTCGTGTCGCTGCCGGAACTGGTGAAGCGGGAAATCGTAGAGGGAACGTTTTCGATCGTTGTGACGGGTACGCACGGGAAGACGACCACAACCGCTCTGATAGCGTGGATACTGGAGCGTGCGGGCTATGCTCCCGGCTTTTTAATTGGTGGCATACCGGGCAATTTTTCCTCTGGTTTTCGATATCCGCAGCGAACTGCTCTGGCTGATACACCCGTTGTGGTGCTGGAAGGGGATGAATACGACGCTGCCTTTTTCGATAAGCGCAGCAAATTTTTGCATTATTTGCCATCCGTTCTGGTGATGAACAATCTGGAGTACGATCACGCCGATATTTTTCCCGATATGGCAGCACTCAAGCAGCAGTTTCGATGGTTACTCCGCCTGGTGCCTGCGGATGGGCTGCTGGTCGCTAATGGTGATGATGCCAACGTGATGGAGGTGCTACGCACCGGTCCGGTGTATGCTTCAAACATTCGCCGATTCAGTTTCAATGGACAGGGAGAAGTGCACATAACGATCCTTGAAACAACAGCGCAGGGCAGTCTCTTTCAAATCCACGATCGGCAGAGCCGTACGACACAGGAATTCTGGCTTCCCATACCGGGGAGGCATATGGTATCGAATGCCGTTGCTGCCATCACTGCCGTTCGGCCACTAGCAATATCACATCAGGTACTGCAACACGCTCTGGAAACCTTCCGGCTGCCCCGCCGGCGCCTGGAGCGCAAAGTGACAGCAGGGGAGATAACTGTTTATGAGGATTTTGCCCACCATCCGACAGCGTTGCGAGCGACATTGCAGGCATTGCGGCAGCAGCATCCTGAACAGCGACTGGTCGCTGTAGTGGAACCCCGATCGAACACGATGGTGCGGCGAGTTTTTCAGCAGCCGATGGCAGAAGCATTGCAGGCAGCCGACGTTGTGTTTTTTGCACCACCTTATCGCTATCAACGGTATGCACCGGAAGATCGGCTGGATATTGAACAATTAGCCAGGCAGTATCGACAGCAGGGGAAGCAAGCAGAGGCGGTGCCACTGCAATGGTGGGATCGCCAGTGGAGCGACTGGCTACTGGGGAGACTGCAAAGTATAGTTGTCGATGGTGATGTGGTGGTATTTTTCTCCAATGGTGCTTTCGATGGACTGGTGCAGAAATTTGTGGAACAACTGGAGCATTTAAAGCAGATCGATGAGTGAGAATTTACTCCAACTCCTGTGTCAACGCCGGGGGTTATCCTATGCTGCTGAACAGATGCGGGCTTTGCAGCAGTTTGTTACCTATATGGATCGCCATAGCTATTGGTTGAAAGATATTCTGGAACAGGATGATCGTCGACTGTTCCGCTTCAGCGATGAAACCTCGCACATCGATTTGAGTGAGGAACAGATCTGGGCATTTATACAGCAACTCCGGCAGGGAAAGCCGCTGCCGTGGGAGCAGTTGATTTTGGGAACAAAGCAGGAACATAAGGATGAAGAATGAAACGCCGCTGCAATATCTTGGATCTTTTGTAGCGCTGGATTTTGAAACGACCGGAACAGATGTTGCCAATGATGCCATTATTGAAATTGGCGCATTGAAATATGAGGACGGACACGAGGTGGATCGCTTCCATACACTGGTCAACCCGTTTATGCCGCTGCCGGCTTACATTACGGAGTTGACGGGAATCACTGAAGAAGATCTGCAAGCTGCCCCGGCTTTTGCCCATATTATCGAGCCTTTCTGGCAGTTCATTGATGGTTATCCTCTGATGGCGCATAATGCTCGGTTTGAGCTCAAGTTTCTCCAGAAGTTTTTTGGCAGAGACTTCCAACCACCGTTGCTGGACACCGTTCAATTATTTCAACTGCTTTTTCCGGAGCAGCATTCTCACTCGCTGGAACAGGTTGCTCGACATCTTGGGCTTTCGCTGCCTGGCGGACAAAGTCATCGTGCATTGGAAGATGCAGCGTTGATGGTGGAAACGGTGCAGCGCGCCATTCATCTGTTAATGCTGCCAGAACACCATCCTCTGGTTGCTACTATCGTGGCAGTTCTCAAGCGGCTGGATGGTACCCGATGGCAGTGGCGGACGCTGTTTCGGAATCTGCATCAAGCGCTTGGATTGCCTGCTGATTCGCTTGACCAGAACCTGTTGTATCATCCGGAGCTTCCTGAGGAAGAGAATCGACAAAGGAAAAAAGGAGCACTGGATCCACTCTTTTTTTATCTGCCCGTTGCTGTGCAGGACGTGCTGGCAGAGTGGATTGAGAGTGTTGTTGCTACCCCGGTGCATTTTGTTGAAACCAGTAAGCGAGCGCGGCGCGTGGGGGATTGGCTGGCACAGCAGAATGGGGAATCTCTTCTTATTGCCTCTGAACCTTCGTGGGAATGGCTGCTCAGCACACTGCTGGGAGCGCTTTCGTACGTGCAGGAGACCGGCAAGGCTGTATGTATCGTAGCACCCGGTGCCCAGAAGCGGGAGGATCTTGTGGAAATTGCTCACTCGTTGAAGCAGTATTTGCAGGCAGAAGAGTTGCAGATCGATCGAGTGTGGCAGCCAGTGCACTTTGTCTGTCCCCGTCGACTGCCAGCGCTGCTGGAAGGGTATTACCCGGATAGCGACGATCCGGTTGCTTCGGAGTTTTTTGTCCGCCTCTTTTTAACCCTGTGGGGAATGCGGACAACAACGGGACGGGTGCAGGAATTACCGCCGCAATTGCGCTCTCACGACAGGATTGGCCAGTGGCTGGAAAAGCTGACTCACCACACAGAGGAGTGCCTTCAGCCAAGCAGCCAGTGCTTCTATGGTCGATATTATCAGACGGCACGGAATGCGCACCTGCTGTTTGCTGACTACGGCGCTCTGTTGAATGCGCAGCAGCCAGAACTGCAATTGCTGCCATTGCTTCGCCCGGCGATAATCGGACTGGAAGCAGAAGTGCTGGAGGATCTGCTGATCGCACAGAATACCATCCGCATTCCACTCCACCAGTTGTTGTCGCTATTGCATCATCTGGAGGATCGGCTTACGGAGCAGGAGGCATTTCGGTCAGCACGGTATGCAGTGGAAGAATTGCTGGCAGAGCTGCGTCAGTCACAACGCCAACAAATTGTAACTTATGTTCCGCTGTCAGGACACGAACAATCATCGGAATGGCTGGAGAAATTGCACAGTGTTGGACAGCAACTGCAATTGGTTGTTGAGCAATTGAATCAGCTCCCGGCGGACTTTCAGCAGGAGAGCGAACGAATAACCACAGTGCTTCAGGAGTGGAGTCGATTGCTGGACCAGTTCAACCGGGCGAATTATGTGAGCTATGGGCAGTTGCATCGGGATGGCAACACTTTTTTGGTTTCCTCGCAATTGCAGCTTACGGATTCGGTGGAGCAATTGCTCTCTATATGGCAGAGTGCTTCAACAGTTCTATTGAGTTCTTCGTTGTTTTATCATCCCGAAGAGCGCCACCGTTTGAGCGAGCTTTTCTTTGGCACTACTGCTGTACCTTTTGTTGATCTGCCACTGGAATCTGCACGACGGGGAAAGGTCATCTTTACGAAAGGACTGCCGCGATCATCCAGCGAATATTTCGGTGAGAAAATCGCTTTGATGCTCCACAGATTGCTGCCGTTGTTGCCAGCCAATGCATGGATTGTTGCGCACCAGCGGAACGTGCTGAGCCGGATCTACCAGTTGGTACAGGAAATTTTGGGTGATCGGCTGATATATTATGGCAAGACGCACCGCACGTTGACCGCCTTACGGGAAGAGTTAGCACAGCGGGAAGATGTCGTTTTGCTTTCGCGCCCCCTGGACTTCCACGCTTTAGGCTATCGCTTTGGTCCATTCCGGTGGATCATTTATGATCGGCTGCCATATATCATTCCAACCCCACGAACGCAGGCACTTCGCCAGCAGTGGCTGGATGCCATAGGGGAATCGGGAGAGATGCCGGCGCTGAATGATTGGGAAGCGATTGAACAACCGATGATGTTTCGCAATTTCCGGAAATTATTCGATTTCGTCAGTTACGGCGTGCAGGATGCGTATACGGTTGCCGTGCTGGATCCAAACTTAAGCTCGACGACGCTCGCAAGCTATCACCGCCGAATGCTGGAATATGTTCCGCATATCAAACCTGTACTGGAACACTATGAACAGATCATCGCTGCTGCAACTGGTACGGTTGCTGGTGTAACGCCTTCATAAAACGTCGATGGTGCGAATTGTTAAAAAAATGACACTACTGGCACTGCCGGTACAATACTTTGAAAAAGAAATTCGTTGTACGCTTTTGTAACCTTCTATGTGAAAAATTTTTGGCGTGTCGCCCTCTTGATTTTTTATAACCGAATTGTTTAACAAATCGCGGGAGAACCAACAGATGGCAAAGCGAAAGAAAGCGGCTGAGGCAACGGAGACAACCAGCGAAGCCACGAGTCAGGCAGAAAAGAAGCGCACTTATGCGAGCGAGTATTACCAGCGGAATCGTGAGCGGATCTTGGCATATCTCCGGAAGCGCTATCACGAAGATCCGGAGTATCGGGAAAAGGTGAAAAAGCGAGCGCTGGAACGGTACCATAATGATCCGGAATATCGCCGGCGCACGATTGAGCGTGCCAAGCAGCGATATTACCGGATGCGGGAAGCGCTGATGATCCTGGAGCGGCAGCGGGCAGAAGAAGAAGCACGGAAGCAGAAGGAGCAAGAGGCGAAGAAAGCGGCAAAAAAGAGCGCAAAGTCCGCCAGTAGTGCCAAAAAAAGCAGCAGTTCGAAAAAGAAAAAGAAGTAACACCTCGGCAGGAAGAACTTAGTAAACCAGAGGTGTGACTCAAGTGAGCGGGAAACTGCCGATAGCAGTTTCCCGCTTTTTTGTTGCATTTTTGTAAGTACTTTACCAGAAATGATGCGTCGTAGCACTCCATCGCAGCGTGAGCAGTTTTCGTTTCGTTTGTTTCAACGATGGAGCACGGAAGCAAAAGCACTATTGAAATTTTCTGGTGGCGTATTCCTACTGTTTGCTGCTATTCTCACGGTACATTCCTGGACGGCACTCCAGCCTCTTGAAACTGTTTTCCTTGGGGAGGAAACAGCGCCGTGGCTGCTATCGGCTATCTTCGTTGTTGTTGGTGTCGTGATTTTCTGGCATTACCGACAAAAGCTGCGGACGAAAAGTCTGAGTCTGGTGATTAAGGACATTCTCACTGGAAACATCGAAGGGTTTTACGGATTAATTGCTGTGCTGGCGTTTTTAATTCTGACGTCGTGGGTTGCCGATGATCTACACGATCACCAGTATGGTTATGCAGTACTGTCGCTGCTTGCGATCTGGATCATGGGAATGTTCTTTGTCATCTGGTATCCGCTTGAATCCCGATCGCCGGCGAAGGTTCCACCTAAAGTACTGGTTATGGCGTTGTCAGCTTTTGCAGGAGATATGGAGCAGTTTCAACGGTCATTGGCTCAACTTCATCAGCGAAAACTTCCTGGCAACTGGGAATTGCCACTTCGAGCAGTGCTCTCTAAACCCAGCTTGGAACACGTTTTCTTTTTAACCAGTAAGAAATCTTGGGATCAGCGTCAGGAGTTTGAGAAATTGCTGGACGAAGCTCTATCGTTGAATATTCAAGATTCGTCCCGTCCACAATTGCACTTTGAGGACCCGGTGGATTTCGACAGCTTTATCGATGTCAAGCAAAGTCTTTTGGAGATTCTGGGGAGCATTCACTCGATCCGTGACCGGCGCTACCGTGATGAGGAAATTATTGTGAACATCAGCGGTGGAACCTCCGCAGTAACCTTAGCATTGACACTCTTTGCACTGGCAAAAGGGCGACGAATTGAGTATTTTGAGCAAGGACAGGTGGAAAATGATCGACCCGCCGCACTACGGGATTTCGATATTACGGAGAGCGATGCGGTTGTATTTTTGCGGAGGCTTACGCTTCAGGAGTGAAAAAGTCGTTGGCGGTGAATTGAAAGTAGCTGAGAAGCGATGTTATGGGTAGTATTGCCATAACGCATTATAAGAACCCTTATGTTAAGTTCAGATTTACCGTACTCCCCTGCGCTGATTGACCGCCGCTGTTTTTACAAAATTCCTCGTAACGTTCTCTCCACAAAGGTGTTAATCTTGGGATTGAGGGTAGGTTTATATGTTTCACGGTTGAGGAGTCGAGCCTATGCGGCGCGGGTTCCATCTTATCAGTATTTTCCTGTTCATAGTTACAGCCCTGTTTATCGCTTCTTCCTGCCAGAAACAACCGACAGTACCTGATGATGAAGTGAGTGGTTGTTGCGGCGAGTTTCAGTTAACGGTTCGTGATTCTGCGGAGCATCCAGTAGCGGATCTGTATGTTGCGCTGCTTCAGAGTGGTGACACGCTTCGTATTGGGCGGACAACTGCCAGCGGCACTGTATCGTTTGATTCTCTCTGTCCGGGTAACTACGCTTTTCTTGTAGCTGGGGCTCCCGGTTTCCGCCCTGTTGCTGCTTATGGGCACTTTACCATCGATTCCTGTGGGAAAGTGCAGAAACATCTTACGCTGTCGCCCCACCATGGTGATGGATACAGCAAGAGAGATTCCAGTGATTGCTGTCAGAGCATGCTCATCGTGGAAGTACAGGATACCACAGAGACAGGAACTCCCCTTCACGGTGCTGCCGTTGTTTTGAAGTCTGCGCATGGGCAACCGCTGGATACAAAGCTGACCGATGTCGAGGGTCGTGTTGTTTTCGCTCCTTTATGTTCCGGCACCTATATCGTTGTCGTGGAGGCAGATGGGTATCACCGTTATGAGAATTCAGTTCATATTGGCTGTGATGACCCAACCGAGCACTCGGTGGGACTTACAGCGGTCGTGGAATGTTGCGATAACCGGGTATGGGTACAGGTGCAGGATCGGGAGCATCAGGTAGTTGAGGGAGCATGGGTTGAGTTGCTGGATCTTACACATCGTCCTGTGCGGGTGATCCGCTCAGGATATACCAATGCCGATGGTGTCATTGTGTGGGAAGATCTTTGTACTGGACACTATCGGGTACGGGCTACCTATGCTATTGCTGGTGAACACGGTGACTCTTTACTAACCGTAGCCGAGGAAGATTTCGATGTTGAGTGTGAAGACAACAAAGAGATAGTCCTGACCCTCGAGCCACTTCGGGAATGCTGCAATCACCTGTTACACGTCGTTTTGCAGGACAATCGTACCTCCCCTCCCTCACCAATAGCTGATGCAGAAGTGCGATTGCGGTACCCCAACGGCGAAACCATCGAAACAGTCCATACAAACGATGATGGCGAGGCGTGGTTCGACGGAATTTGCCGTGGAACGTATGAAGTCCGCATTGCACATCCAGACTATCCGGTTCAGGAAGTTGTCATAGAATTTCCCTGCAAACGCCAGCAGCTTGATCTGGTTGTTGTGTTTACCGGTTCAACCGCGCAGGTGCGTATCTCAACAGAGTAATTTGGTTTGGTGTAATTGGATTTTCAAGAAGCATAGCAGCGTTTAGAGCGGGGCATTATGCCCCGCTATTTTTTTTGGACTATCAGTATCCCGGGCGCAAACTGTGGTCTGTAGAAAGATCAGAAGATCGCTGTGTTGTGACTCTCCTGGTTTGCGAAATTCGTACTTATAGCTTATGGATCGTGTCTCTTGAGCGCAATCATTTTCGCTTCCCTGTGGATTGTCTTTGACCACAGATAGTAATAGGCTATCTTGGCTTTCTTCCCTGCTTTCCGTAACTTTGCAGTTGGTTTTATGTGAGGCAAGACAACAGGGAAGCGAAAGCTATGGAACGAACCTACCAATTTATTCGAATTGCCAGACACGGTGACCACATTGGCACGATTCAACTCAACCGTCCGGAAGTGCTCAATGCACTCAATCTTGCCACAATGGATGAGCTGGTCGATGCTTTTACAACGTATGACGCGGATCCAGCGATTCGGTGCATTGTGATTTATGGCAACGAGAAAGCTTTTGCGGCTGGCGCTGATATTACGGAAATGGCGGAAGCGGATTCTGTCGAGATGCTGCTTCGCGACCAGTTTCGCAAATGGGATACGATCCGGCGGGTGAAAACCCCCATCGTTGCAGCCGTCAGTGGCTATGCGCTGGGCGGTGGCTGCGAACTGGCGATGCTGTGTGATATGATCGTTGCCAGCGAAACGGCGCGCTTTGGACAGCCCGAAATCAAAATTGGAGTGATGCCCGGCGCTGGAGGAACGCAGCGGCTCACCCGAGCGGTTGGCAAAGCGCTGGCGATGGAGATGGTGCTAACAGGACGAATGATCTCTGCCTATGAAGCACTCCGTGCAGGGTTAGTCAATAAAGTAGTTCCCGTCGAGGTGTATCTGGATGAAGCCCTGGCACTTGCTGACGAAGTGGCTTCGATGCCTCCAATTGCTGCCCGGCTGGCAAAGGAATCGGTGCTTCGCGCTTTTGATACGACACTGGAAATCGGGCTGGAATACGAACGCAAAAACTTCTATCTCCTCTTTTCCACCGAGGATGCCCACGAAGGGATGAAAGCCTTTCTGGAAAAGCGACAACCCAAATGGCAGGGGCAATAAAAAAAGGAATTTGAGGAATGAGCGAGCAACAATACGAAACGATTCTTACAACCTTCGATGCAAAGGGCATATTTACCATCACCCTGAACCGGCCGGACGTTTATAACGCAGTGAACGAGCAAATGACGACGGAGCTTCAGCAGGTTTTGCAGACAGTGGCGGAGCACGAAGGAGTTCGGTGTGTCGTGATCACCGGTGCCGGGAAAGCATTCTGTGCCGGTCAAGATCTCAAGGAAGCGCCAAAACCAGGCGAAAAGCAGCGGTCACTAGCAGATTCCTTGCGCCGACGGTACAACCCTATCATTCGCCTGTTGACATCAATGCCAAAACCAGTAATAGCTGGGATCAATGGCGTGGCGGCTGGTGCCGGGCTTTCGCTGGCATTAGCCGCAGACATTCGTATTATGAGCGAACGTGCCCGGTTTGTTGAAGCTTTTATCGGCATTGCCCTGGTCCCCGACTCCGGCGCCAGTTTCTTCTATCCCCGGCTGATGGGATACCCGAAAGCGTTCGAATTCGCAACGTTGAATAAGCCCATCAGTGCGGAAGAAGCGCTGCGACTGGGATTGGTTAATGCCGTGGTCTCTCCCAAAGTACTTTCCACAGCCGTTCAGCGATGGGCTGAGCGATATGCGCAGGGACCGACCAAAACGTATGGCTTCGTAAAGCAAATGCTCCAGCGAGGACTGGTTGCTTCCCTGGATGAAATGCTCGAAATGGAAGTAGAATATCAGCAGAAAGCGGGCGAAACGGAGGATTATGCCGAAGGCGTAGCCGCTTTTCTGGAAAAACGGGAACCACAATTTAAGGGACGATAAGCGATGAAAGATGATGCTGTTACTTTCCAGGTGCCGCAACAAATTGCGATCTGTGGTGCCGGTGTGATGGGGACAGGTATCGCGACTGCCCTCCTTCTCCACCAATTTCCCGTTACATTGTATGATCTGAGCGATACCGTCTTGGAACGAGCGCACCATCAGATAGCCAGAAATCTGGAGAAAGCGGTGCAGAAAGGCAAACTGGCTGCTGAATTGCTCCATTCTGTTTTGCAGGAAAAGATCTCCTTTACAACTCGTCTGGAAGATTGTGCTGCGGCAGATTGCGTGATCGAAGCTATCATCGAGGACCGCACAGCAAAAATAGAGCTGTTACACCGACTGGAATCTTTGCTGCCATCACGGGCAATCATCGCGACCAATACTTCTTCCATTGCCATTTCCTCCCTTCAAAGCGAGCTTCAGCATCCTGGGCGTTTCCTGGGCTTACACTTTTTCAACCCTGCACACATTATGAAGCTGGTGGAAGTGGTCAAAGGAGCATTCACCCTTGATGTGGTTGTCGAGGTTATCAAAGATTTTTCCGAATCTATCGGCAAAATTCCCGTTATTGTAAAGGATGTTCCAGGGTTTATTGTCAATCGAGTTGCCCGAAACTTTTACAATGAAGCGCTGCGGATCGTGGAAGAAGGAACAGCTTCGGTGGAGCAGGTGGATCGGCTGTTGCGGAGCTATGGTTTCCGAATGGGGCCTTTTGAGCTGATGGACCTTATCGGTGTTGATACCAATTTCGCTGTGACGTTGTCTGTATGGCAGCAATACTTTTATGATCCTCGCTTTGCCCCTTCCCTTTTGCAGAAGCGGTTGGTCGATGCAAAAAAGTGGGGACGGAAGACAGGCGAGGGTTTTTATCGGTACTCACAGCAAGATTAAGTGACGATGCGGTGGCTGCTGCATCCGCTGCGGCGGATCTTTATCCGGCGATGGCTGTTTCCGAAATGGAGGGAAACTCGTCACATTGTGATTTTTAACACCATCGCCGTTGGAAGTGTGGCTTTAGGCACGGCAGCGGTGCTTCTGGCACTGGCAATCCTCCAGGGATTTGAAAATGCGATTTACCGCTACGTTACCAGTTTTACGGCTCATATTGAAATTACCGGGCTTTTTAGTTTGCCCATTGAACACTATGAAGATCCTCTGGAATATATCCAGAAAACTCCCAACGTTACAGCGGTTGTTCCCTATCGCCTGGGGAATGCACTGATCAGACCGCAGCATTCTCAACACTTTGATGGGGTGTTATGCAAAGGAATCCCGACTGATGCTACTCTCCCCTATGTCTCCCCGTTCGTGCAGCAGGGCAAAGCTCATTTTCGCTCGGATTCTGCACCAGAACTAATGATCGGACGATTACTGGCTGAGCGACTGGATCTTCAGGTGAATGATACGGTGTTCCTGCTGGCATTTAACGCTGCTGTGCAACAGCGGTCATTGCCCAGCATCGCAGCATTACGCGTCATTGCCATCTTTGAGACTGGCGCAACGCAGTTTGATGAGAATGTGGTTTTTCTGCCTTTTGAAACCGCCGGACGCCTATTGGGATTTTCGCGATACCAGGCGACTGGATATGACATTCAGGTTGCGGATTTACGGCAGTTGGTTCCAACTGCCGAGCAACTCAATCAGGGATTGGGTTATCGATTCGTTGCCCGCACGATGTACGATCTGTATAGCGCCCTCTTTGCCTGGATTGATCTGCAAAAACGCCCCATTCCCATTGTGCTGGGGCTGATTGCCTTTGTGGCGCTGTTCAATGTTGTCTCAGCGCTGCTGACTTTAATGGTTGCTAAGTTACACGAAATAGCTGTCCTCCGGAGTCTGGGAATGCAGCAGCGTCAGTTACGACAGATTTTCCTTACTGTCGGAATGGCGCTGGTCATCGTCGGATGGATTATTGGTGCAGGGCTTACCTTGATAACCGGATGGCTGCAGAATCAATTCTACATTCTCCGGTTGCAAACGGATGTGTACTTTTTCTCCTATCTTCCCGTCACCTTTGAGCCACTTCACTTTCTAATCGTCGCCACTCTCTTGCTGATCATCAGTTTCTTTACAATCTGGATCCCCGCGACGATGGCAACACGCATTCCACCGTTGCAGGCGCTGCGGTTCCGATAGAAAACCTGATCCGCTCATCGACAGATTCCCCACCGCTTTTTCCCATCCAGGAACGAACAGCGAGGCACAAATCAGGATGTGCCTCTGGTGTCGGAGATACATTTCCGGCAGAAACGGTTCGTCTACAGTGGCGGAAGTGGAGAGAAAAAAGCACGATAGCAATGAAGCGATCACCGAAGAGAGTCATCGTCGGAATGTCTGGAGGGCTGGATTCCTCAGTAGCGGCTGCCCTATTGGTGGAGCAAGGCTATGAGGTGATTGGGATTACGATCAAAACGTACAACTACGAAGATGTTGGCGGCAACATTGTCAACGAATCCAACTGTTGCTCCATCGAAGGGATTAACGATGCACGCCGGGTGTGCCTACAGCTGGGTATTCCCCATTACGTCGTAGACTTCACCGTGCCATTCCGGAAGCATATCATCGATCACTTTGTCGATAGCTATGTCTCCGGTGAAACACCCAATCCATGTGTCCGGTGTAATCGATTGATCAAGTGGGGCGAAATGCTGAAGAAGGCAGACGCATTGGGCGCTACTTATGTGGCAATGGGGCATTATGCCCGAGTTCAGCGCTCCGGGGATCGGTACTTCATTACCCGTGGTGTTGATCGGTCAAAAGACCAGTCGTATGCGCTGTGGACATTGACACAGGACGCATTGGCCCGTACCCTTTTCCCTCTGGGTGAGTATACCAAAGCCGAAGTGCGAGCTATTGCCGAACGGCTGGGACTGAGTGTTGCGCGTAAAGGAGAATCCTTCGATCTGTGCTTCATTCCAGATAACAATTATCACCGCTTCCTCAAAGAGCAACAGCCAGAGCTGAAGGATCTGGAAGGTGGTCCCATCATCTTTAATGGTAAAGTTGTTGGGCATCATCGCGGCTATCCATTTTATACGGTCGGACAACGGCGAGGTCTGGGCGTTTCCTATCGTCAACCGCTGTATGTGCTCAATGTCATTCCTGAAGAAAATGCGGTGGTTGTGGGAACAAAAGATCAACTGCTACATCGAGGCTTAATTGCCCACTCCGTAAACCTGATGAAGTATGCTGCTTTGCCGCAGCCACGCCGTGTGATGGCAAAAATTCGGTACAAAGATCCGGGAGCGCCGGCGTATGCGTGGACCGATGAGGATCGACTCTATGTGGAGTTTCTGGAACCTCGACGGGCAATCACCCCCGGACAGTCGGTTGTGCTGTATGAAGGCGATGACCTGATTGGTGGAGGCGTAATTGCCCAGTGGTATGATCATTCCCGGCTGCCCGATGAAACAGCAGAAGTGGCAGCCGAAATTGAAGATGGTAACGGATAACAGCGTGGAATAATCGATGAATGTGGTCTTTGCGTATCATCCCGAGATGCTGGAACACGATACCGGTCCGTATCATCCGGAGCGTCCCGATCGGCTGCGAGCTATTGTGGAGCACCTGCATACAACCGGACTGTGGGACCAACTGGAGCACATCGATGTACCGCTGGCAGCAGAAGAGCATCTCCAGCTGATCCACCCTCCCTCCTACATTGAGCGTATTCGGAAAGCGGCAGACAGTGGCGCACAGTATCTGGATCCTGACACGTTCGTTTCCACACATTCGTATGCGGCGGCTCTCCGGGCGGTAGGAGCAATCCTCCGTTGTTGTGACGTAGCGCTCCAAGCAAAGCATCGGACATCTGCCTTTGCAGCAGTCCGCCCTCCTGGTCATCACGCAGAACCGCAGCGCGCGATGGGATTCTGCCTGTTCAACAATGTTGCCATTGCCGCACGATATGCGCAGCAACAGTACCAGTTGTCGAAAATAGCCATTGTCGATTGGGATGTCCATCACGGCAACGGGACACAGGCAGCATTTTATAGCGATCCATCAGTACTCTACATCAGCCTCCACCAGTACCCGCTCTATCCGGGAACCGGATCGGAGGTTGAGCAGGGCGAAGGTCCGGGATACGGAACGACGTTGAACATTCCCCTTCCCCCGGCATCTGGTGGGAGTGTCTATCGCCAGGCGTTTGAACAAAAAGTATTGCCAAAGCTGCGGGATTTCCAGCCAGACTTTCTGCTGGTCTCCGCAGGCTACGATGCCCACCGGAATGATCCTTTAGCCTCGATGTTGCTGGAAGCTTCGGATTTCGGATGGATGACCCGGCAGTTGGTGACATTTGCCCAAAATCACACTGAGTACGGCATTGCCCTGGTACTGGAAGGTGGTTATCACCTGGAAGCCCTTGCCCAGAGTGTTGCTCTGACGCTGGAAACTCTTCTGCAAAGCTGATGGTCTGTAGCGCTCGAGGGTGAAATCACTGTTCCTTCGGGGACAGCTTTGCCCTGATGGAAATGTTATTGCGAGTTGAGTGAGGCTTCGGAATTTTTCCCCTGCTGGATCGTCTACGAGACATTTTATTAAGCTCGTGGGGAGATTGATGACGGAAGAACTGTACTCAGAAATTCCAGTCTCTGAAACCTTAGCACTGGAACTGGGGTTAACGGCTGAAGAGTATCAACGGATCTTAGAGCTTTTGGGGCGAACGCCGACCTATACGGAGCTGGGGATGTTCAGTGTGATGTGGAGTGAGCATTGTAGCTATAAAAATTCCCTCCCGTTGTTGAAAACTCTCCCCCGCTCTGGTGGGCGCTCCTTGAAAGCAGCAGGAGAAGAAAATGCAGGGCTGATTGATCTGGGAGGTGGCTACGCTCTGGCGTTTAAGATCGAAAGTCACAACCATCCATCTGCGGTTGAACCATATCAGGGAGCGGCTACAGGGGTCGGAGGCATCCTCCGCGATGTCTTCACCCTGGGTGCACGACCTATCGCCGCCTTGAATTCTTTACGATTCGGGAATCCGGATCATCCGCGGACGCCGTATCTCCTGCGTGGTGTTGTCAAAGGCATTGGTGATTACGGAAACTCTTTCGGCGTTCCGACCGTTGCCGGCGAAGTTTTTTTCGAGGAATGCTACAATGATAATCCCCTGGTCAATGCAATGGCAGTCGGCATTGTGTCCATGGATCGATTGGTTTCTGCCATTGCCAAAGGTCCGGGCAATCCGGTGATGATTATGGGAAATAGCACGGGCAGAGATGGGATTCACGGGGCTTCCCTTCTTGCCTCCCGCGAGTTCGACGATGCGGCAGAAGATATGCGCCCCACCGTGCAGGTTGGCGATCCCTTTATGGAGAAGAAATTGCTGGAAGCGACGCTGGAGTTGATCGATGCTGGCATTGTCGTTGGTATGCAGGATATGGGTGCGGCGGGCATTTGTAGCTCTACGGCAGAAACGGCTGCGCGCGGTGGCGTTGGTATGCGGCTGGATCTGGACAAAGTGCCGCTGCGAGAACCAGATATGTCAGCATACGAAATTATGCTCTCTGAGTCTCAGGAGCGGATGCTGGTGATTCTCGAAGCTGGCACAGAGGATATTGCGCAGCAAATTTGTGAGAAGTGGGATATACCCATCGTCCGGTTTGGTACTGTGACGGATGACGGAATGCTGCGCGTCTATCGCCACGGGCGGTGCGTTGCTTCGCTCCCGGCAGCGGCACTGGCAGCAGGCTATGGTGCACCGGTGTATCAGCGCGAGCAGAAAGTGGCTGCCTATTTTGCTGAAACCTCCACTTTTGACCCCTCCTCGCTGCCAGAACCGGCATCGTACGAAGAGGTGTTCTGGCAACTCCTCAGTTCACCGAACATCGCCAGCAAACGATGGGTGTTTGAGCAATATGATTCGCAGGTTGGAACGAACACCGTGCAGAAAGCATTACTGGACAGCGCAGTGATCCGGTTGAAAGAGCGTCCACCAATGGCAATCGCGTTGACAACCGATTGTAACAGCCGCTATGTGTATCTCCATCCGCGTCGGGGAGCTCAAATTGCCGTTGCGGAGGCAGCCCGAAACGTTGCCTGCGCTGGTGCTGAGCCGGTAGGTATTACGAATTGCCTGAACTTTGGTAATCCGTACGATCCGGAAATTTACTGGCAGTTTGCGGAAGCGATTGCTGGAATGGCAGAAGCCTGCCGGACATTTGAAATTCCAGTGACTGGGGGCAATGTGAGTTTTCACAACGAGTCACAGAACTATGCTGTTTTCCCCACCCCGACCATCGGAATGGTTGGCATTCTGCCGGATGTTGATAAAGTCGTCGGTGGAGCTTTTCTTGTAGCAGGAGACCTCATTGCCCTGGTGGGACCAGGCCGTCGGGAACTGGGTGGATCGGAGTATCTGTTCCTGCGGACAGGCAAAGTCACCGGTTTGCCTCCAACCATTGATTGCGAAGAAGAACGGCGGCTGCAAAAGTTTCTGTTTGATGCCGCACAGCGACAACTTCTCCGCTCCGCTCACGATTGTGCAGAAGGCGGATTGGCAGTTGCGCTGGCGGAAAAGTGCATTGCATCGCCAACTGATATGGGGGCAATTGTGCAGTTGCACGATGATCCTTCTGCGGCGTTGCTGTTCGGAGAGTCTCAAACGCGAGTGCTGCTCAGCTTCGATCCGCAGTATCTGGAATCGCTGCAACAATTAGCCCGGCAGTATGCGCTCCCCTTTCGACTCCTTGGGACAGTTGTCCCGGAAATTTTTGAGATCAAAGGGGTGTTGAAAACGTCTATAAAAAAACTGCGACGGGTGTACGAAGCCACTCTGCCGGCAATCGCAAAATCGTAGAGAAGTGAGTGCGACAAATTTGATCTGAGCAAAAATGATGAGTTCCGAGGAAGTTCGATCTTCGTTTCTGGAATTTTTCCGTGAAAAAGGACATACTATCGTTCCCAGTGCCCCAGTCATTCCCCACGGAGATCCAACCCTTTTGTTCACCAACGCCGGGATGAATCAGTTTAAGGATGTCTTTTTGGGAACGGGAACCCGTCCCTATACCCGGGCGGCGGATACGCAGAAGTGTATTCGTGTAAGTGGCAAGCACAACGATCTGGAAGAAGTCGGATATGACACTTACCACCACACCTTCTTTGAAATGCTGGGCAACTGGAGTTTCGGGGATTACTACAAGGAAGAAGCTATTGCTTATGCGTGGGAATTGCTGGTAGACCGGTGGAAGCTTCCGGTCGAACGACTGCATGCCACTGTATTTCGCACTGATGATGAAGCCTATCAGATCTGGCTTCGGTATCTGCCGCCGGAACGAATTCATCGGTTCGATGAGAAAGATAACTTCTGGGAGATGGGTGACACCGGTCCCTGCGGACCATCGACGGAGATCCACTTTGACCGTACTCCTGACTTATCGGGAGCAGCATTGGTGAACGCTGGCACCCCCGATGTCATTGAAATCTGGAATCTGGTATTCATTCAGTTCAATCGCCTGCCAGACGGGACGCTTCAGCCGCTGCAGAAAAAACACGTTGATACCGGAATGGGTTTGGAACGGATTGTCGCCATTTTGCAGGATAAGTGGTCCAATTACGACACAGACTTGTTCCAGCCTCTGATCCGGGCACTGGAGGAGCTCAGCGGACGCCCCTACCCTGCTGATCCGGAGCAACTGCTCCATCCGGATGGAGTTGCAATGCGGGTTATCGCTGATCACGTTCGTGCTCTTTCCTTCGCTATTGCGGACGGCGCCTTGCCGGGTAACGAAGGTCGAGGATATGTGCTTCGTCGCATTCTCCGCCGCGCCGCTCGCTATGCCCGGAACCTGGGCTTCCATACTCCGGTGATCTATCAGTTAGTTCCGGTGCTGGTTGATAAAATGGGCGATGTGTTTCCTGAATTGCGGGAGCAACAGTCCACAATTGAGCGCACCATTCGGTCGGAAGAAGAGATGTTCCTGGCAACGCTGGATCGCGGCATTGCCCATTTCGAGACCGTGGTAGCGCAATTGGAAAAAGAGGGCAAAAAGGTCATTCCGGGCGAGGCAGCCTTTTTGCTGTACGATACTTTTGGCTTCCCGCTGGATTTGACCCAGTTGATGGCGCGTGAGCGTGGACTGAGCGTCGATACGGAGCGGTTCGAGCAGTTGATGGAAGAGCAACGAGAACGGTCCCGGCAAGCCCGAAAGGTCGAGCAGGTGGAAGTAATTACGCCGCAGGATACGGCGGAGTCGGAATTCATCGGCTACGAAACCTTAGAAGGTGAAAGCCGCATTGTCTGGGTTGAAGATAATAAAGTAGCGCTGGCAGCGACGCCGTTCTATGCAGAAGCTGGTGGACAGGTTGCTGACACGGGAACACTGGAAATTGAGGGAGAACGCTATCGGGTGAAGGATGTGCAGCGCGTCGGCGATTTGATTGTCCACTTTGTAGATCGTCCAGTGACTGCCTCGGCTGGCGCGCGCGTTCTTGCAAAGGTCGATGCTCGGCGGCGGCAGGAAATTCGCACCCATCATTCTGCAACGCATATTTTGCACGAAGCTCTCCGCCGGGTGCTGGGCAGTCACGTAAAGCAAGCAGGATCGCTGGTGGCTCCCGATCACCTCCGCTTCGACTTTTCCCATTACGAGAAGCTAACGCCGGAGCAGCTCCGGGAAATTGAAGAGATAATCAACGAGAAGATCCGGGAAAACATCGAGGTATACACAGAGGTGATGCCGTTAGAAAAAGCGCAGAAAATTCCCAATGTAAAGATGTTTTTCGGTGATAAGTACGGCGACATCGTACGGGTAGTCTTTATCGATGAGAAATTTTCCGTTGAGTTGTGTGGCGGCACGCATGTGGAGAGAACGCCGGAGATTGGTCTGGTGAAGATCGTAGAAGAATCCTCTGTCGCCGCAGGTGTGCGACGCGTTGTCGCCGTTTCTTCCGAGGCAGCAGAGGCGTATGTGCGGCAGCTTGAGGATCAACTAAAACAGGCAGCCGAACGAGAGCGGGACCTGATGGAGAAAATTCGGAAGCTGGAAAAGCAACTGGAAAATTTCAAGGTGGAATCAATGAAACGCCAATTAGAAGAGGTAACCACGCAATCACAGCCTGTGAATGGAATCCGGGTGGTGACGCGCATTTTTGAAGATGCAACGGTGGATCAGTTGAAGCAGTTGGCAGATTTTTTCCGTACCACGGTGAAGAAACAGGGAATTGTGTTGCTGGCAACAATCCGCAAAGACAAAGTGCAATTGGTGTGTGCTGTAACCGATGACCTGCGCGAGCGCCTCCCTGCCGGAACCTTAGTGCGTGAAGTTGCCCGACAGTTAGGCGGTGGTGGCGGTGGACAATCGCATATGGCGACCGCTGGTGGTCGAGATGTTGCCCGTTTGCCGGCAGTACTGGAGGCTTTTTCAGCGCTGGTGCAGTCAAAACTTGAAACTCCTGCCTCCTCATAAAGTGGTCGTTTGTTGCGTTAAGGTGCTCAAAAAAGATGAAGGTTTTGGTGCTTGGCAAAGGTGGTCGAGAACACGCTTTAGCGTATGCCCTATCTCAATCCCCGACCGTTGAGCATTTGTATGCTATCCCTGGCAATCCGGGCATAGCACGCCTTGGCGATGTTCATCCGGAAATTTCCATCAATGATTATGACCAGATCCTCGCATTCTGCAAAACTCATGATCTGGATTTCGTGGTTGTTGGACCGGAAGATCCGCTTGCCGGTGGTGTTGCTAATGTTCTGGAAGCAGCCGGTATACCCGTGTTTGGACCGCAGAAAGCAGCGGCACAATTAGAAGCCTCCAAGGCGTTCGCGAAAAAGGTTATGCAGGAAGCAGGAATTCCCACTGCAGCGTATCAGGTATTCACCGAAGATCAGCTTGCAGCCGCACTCCAGTTTGTGGAAACGCTGAGTTTCCCGGTCGTGATCAAAGCTGATGGGTTGGCAGCCGGTAAAGGAGTGGTTATTGCGGAGACGTTGCCTGAGGCAGAATCGACGCTCCGGAGTTTCTTTGCAGGAAAGTTCGGCCACGCCAGTCAACGTGTCGTTGTTGAAGAATTTCTCCAGGGGTATGAAGCGTCTGTCTTTGCCATTGCAGACGGTTTCGATTTTCTATTGCTGGCTCCCGCTCAGGATCACAAGCGAGCGTACGACGGCGACCGGGGACCCAATACCGGTGGTATGGGAGCGTATGCTCCAACGCCGCTGGTGGATGCGGCACTGCTAAGGAAAGTGTCCGAGCGGATTGTCCAACCGCTGCTTCAGTATATGAGGGATCGAGGGACTCCTTATAGGGGCTGCCTGTACTGCGGATTAATGATTGTCGATGGTGATCCGTACGTGCTGGAATTCAATGTGCGGTTCGGGGATCCAGAGGCTCAGGTGGTGCTCCCGATTATTCAGGGAGATGTTGCGCAACTGCTGTACTCTGCTGCTACCGGGATACTGATCCCTGAAAGTGTCACAGAAGTTGCGGCGCAGTATGCGTGCTGTGTGGTCTTGGCTTCAGAGGGATACCCGGGTTCGGTAGAAACCGGGAAGGTAATTACCGGGATTGAAGCAGCGGAGGAACTTGGCGCTATTGTGTTCCACGCCGGTACAAAACAGAATGATCGTGGAGAACTTGTCACAGCGGGTGGCCGGGTTCTGGGTGTCACCGGACTGGGGACGACCTTAGAAGCAGCTCGCGATTTAGCCTATCGCGCTGCAGAACAAATCCACTTCGAGGGCAAATGGTATCGATCTGACATTGCCTGGCAAGCCGTACAATCTTCCTGAAAAACCTTTTTACTTTGTGCAGGTAGTAGAAAAATGTTTCACACAGCAAGAAACACCGCGTGCGGAGGGATTGTGCCCCTACCGCACGTCACCTGTTTCCACCTTCCGGCGACGAAGATCTACTACGGCATAATCTCCTTCGGCGAGTTTGCCGGGTGATACCACCAGGGTAGTGCCGAGAAATTCGTGATAGAATTCTTTGTCGTCCACGATAGCTGCAACGGGAGCGAAGGTCTTGATTAGCTCTTCTAAGGTTGTTGATCCATCCCGATTCATTCCTTTGTGGGAAGGTGGGGTCGAGAACAGGAAAACTTTGACGTAATCTTTGAGCTCATTGAGGATTTTGAGCTCATACTCGACCATCCAGCCAGGATATCGGAGTTCCTCGTGCTCCTCAGGTGTTACGTGTTCGTCGTCCAGTATATGCCCTCCCATTCCGACGAACGCAATATGTCCGGGACCGAAAGCGACTTTTCCGTGGACTCCTTTGAGCATTGGAAAAACCAACTCGATGTTATAAGCCTCTCGCAGATATTGGTACAGAGGAACATCCTTTGGTCCGGGAATGTAAAACACGGGAACGTGGAAATGCCCCGCAATCTTGAAAATAGCTTTGTATTGCGCTACTTTGTCCTGGGTGTTTGGGTCAGCCAGATTCCCGATCAGCGCTACCACATCGATATCGGCAGAATCTACTACTTCGGTTAAGCGGTTCAAATACTCCGTATTTCCTGCAACATTCGTTGTGGCAAGCACACGTCGCACGTGCTTCCGCATCCCTCTTCCCTTTCATTTGTTCGACAGTACCTTGAATTTTTAATTAAAGACGATTTTCTCAAAAACCCATTGAAGCGGGAGGGTTCCTTGGGATGCTACACAAGAATCTAAGCGGCGAGATTTCTTGCTGCGCAATTACCCAGATGAGTTCCTTGGGATGCTACACAAGAATCTAAGGGGCTGGCAGCACAAAGCAGATATCGCCGGGATTGAGTCCCACCTCAAAAGAAAATGTAGGTGATGTGTGATTGGGCGCGAACACCAGAATCTCACCAGGAGAGACAAAATCTCTGGCATCAGCAATCCAGATTGATCCATCCACGGGAGAAACAGCCATAGCGTACCAGTGGTGGTATGGAGAGGGTCGTCGGCTGAGCACCATCGAAAGCGAGTCTTGAACAACATATAAGGCGGTGTCGCTGAGAACGAAACATCGCTGAGATGGAGAATCCCACCACAGTTGGACAGGTTCTGCAATTTTCCAGTGCCTTTTGACCTGCAATGTGTGCTGATCCAGTGCCACAATCCCTCCAATGGAATCCTTAAGCGACGGAAGATGGTAGTATCCTACAAAAATCGTGTTGTTGCCTACCGTTACCATTGTGGGATTGGGCGGGAGTGGAATTTTCTGAATTTCTGTCATTGTTACCGGATCAACCACAGAGAGCGTATTGGCACCTGGCTCAGTGGTGCGGAAATCTCCATAGCCGGAGTTTACAACATAGAGGTAACGACCATCGGTGGCAATTTCTTCGGGTGCAGGTCCGACCGTAACTTCACGACCGGTTACCTGCATTGTCGCAGGGTTGAATTCAATGACCTTGTCCTGGTTCAGGACAGTCACATACCCACGTGCGGAGTCCAGAATGCACAGGTGGCGCGGTTGTGCATCCCCCAGTTCAAGGCGGTTGATCCATTGTCCGGTCCGGGCGTTGAGCTGCTCGATCGTCCGGGATTCCGTGACGGCGATGAATAGTGTATCACCCTGTAACGCCATATCATTGCCTGTGTCTCCTAAGCGGAGCTGGCAGTTCTGCTTCTGGAAAAATTCGTTGTATACGGTTGCTGTTGTAAGATCAAACCGGCTCAACGTTGAATTGTCGTGTTTCCATAACCCCTCGCAGAGAATGTAAGCAGCAGGTAGATGGAGTTGTTCCAGAGCAATCTGATTGCATTGCGGGATCTGCTCAGAAGTGCAGCCGAATAAACCGAATCCCAGTAGCAATAGACTTAACCACCGGGTGTAAGTTGCAGTCCGGCGGGCTTTCTTTGGGCAGTAAACCTCTAAAGCCAGTGATAATCCAGCGTTCTTCCGGCTTGCGTTTCCAGTACGCAGTGTCTGACCAGTTGATCGGTTTGTTTGTACATCCATTGCATTCGCAGAACATTTGATGGTACGCTACGGGTATATGCACAAAAGCAAAATTTTGTTTTGGAAATTTTTCATTTCCTTGCTCGTCACGAAGAAAGTGCAAATTTACGGAAAATGGTGTTGCGGAACAAAGAAGGGATTGCACAATGCAAGGGATGAAGCAGGTAGTACGATCGTGGCACTATGGGTTCTTTGTGCTGGGCATTGGATTGCTGGCGGTAATTACCCGGCTGCTTCCCCATCCACCGAATTTTGCGCCAATGACCGCTTTAGCTTTGTTCTCCGGAGTAGCTTTTCGGAGTCGCTGGAAGGGTGTCGGATACGTGCTCGGTCTGATGTTCCTGAGTGATCTGCTGTTAGAACTTGCTTTTGGTTTTGGATTTCATTCTGGAATGCCTGTTGTGTACGGATCCTTGCTGCTGATTGCCCTGCTGGGTGGAACGCTCCGGAAGCGATTCCATTTTCTGACGATTACCGGAATGACCCTCCTGAGTTCAGTGCTCTTCTTTGTCTTGACGAATCTTGGCGTATGGCTGTTTAGTGGGATGTACCCGCATACGCTGGATGGACTGGTTTTGTGCTATACCCTGGCAATTCCGTTTTTCCATAACGCGCTGGCGGGTGATATTGTGTATGCGGCTTTGCTCTTTGGAAGCTATGCCTATGCTCTCGCCCACTTTCCGGCGCTTCAGGCGTCCCCCAATGCCGTCCGCTTCGCCCACTAAGTCGTTGCATTGATTGAAGCTGCTGCTGAGAGCAGTGAGTGGTGTCGCTGTGCATAAGGATGAAGTTGCTGCGCAAGCGGTTAACTGGCACCTCCTGCGGTGGTTACTCCGGTTTTTGAAACCGGAGTGGCAAAAGGTGGCATTTGCCCTTGCTTTGACTCTGATAACGACCGTGCTGGGTCCGTTGCGTCCGTGGCTGGTAAAAGAAACGATCGATGGACCCATAGCGGCTGGTAATACCGTTGGCATTTTTCAAATGGTAGCGCTTGTTCTTGGAGTACTGGTGCTGCACGGCGCTTTGCAATACCTGCTGACGGTATTGATGGAAAGTATTGGGCAAAGGACGATTTACAACATTCGGATGCAGGTGTATGAGCACTTGCTCCGGCTCAATCAACGGTTTTTTGACCTCCATCCCGTAGGCCGCCTGTTAACACGGGTAACAAATGATGTTGAAGCTCTGAATCGGCTTTTCTCCTCCGGATTCGTAATGATGATTGCGGATACTCTGGTGCTGGGCTGGATTGTTGCCTTTATGTTCGCAACGCATACAATGCTGGCGCTTTTGATGCTGGCAACGCTACCACTCTTGATGCTAATCTCCTTTGTCTTCCGCCGCCACGTTCGCAGAGCATACCAGCAAATTCGGCAGTTTTTAGCCCGAATGAATGCGTTTTTGAATGAATTACTTACTGGTATAGCAGTTGTGAAAATCTTTACGCAGGAATGGCGGATGTTTCAAAAGTTCGATCGGATCAATCAGCAGTATGCTCAGGCGCAGATTCGATCTATTTTTTACTATGCTCTGTTCTTTCCGCTTATCCAGATTGTGAGCTACAGCGCCATCGGGGCAATGTTGTGGTATGCTTCAGGCGAAGTTCTGGCAGGAACGATGACCATAGGCACTCTGATCGCCTTTGCACAGTATGTGGAGATGATGTTTCGCCCTATCCGGGATTTGTCTGAAAAATACAATATGCTGCAAAGTGCAATGGTATCTTCAGAACGGATTTTTGATCTTCTAGAGCAGAAAGCTTTTGTTCAGCAAAGCGGGAAAGCCGTGCCTTTCACCCGATTACGGAAGGAGATTCGGCTGGATCACGTGTGGTTTAGTTATGATGGACAGCAGTTTGTGCTCCAGGATGTCACTTTTGAAATCCCTCGAGGAACAATGGTAGCGTTGGTTGGACATACAGGCGCTGGAAAAACCAGCATTTTTAATTTGCTCCTCCGGTATTATGAGTTTCAAAAAGGCGATATTCTGATCGATGGGCAGAGCATTCGAGACTATGACATCGCAACGTTACGGGCGCGAATAGCGCTGGTGATGCAGGATGTATGGCTGTTCTCTCGAACAATCCGGGAGAATATTACGCTGGGAGATCCTGCTTACGCGGACGAAGACGTCATTGCAGCAGCACAGGCTACGGGTGCACATACCTTTATCCAGCAGTTGCCACAGGGATATGACACAGTGCTCACAGAGCGTGGATCTACCCTTTCAACGGGGCAAAAGCAACTCATCGCGTTGACGCGGGCATTGTTGCGAAATCCGGAAATTTTATTGCTGGATGAAGCAACGGCAAACGTTGACTCTCTAACAGAAAAGCTGATCGAGCAGGCACTGGATCGTTTGTTGGAAAATCGCACGGCTATTGTCATTGCTCACCGCCTTTCAACTATTCGCCGGGCAGATCAAATTGTTGTTTTGCACAAAGGAAGGGTAGTGGAAATTGGAACACATGAAGAACTGATGGCAGCAGACCAGTTGTACGCTAAGCTCTATCGCCTTCAATACAAAGAACAACTTTTGACGAGCGTAAACAGTCCGGGAGCTGTGAAACTTCCAGAAGCGCTGCAGTAAGTATCGCTTGTCTTTCCTGAAGAATTTCCTCTGGGATGTCTCCATTCACACGGGATGCTGCGTGATAAGTGCCGGGTATTTTGTATTTTCGCTCCTTCGGTGAGATGCACGAATGATAATAATTGTGAATCCGGATGCACGCGGGCAATTTCGTTCTTCTGCTTCACGCTCACTTACCCTATGTGCTGGGTCACGGTACATGGCCCCACGGAAGCGATTGGTTATGTGAAGCAGTTGCTGAAAGCTATATCCCGTTGCTGAATCTTTGTTATGAGCTTTTAGAGGAGGACATTCTGGCGAACATTACCATCGACCTCTCCCCCGTGCTCTGTGAGCAACTCAGTGATGAGCAGTTCTCTGATCTGTTTGCTACCTACTGCTTGCAGTTTGCAGAAGCGGCGCGGGAAGATGCTCGGTATTTTGAACAGAAGGTCGAGGAGAAACACTTCGCTCCCATAGCCCGATTCTGGGCAGAGTGGTACGAGCAGCGATTGCAGGATTTTCAGGAGCGGTATAAAGGCTCTATTCTTGGCGCGCTCCGCCAATTACAGGAACAGGGCGCTATTGAGATCCTGACCTGTGCTGCAACTCATCCCTATCTCCCGCTGCTGGCGCTGGATGAGAGTATCGAATTTCAGCTTCAAACGGCAAAAGCAAATTATGTTCGACACTTCCAGATAGAGCCGCGGGGCATCTGGCTGCCAGAATGTGGTTATCGCCCATCATATGCCTGGATGCCCTTTTTCCCTATCCCTGAGTATCCTGAGCCTCAGGTACGTCCGGGGTTAGAGCAATTCTTAGCACAACATCATCTGGATTTCTTTTTTGTCGATCAGCATATCACGGAAAAAGCAGTACCGTTGGGGGTATTGCGCCCGGTGGATCATCGCGTGGAGTTGCTATCGGTCCACAGCCCTGAGTATATCCACTTTCCCTACAATTTTGATCGCTCTCCTTTGAATCTCTACCACGTGTGCTCTACTGGTGACATTCAGCGTGGTACCGCCGTGGCGTTTACCCGCCATCGAGATATTGCGTTGCAGGTATGGAGTGGTGAGATGGGTTATCCGGGGGATCCGGATTATTTAGATTTCCATAAGCGGTATTATCGTTCTAACCTCCGATACTGGCGAGTAACTGATCCGAAACTGGATATGATGTACAAGCAGCCGTATGTGCCGGAAAATGCTACTCGGAAAACAGATCTCCACGCTTATCACTTTAATCAGATGCTGGAGCATACTGCCCGGTTCTATCACACCCAGACGAAGAAATTTGCAACGCTCTGCACAATGTTTGATGCAGAACTCTTCGGTCACTGGTGGTTCGAGGGTCCGCAGTTTCTGAAAAATGTTCTTCGAGGGCTTTTCCACTCCCCTTATGTGCGGGTCACGAAGGCTTCGGAACAGGTTGACTATGTTCAGCCGCACGAGGTGATGGCAATTCCTGAAGGTTCCTGGGGTGACGGAGGTGACCATCGAGTCTGGTTTAATGAGCAAACGCACTGGATGTGGTATGCTATTTATCAGGCAGAACATCAGTTTCATCAAATAATGCAAGTAATGAAAACTTCAGATCAGCTACCGCTTCTGGAACGGATTCTCCAGCAGGCAGGACGTGAACTGCTTCTTTTGCAGGCTTCGGATTGGGAGTTTCTGGTCACCACGCAGTCGGCTAAGGATTACGCTGAACAGCGATTTTTTACTCACCATTCCAACTTTTTGCGATTGATGACCATGGCACAGGAGTACCGCGAGACCCGGCAGATTGCAGAATTCCATCTGGAGTTTCTCACAGCGCTGGAGCGCTTGAACCGGGTGTTTCCTGACCTGTCTCTGCAGTGGTGGTCGCTGGAGAACCATTCTATGAACGATGAGGAATCCTCCTCTGCGAAGGCTTTTGATCAGGACAAGTCAGTCGATCGGTAAGGGTAACTTAACGGTCGATCCGATATTCCGGTACAGGTTTTCCCAGCAGGCGAACAACTCCCAGCAGTATGACTGTCGCAATGCCAAGTGCTATCCACCAGGGAATGCCCATAGCTGTTGGTAGTAAGCCGAAGAAGATGGCGACAATTCCTGCTAATAAGGCGTACGGAAGCTGCGTTCGAACGTGCTCGATGTGATCACAGCCAGAAGCTAAGGAGGATAAGATGGTCGTGTCTGAAATCGGTGAGCAGTGATCTCCCCAGACCGATCCTGCTAAGACACTGCCAACTGTTGCATAAAAAATGCTGAGTGCGGTTGAAGTTCCGGTCAAATGATGTGTCTCAAGCACTGACCACGTCAGGGGAATAACCAGTGGCATAAGAATTGCCATCACTCCCCAACTGGATCCGGTGGCAAAGGAAGCGAAAGCAGCCAGTACAAAGACGGCTGTGGGCAGCCATATTGGTGCAATGGTATCACTGAGCAACGAGGTCAGGTAAGTCGCAGTGTGGAGAGTATGATTAACCTCAGCCAAACCCCAGGCTAACACCAGAATCACAACGGCAACCATCATCTGCTGCACTCCCTCCATCCACGCCTTCATCGACTGAGCAATGGAAAAGTTGCGGAGCAATACTCCCATTGCAATGGCGGCAATGCAGCCTGCTATTGACGCCCAGAGCATAGCCTGATAAGAATTCGCACTGCCCAGGATCTGAGAAAGAGTATCTCCTGAGCCGGTAGTGAGTAGTCCCCAGAAAAGAACGCCAAGCAGGACTGCCAGAGGAATCAAAGCGCTTGAGGCATAGTGTTTGTGAGTATCCACCGATGAGTGTGGTTCGGGGGTCTCTCGATCTCCCGGAGCATCATATACTGCCTTTTCCGCCTGTCGCCGGGCTTTGATCTCTGCTTTCCACATTGGTCCAATGTCCCGTCGCAACAGGATGAGGATGAAAAGGAGCACCAACGCCAGAATAGGATAAAAGCGGTATGCTAAGGAGGCGATGAAAATCTCGTATCCCGACTGGCTAATTTCCGGAATCTTTGCAACAGCATCCTGAATGAGTCCAATCTCAAACCCGATCCAGGTTGTCATGATCATCAGGCTGGCAATCGGTGCTGAGGTAGAATCCACCAAATAGGGCAATTTCTCACGGGAGATTCGGAGGCGGTCTGTGATGGGGCGCATTACAT
>JALWJX010000081.1:44728-45625 GCA_026996895.1 Candidatus Kapaibacterium sp.
CCCAATGACTAAGGCATTGGCGTAGTCATCGAAGAAAAAGAGAATGCCCAGAAAAGAGGTGGTCAACTGCCCGGAAGTAGCTGATCTTGCAAACTGCCGAAATCGCTCAACTAATCCATAGGCTCCTCCATTTTTGGTGATGATTCCTACAAATCCACCGATGAGAAGTGTGAAGAGAAGAACAGCGGCGTGGTCACTGTTGCCACTGGGTGGAGCAATGGCGTGAAGGGTAAAGCGACTGACAACGTCCAGCACGCCAAGCCAGATGCCCTCAAAGGAAAGGGCGTAGAGTAACCACGCTCCCAACCAGATCCCCGCGAAAAGGGAAAGGATAACCTGTCGGGTTGCAAGAGCCAATCCGATGGCGAGGAGTGCTGGGAGGGTAGTGGTCCATCCGGGGAGGGTTGTGGTTTTTTGGATTGCAATAACGTCATTAAAGAACCGTACTTCCACCTCCGTCATACCACTTTCATCCAATAACACCTGCCACACTAAGGTATCTCCTTGCAATCGTTGTTCTGCCCGCTTTCCTCCAACCCATACCTGTATCTCTGCTCCCTGCTCTGCCGAATCCAGCTTTACCACGCCTTGCAAGGGAATCCGGGTAAAACTCACCGGCGGCACCTGTAACTGCGGTGCCGCCCATCCGTAGACAGGACAAGAAAGGAGCAGAACTAGCAATAGCGCCATCTGTTTGTTAAGCTATCGCCTATTCCTTCACAATCAGTTGGGATCCCACTTTTTGGTCTCCCTGCCACACCTGAAACACATAGACACCAGAAGGCAGGTTTGGCAGTGTTAAACGATAGCGGTGTGCGCCATAAGGCAGAATTCCCAGAGAATGCGCCGCTACAGCCCGTCCCTGCATATCACTCACCAGCACTCGCGTCTCACCAG
>JALWJX010000082.1 GCA_026996895.1 Candidatus Kapaibacterium sp.
TCTTCCTGTCGTATGGTACCGGTGCGGTTGGATGGTATTGCACTACAGCAATGGGTGCTGATCCGATGATCTCTGTCCCGGTCAGGTCAATATCTTTGCCTTTTCTTTCCACCCACCCGGTGACACAAATCCCGTATCCTTCTCCCGCATTGAGCGTCACTGTGTAAACTTTCCCTCGGTCCCGGGGAAATTCCACGTACTCATCCCGTCCATTGATCCGAATCCATCCAGCACCCTGTCCCTGCAACCGAATGGTTACCTTCGTCCCATCTTCCTTTGCAATAATCACTGCACCCTTGGAGTTCAGAATCTGTGTCATCGGGGGATCATATTTCCAGGTGTGGTTGTTGTACCGCAGCACATATCGATATCGTTCTCCCCACACTGCTGTCGGATACACCTGATATCTGGTTTGTTCTACTCCGCCGTCCCCCGATACAAACGCCCACGCTGCCACCGGCTGTGTAGCAACAATCCGGATCACTCGATCGATCTTTCGCCCCTGGTCAGCAGGGCGCAGCACAAAATCCGGAATGTTCCCCAGTCCCGTTGAATAAATGTATGCTTCCCCTGCCTGAAGCTGAACTGGCATATGTTGATAACCTTCCCCCGGAACTGTCAGCCGAACTTCTGCACCATAGGGAGCAAATACGACAATTTCGGAGATCGTATGCTCCGATCCAACATTCCCCCGGAAGTTCCCCAGAACAAAATAGAATTCTCGACCCAGATAGGCGTTTGCCAGGCGCAGGTCGCAGACCTGCGCCGCAACAGACAACTGGAAAAGCAAAGCCCACGCCACGCAGAGCAGACGTATTCTCCTATACGTCATCTCCTGCTACTCTTGGTGTAATACCTAATCCAGCCACCGATCAGGACATGGAGAGGATGGAGGCAATGGTATTGATCTCACCTCCACATCCACCCGCTTTGGAATCACCAGTGCCGGTGCCCATCGGAATCGATCCACATACATCCCACGATCATCCATCGGTCCTGCCAGTAATGGATCCATATTACACGCTTCTTCTCCCCATAACCTCATCGGTAAGCTCCTGAGATTTTGTAGAACAACCTCTTCAAACAGGAAAAGCAAGTTACAAAAAACTCCGGACATAGGCAAGGCCATCGAAAAGGGTTCGGGAGCGTATGCTTCAGCAGGCAAATTCCCTCTCCCGAACCCTCTCCCGGAGGGAAAGGGAATTTCTGCCCCTTGTAGGGGCGATCCGGCGGACTGCCCAAGGGCGAAGCATCGCTTTGCCCCTCCACATCGAGCCGGGAGCGCACACTTCAGTGTGCATTTTTGCCGGCGAAGGTCGGTGTTCTGTGTGGGCAAAGTGGAGGTACTGTTGGCTGTCTCCAGTGATCTCAACATTCCTCCGCGGGCACTGCTTTCTCTTCAGACACCGCAAGTGGGAAAGCAATGGGGAGCACAAGGACGCAGAACAGCAGGAAAGCGGCAACGAAGAAACACGCTTCCATACTCCAAGTAGCGGCAATCCAGCCACTGGCAAGCGGTCCTACGAGATTGCCCAGAAGCGTAGCGCTGGAGCCAATGCCCATTATGCCCGCTTTGCGTTCTTGAGGCACACACCGATTGAGCGCTGCATATAGTGCGGGGATCACTCCCGCCAGAAATATGCCGATCCACACCCGGAATGGGAGGATCCACCAATACGACGGCACTATACCCTGTGCAGCAACTGCCAGCGCTCCGGCGGGTATGGTGATCCGGAGCACACGATGCGGACCGGAGCGATCGATCCGCCTGCCCCAGAAAGGCGCCATTGCTGCCAGAAAAAACCCTGTGGTTCCCAGCATTATGCCCGTAATGGTTGCCAGCCAGTGCGGCGTTGCGCCCAGATGCTCCAGATAGTACGGAAAAATAGGGACGGTAAACACGATTCCAGCCTGCGCAAGTACAATCATCACCAGAAGATGAAGAATTCGGCGCTTCCGCAGCGCATATTGAAGATTCTGCCGCAAAGCCGCCACGCCAGCAGTCGTCGCCAACCGCATCGGTGGTTCACGGACACCCACCAGCACAGTGCCGGTACTGAGGAGCGCCAGACAGGCAACCAGCAGGAACACACTGCGAATGCTCACTAAATCCGCCAGTGCACCGCCGATCAGTGGACCAACCATCGCACCGGCGGCGATAGATCCCTGGTGCATACTGATAGCATACCCTGCATACTTCGGCGGCACCGTTGCTGTGATGAGTGCTAACACAGAGGCGATAAAACCGGTCAGAGCGCCCTGAAGCAACCGTACCACCAGCAACTGTTCAACGGACTGCACGATCGCCATCAATCCTGTCACAATTGCCAGCCCCAGCACCGCCCGAAGCACCATCAACTTCCTGCCATAGCGATCCGCCAGGGTGCCCCACAATGGAATGGCAAAAACAGCCACCAGAAATGGTGCTGCCTGAATGATTCCGGACCACTGCTGTGCCTGCCATAATTCAGTGACCCCCAGTTCTCGCACGTAGAGTGGCAACAGTGGAAAAGCTGCACTGATCCCGATCATCACCACGGACTGCGCTACCAGCAGGATCCAGAGATTTCGTCTCCAGAGCGGCGTTGCCATCAGAATGTCAGTTCCGAGAACGGCGCCAATGGCGGAACCGAATCCTCAGCAGCTCAATGAGCATTTTGGTGGCGTCTCGAATCGGATGCACTCTGGACCGCTCATCGTTGTACCACAGTACCGGAATCTCGCAAATGGAGTATCCCGCCTGGCGAGCCAGCAACAGCACTTCAACATCAAAAGCAAAGCCCATCGTTTGAAGCTGCGGGAACACTGTTTCAACGACCTCTGCCCGAAATGCCTTGAATCCACACTGCGTGTCCTTAATGCCCCGCATCACCAGCAACTGGACAATAACGTTAAAAATTTTTCCCATCGTTTCCCGGTACCACGGTTGATGCCGCCGCACCAGCTCTGGTCGAAGCGCCCGACTGCCGATGCAAACATCACATCCAGATTGGATGCACTCCAGCAACTTTGGCAATTCCGTGATCGGGGTCGAAAGATCTGCATCGGAAAAAACCCGAATTGCGCCCCGTGCGTGCAACATTCCTTCCTTCACGGCAGCTCCTTTTCCCCGATTCTCCGGTAACTGCAAGAGCTTTACTGCTGGAAATTGTGCCACAACCGCCGCTGTTTGGTCCGTCGATCCATCATCGACAACCAGCACTTCCCATTCGTACGGCTGCTGCTCCAGATACTGCAGAACAGTATGCAACGTTTTCCCGATTCGCCCCTCTTCATTGTATGCGGGAATAATCAGCGACACAAACGGTATGTTAGCTGATGGTTGCTGAATGGATGTCCGCTGCTTTGATTCCACGCCTTATCATCCTAATCATCAGGGCAGAAGACTTTGTCCATTCCCTGCACCTTCTACATCCAGAAGAATCGCAGCCGTATCGCCTTGAAGTTTATGACGCAAATCGGCTATCTTCCGCTCCAGTGCTGGCACCAGTGCCCGCATCAATCGATCATCGCTCTGCTGGTACTTTGTCAGAATTTCTTCTGCAACCTGCAGCGCCTGCTTATAGTCGCCCTGTACTTCATATTTCTGAATTCGCAACTGATCAATTCGTGCCTGTGTGGTCTTATCGCCGGTTGCTGCCACATACTGCTCCAGCATTGCAATTGCTCCATCGTAATCTTCGATCAACTCATAAGCTCTGGCAGCAGTAATGTAAGGATCATAGCTTCGGGCGTAGTAATCCTGATCTCGCAAGTACGGCTTTTCTATCAACAACTTACACTGCTGGATACACAGAAGTGCGAATCGGCGTGCCGTTTCTTTCCGCTCCGCCTGATTGTACAACTCCGCAACCTGCAGATTCATTGGATATGGCATGGGGAACAACTCTGGCGAAATGTACCTGTTCATCGTATCCAGGACCGCTGCTCCCTTTTCGGGCTTGTTCAAATCCCGGAACAACGCATAGGCGTAATTGAGATAGGCAGCGCGGTAACTGCTGATAGGACGCCGATTCGGTTCATCGTAGTAAGCACCAGAATCGGTCAAATTCCGCAACTTCATCCCGTAGTGGAACTCACGATAGAACTGCTCATCCGGGAGTACGTTCAACAGGGTTTGATCCATCACTACTTCATTGACGGCATAGTTGGAACGTATCCCCTGGGACACTGGAACCGGGCAAATTCGATAGGCTAACCCTTCCGCACGGAAGTAATCCTCCAGACCACAGTAAGCATCCGGTCCAACAGATGAAGAATAGTACACCGGTCGTTCAAATCTTGTTTGCTTCAAAATATCCATCACCAACAAATCCTGCACCCGGAATAAGTACATCTGTTCGCCATCCCGCTTCGACATGGGCCTACCGGTGAAAGTAATCTCCACCACCCCTCGATTGATGATGGTTGTATCATCCGTAAACTGTGCCAGGATCTCCGGCTTCACCGGTATCTCAACGGTCCTTGCCGGTCCGAACTCATACGACAGCGCTTCAGGGCTATATTCGTCAGCCAGCAGCTTTTCATCCGGAAAACTCAGCGGGATCTTTTTTGCTCCCCACGGCGACTCATTCTTGAGCTGGTAGATGTACCACAGCGTATTACCCAGACTGAGATTGACAATGCGCACGTCCCGCCGAACACCTTCTACATCCTGCATATACCAGACGGGGAACGTATCATTGTCGCCATTGGTAAAAACAATCGCATCCGGTTCAACGCTTTGCAGAATGTTATAGGCATAGTCAAACGGCATATAATTTTCCGACCGATCGTGGATTTCCCATCCACCGATCGCCATATTCACCGGCACTGCCAGCAGCGCAACAATCAGGATCACGGCAACCGCTGCTGTGGACAGAGAAGGCATCTGCCGGGACTCCAGCCACGCACTGAGCGACTTTTGCCGGGCACTGATCCACTCAATGACGCCCATTACTCCAATGCCAATCCAGATCGCCCACACCATAAATGACCCGGCGTAGAAATAATCCCGCTCCCGCGGCTGTGGTTCCTGCTGATTCTGGGCAATAGCAGCAACAACGCCGAGCACCAGGAAGAGGATAAAAAACACAAAGGCGGTGCGCCGATCTTTCGACCCATGGACCACAAGCCCGATCAGTCCAAAAAGCAGTGGCAAGGCAAAGAACTGGATGGGGAACAAAAACTTGTACGGCGTTTGGTATAACCATTGATCCTTGAGCTGTTCGGAAGGGAAAAAGGCGGCTGGTGCATCCTGAATATCGCTCATTCTTCCCACGAAGTTCCAGGCAAAGTAGCGGAAATACATGTGCTGTATCTGGTAAGACCACAAATAGTTGAGCTCCCCACTGGTGTTGATCCGGGTAAACTTTGGCACACTAATACGAGAACCATCGCGACGACGAACCGGTACATATTCTGGCGGATACCATTTACCATACTTTTCGTAATTACGGGCAATGTAATCATCGGTCTGGTACCGTCGGGGCCACATCGGAGCCTCGCCATACTGCTCACGATTCAGATAGGATACCAGTTTGTCCAACGTTGTTGGAGCGTTTTCATTCATTGGTGGATGAGCATTGGCTCGCAGCAGCACTTGCACATAGGTGGTATATCCCAGAACAATCAGCAAGAGCGAGCCTGCCGCAATGGCTACCAGCGGTTTTTTCTGCTTATATCCAACACGCCAAAAAAGTACAGCAACACCGACAAGGATCGCAATAGCTAAGAGGCGTACCATAGGACTGTCCTCAACTACATGTTCGCGGGCAGGCGTTCGAAAAGGTAAATCCCCTGCTAACATTGTAGGGAACCATTTGACAACCCCCGGATAGACAATCCAGAAGATAAGAATGGCTAACACACCAGCTCCAAAGAATGTTTTCCAACTAAACGGATAGTACCGAAAATAGATCAACATTACCAAGGAGAAAATGGTCAGAATACTTAGCAAGTGGACTCCCGTAGACAACCCAATCAGATAAGCGATGAGCAGCAGATACCATTCGTTGCCGGGCCGATCGGGTGCCATATACCACCGCAGCATTAGATACACAATCAACGCTACAAACAGTGTGGACATTGCGTAGACTTCCGCCTCCACCGCATTAAACCAGAACGTATCACTGAACGTCAGCGCCATCGCTCCTACAAATGCAGAACCATACAGTGCTAATGCCTGTCCAATGGTTTCTGGTGACTTCCGATAAATCAACCGCAATAGACGGGCAGTGATCAAATACGTAAGCAACACTACCAGAGCACTGGAAACCACGGAGACCAGATTCACTCGCCACGCTGGATCACCGAAGGGAATGAGGGTATGAAATACTTTTCCAACCATAAGAAACAGTGGTGCTCCCGGTGGATGCGGCACTTGCTGATGGACCGCTGCCGCAATAAATTCCCCACAATCCCAAAAAGGCACCGTTGGTTGAACGGTCAGTAAGTATACAACCAATGCAATGCCAAAGGAAAGAAATGCAAAAATCCGGTGGACTACCTTTGTGTTCATTACCCTGATCTCCTGATTTGATTGCGTTTGCAAAAGTGCAAAGATAGCTTATTTTGCCCAGAATATGGGTAAACCTGTTCGTTGGGCTATCGAAGGTAGCGACGGATTCGGAGGCGACGACGAATTTTTTGCATTACGCTCGCCCATCGTTCCACTCCCTGATAATACAGCCATTCCCGGCGAGAAGGAGCAACTGGCTTGTCGTGCACCAGCGGGTAGTGAAAAAACTGGAGCAACTCAGCCGTTAAAGCTTCAAAAATTTCGATTTCTCGCGCGCTCAGCTCCTTTTTCCACCGATCTTTTCGATCTTGCCGGATTCCAGCGCCAACATAGCGATGCTGATCCCGGAAAATGGGATGAATTGCAACCCCTTTGCCCTCCAGCATCGCAGGATGGTATTCCAGATGCGCCCACTGGCAGATGTGCTGAAGTTCCTCCTCGGGGTGCTCCAGAAGATCTTCATAACGCACTCGCAACACTCGATCCGGGAAAGCAACCTCAGCGAAAATTCCTTTGAAAATAGCCTCTTTCCACCAGCCAGCAGCAACAGGCACCGTTGTCGGTCCCCACCAGTTGATCCGTTTAAAAGATGCAGCAACCGCTCGACCATCCCGAACGATGTGGACAAAGCGCGCCTGCGGGAAGTGTTGCGTTAAGAAATGAATTTGCTCCAGATTGGAAACAGAATGATCAATCCACACGGTACACACATCTTTGCCATAGGCTGCCTGCGCATACCGTTGCACCAGCCATTCCAGCAGCGCTTTCCAGTGCATTCGCTCCGGCAACTGCTGCCACTGCGCATCTGGAACTGCTTCCATCATTATACGGAAGTGGAGCTGGCGGCGCAGGGCGGGTATCACGCGGGAGGGCGAGAGCATCCCTTCAGCATCGGCCATATACCACAACTCCTGTTTAAAAAGCAGCTCCTGTGGTGCACAATGCCGCGGATGATTTGCTAACATTCCCGCCAGTAAGGTCGTCCCGCTGCGAGCACATCCGCCAATAAAAAGCACATCCATCCGATTTTTGCCACTCTGCTTAATCCTACGGAACGCTCAGAAACGCTATAAAAGCCGGGAATATTGGCTCAATAAAGGTGCCATCCATTCGTACCATTGGGCACGTTTCAGAGTCGGAAGGAGCGATGAAAACAATCGCCAGTATCATTGCAGTTTCCCTTGCAGTTGGAGCGATGCTCAGCGGCTGTCGAACGTGGGATAATTTTACGACCTACTTCAACACCTACTACAATATGAACCGCCTGATGATCGAAGTTGAGGACGAGTTTGGCTATCTTCGAGAACAGGAGGCAACGGAACAGCAGCCGCGGGTTTTCTTTGTTGAACGCTCTACCCTGGCGCCAGAATTGTTGCGTCCGGAGTCGAAGCGGCGACAGTTTTCGATCCCGCCTTTTATGCTGGATGAAATAATTCCTGCCCATTTTTTGGCCTCAACGCGTCCCAAACTGGACTCCATTATTCTCAAGGGCTCCAAGATCTTAGCGAAACACCCGCAATCGGATTACATCGATGGTACGCTCTATCTGATGGCGAAAGCATATTTCTACAAAGGCGAATGGATCAATTGTGAGGTCAAGTGTCTGGAATTCATTGAAAATTTCCCTCGATCTCCATACTCCCCGGAGGTGCATCTGCTGCTTGCCAAAACCTATCTTCTGCAACGCAAGTTCCAGAGTGCCCGGAAATACTTGGATCGAACAGTGGATATCGCCTGGGCTCAAGACCGCTACGACATTTTATCGCAGGTTTTCCGCCTCCAGGCTTCCTTAGCACTGTATGAAGGCAAAATTGAGGAAGGACTGCGTCCCTATCGTCGGGCGATTGCCCAGGCTGAGGACCCGGAGCTGAAAGCCCGGTGGCAACTTGAATTAGCTGCTCTGCTATATCGGATGGGCAAATTCGATTATGCCCTACCAGAGTTTCGCCGCATTTTCCAGCACGACCCGACGGATCTGGTGGCTTTCGAGGCACAATTATACACAGCCGCTACGCTGGCTCATCTGCACCAGTTTCGCCAGGCTGCTGACCTGCTAAAGACGCTGCGGGATGAAGACGACTATGCACGCTGGGAAGACTACATCCTCGCTCAGGAGCTTCAGTTAGCACGCCTTCGTGGAATTCCAGAGGACAGCCTTCAGCAACTGGAGCAGGAAGCCGATGCCCAATATCCTCAGCGAGTTCCCATCGCAGTCTATTTTTACGACCGGGCAATGGACCTCTTTGAAGCCGGTGATCTCCGATCCGCACGGGAGTACTTCGGGAAAGCAGCGCTTCGGAAAAGTCCTCTGTTCTTTCAGGCTTCCACCTACTTCTCTCTGCTCACAACGTGGCAGAAGAAACTCCAGTTTGTCCGTCCCCTTCTCTCGAAAGTTCAGAAGCCTGATGCACAAGACTCGCTCAAAGCAACGGTCGCCCGTTCTCTTTTCGCCCTGGCAAGAACGCATCAAAAACTGGGACTCACAGACTCAGCCATTTTCTACTATCAACTGACTGCCGACGTTGCCCCACAGCGGCACACTCTTCGTGCAAAAGCACTGTATGCACTGGGAGTGTTCTTGCAGTCGCTGAATCGGTTTTCGCAAGCGGACTCCTTGTTTGAACAAATCGTGCAAGGATTCCCAAAAACCGAATATGCGAATGCTGCGAAACTCCAGTTGGGATACACTCCGGAGGCATTGATCGATGCTGCCCGCGAGCTCTACGAATCTGCATACCACTTGCTGCACGCCCAAGAATTCGACTTTGCTTTTGCCCAATTGCGTCGACTCCTCCAGCAGTTTCCACAATCACCGTATACTCCTCAGGCACTCTATTTACTTGGATGGTACTTCGAACGCTACCGACAACAACTGGATTCTGCTTTCTGGTACTACTATCGACTGATCCAGCAGTATCCGAACACTGAATATGCCCAAGAAGTCTACCCTGCCGTTGCTGCTTATATCGATCACCACTATGCCCCCTCTGATAGCACGCGTCCCAAACTTCCAAAGTTGGCAGCAGAAACCAAGAAAAAGCTAACGGATCCCTCCAGAGATTTTCAGTTACCACGACGTGGCCCAAATCCGCAACCGTTGCCATTGTCGCCTCCTGCTGAAATTCCGATAGACCAGGTTCGGCGAAAAAAACCTTAGAGCAACGATGCCGACCTCTGATATTGCAACACAACAACTGCTTCAGCAAGTAGAGTGGTATCGCACGCTCTTCCACAAAGCGCCCGATGCTCTGCTTATCCTCCAACCACACACGTGGACCATTCTGGAAGCCAACGAACAGGCGCATCGATTGTTAGACGCTCAGGACGATGAGCTCATCGGAAGTACCTTCCCTTTCATCCGTCGCAGCTACAAGCTACTGCGACAGACCAACGCTCCTGTGGTCCTGGATGAAGCAATCGTCGAACAACCTCGTCGGCGCCGTACACTGATTTTAGAAGTTGCCCTGTGTAGTGAGTTCATCGGCGATCAGGAGATACTGATCGTTGCCGCCCGGGATATCAGCGAGCAGCGGGAATTGACCGAGAAGATGATCCAGACGGACAAGTTAGCCCTTCTGGGAAAACTCGCTGGCGGCGTTGCGCACGAAATCCGCAATCCATTAGCCGCAATGTCGCTCCATCTGCAATCCTTACTGCGACGTTTCCCCAGGAACACCCCGGAACATCGCCAGATTCAGGCAATTCTGGAAGGGGTGCAACGCATTGATGCCATTGTGCAGAATACTCTGAGCTTTTCTCGCGCAGTTCCTCCCAATATGCAGCTTCAGCCTATCGAACCAATTATCCGCGACGCTGTTGCCCTCCTCCGCCCAAGCCTCCATCGGACAAAATTGATCTCGCTCAATGTCGAGATTGAGCCAGACCTCCCTCCACTACTGGTTGATGCGCAACAACTGGAACAGGTCCTGCTGAACCTTTTGAGCAATGCCGTCGAAGCGATCACCAGTAAAGGAACCATCACCTTACGCGCTCGAAAGATCAGCGAGTTGCGGGGGAGCGGTTTGCACCAGCAAATGGTCGAAATTCAAATTTCCGATACCGGAAAGGGCATTGCTCCTGAAGACCTTTCCAAAATCTTTATGCCCTTTTTCACCCGCAAACCGACTGGCACAGGACTTGGGCTTTCCATCACCCAGCGTATCATCTTAGAACACGGCGGCACCATCGAAGTAGACAGCCAGCTCAATAAGGGAACAACTTTTTACGTTAAGTTACCTGTTCCGGGACAAGCAAAGCAAGAATAAAAGATTTCTGGCAAGGCATGCAGCACGTAAGAAGGGATCAACCCGAAAAGCAATCTTATACCCTTTTGATCATCGACGATGATCCATTAGTAAACTCTTCGTTGCATTCTGTACTGTCGGAGAGTTTTGAAACTGTTCTCACCTTCACCGATCCTGCAGAAGCGCTGGAACAACTGGACACCATTCGCCCGGATCTCATTTTGCTGGATATTTTCCTGGGCAACATTAACGGTTTAGATATTCTGGCACAGCTTCGGGAGCGCGAAGCAAATATTCCGGTCATTATGATCACGGCTTTTTCGGACATCAAATTAGCCGTTCGGGCAATCAAACTGGGAGCAGAAGATTTCATCGTCAAACCTCCGGATCTGGAACAACTGGAAATCACCATTCGCAAGGTACTACAGAACTACGAGCTGCGTCGGCGAGTGGAGTTGCTTCAGGCACAGTTACCAGAAAGCCCTGCTGCGGAGATCCTGGGCGAATCTCCTGCCATTCAAGAGGTTATCCGCCTGGCACGGATTTATGCACAAACTGATGATACAACGGTCCTGATTACCGGAGAAACGGGAACGGGGAAAGAACTGGTCGCCAGATTCATTCACAAACATTCCCGCCGGGCTTCCGGACCATTCATCGCCGTCAACTGCGGTGCTATCCCTCGAGACCTGGCGGAAAGTGAACTCTTTGGCTACGAACGTGGCGCTTTCACCGGGGCAGTGGAAAAACTGAAAAAGGGAAAATTTGAACTGGCACATCGTGGTACTATTTTCCTGGACGAAATCGGTGAATTGCCGCTGGATCTCCAGGTCAAACTGCTGCGAATTCTCCAGGAAAAGCGGTTCTACCGCCTCGGTGGAGAAAAAGAGGTCTCAACCGATGTGCGTGTGATTGCAGCGACCAATCAGAATCTGGAGGAATTAGTAGCAGCAGGCAAGTTCCGGGAAGATCTCTACTACCGCATCAATGTTGCCCGCATCGAGATCCCGCCGCTGCGGGAACGCAAAGAAGACATTCTACTGCTGGCGTCCGCCTTTGTGCAGGAATTCAATGAGAAAATGGGGAAAAAAGTCAAAGGCTTTACGCCAGAAGCAGTACAAATTCTCCGGCAGTACGAATGGAAAGGTAACGTACGGGAGTTGCGCAATGTCATCGAGCGTGTTATGCTCCTTACGACCGACTCTGTGATCGATCAAGAAGCATTACGCTTTCTTCCAAGTTATGAATCTTCCAGTGGGACCGATCACCAGGCGGCAGAGCTACCGAAAAGTTATGAGTTAGCACCGGGCGAACATCGACTGATCATTTCCCCGCAAGGGGCAAACTACTACAATGTGCTCCGAGACCTCTTTATCCAGACCTTACGGCTAACGAAAGGGAACAAAATGAAAGCGGCTGAAATGCTGGGCATCACCCGCGCTCGCTTCCGCTATCGGCTGGAACAGCTCAACATTACCGAAGATATGTACATGCCACGGCAAGAGTCTGTCTCATGAGTGAGGAACAGCGCCAACAATCCCCTTTATCCTTCGATCCCAATGACCCAGAGGCATTTTTGCCAGAAGCGCAAAAACAACGGGACAAAGCAGCATTTCAGGATTTCCTCATCGCTCCCCAGATCAGTGGCAAAGAACACTCGGTCGTGCATCGTTCGCTGATCCCCGCTGAAGTTGTTCTTGATAGCGGGAAAGTGCTGGAAATCACCTATGAAGATGAGGAAGAAGTTTCGGACGCAACGCACCAGGATACCATCATTGTGCATCGCCGGGAGGATCAGACCATCGAATCGGTTGAGATTCAATGCTCGTGTGGTAAAAAATTTATCATCCAGTTCTCGGACGAACCGCCAGCAATGGACACTTCCGCTTCCTCTGCCTCTGTACCCCCCGAGGAATCTTCCTCGGAAGAGTTCAACACACAATCTGCGTCTTCAGATGAATCTCCTCCAGAATCGCACTAACCCGAATGCAGTCTTCTAAGGGACCTTCATACACCTTGGCTTTCCCCTTTGTATGCACCTCCCACGTGATCGCTTCCGCTCGAGCGTAAGAATACCCCGTTGCTTTAATGATCTGTTCAATCACTTCATCGAATGTATGCCAGTCATCGTTGAAAAGAATTACCTTACCACGCAAATCTAAATCGACGTCTGTACCGATTGTCGGTAAAGTCTCGGTTGATTCCTGGCTTAACACCGGAAATTTCAGCGACATTCGCCTCTTCGACTTTGTTTTACTTCAGATATAATTTAGCGAATTTTCCCAAAAGAAATTGCACCGTCCAGCCGTGGAGAACCTGGCAAGCACCGCTTGCTCAGCAGACCTCCGATGATCTTAAAAGAGCGATTGCCGATGATCCAGCAGAAGCTGTGCAATATGCAGGTCAAAGGGTGTCGTAATTTTGAGATTGTGTTCCTCGCCGGGAACAACAGCAACCGGTACACCAATTTGCTCCACCAGGGCTGCATCATCAGTCCCAATCCGCCCCTGCTGCTGGGCTGCCCGATGAGCGTCAACCAAGACGGTACGATGAAAAGCCTGTGGTGTTTGTACTGCCACTAACTCCGAGCGGTTGAGGGTACAGCGTACCTGCTGCGACTCGACCTGTTTGATTGTGTCTTTGAGCGGTAGAGCGGGAACAACTGCCGGTGCGTGCTGCACCGCCGCCAGCAGCCGATTGAGCAAAGATTGCGAGACAAACGGGCGCACAGCATCGTGTACCAGCACGACGTCAACGTGTGCGATGCTGGGATGCTGAAGTGCGTTCCACACCGACGCCTGCCGTGTGGATCCACCGGGGACTAAAGCGGTAAGATGATGAATACGCAGCGCTCGACACCAGCGTTCCGTATCCTGGAGGTATCGAGGATGAACGGCAACCAGCAAACTGACCAGCGCTGGCATATGCTCGAATGCCCGGATCGTATGCAGCAGAATCGGCATCCCGCCCAGCGGCAAAAACTGCTTTGGCACTGGCTGCGCCATCCGCTCCCCTTTGCCAGCAGCAGCAATAACCACTCCAACTCGCATTGTTCTGACCACTTTTTGAAACCTTATCGAAGGTGACGATCCTTCAAATAACAAAGTTGATCTTTTCGTTGCTTGCCCTTGAAGCTCAAGGGAAGAACAAACCAGAAAACGAAGGATGGCAAAATATCCCTTGCTTCCGGTCCCATTTGTGTTGTTTCCTGCAACCGCTATGGAGCTTCGTCTGCGCCGCTCCATCGCCCGGCACTTACCGTTGTGGGGAGAAACAGAGCAGATCGTTGGCGTACAATGGTTCGATCAAGGGCGGCTTCATCCCGTTGGTGTTCTGGCATCCGTTGAAATACTGGCAGGGAACGATACTTATGTTACCATCCGGATCACTGGTGAGCAACGGTATTATATGACGCGACTGCGGGAGCGTAAAACAGCACCGCCTATGGAGGTAACCGTAGAACCTTTACCGGATCGTGAAGAAGTGCCGCACCACCAGCTGATGCAGATCGTTATTCAACTTCACCGTCAACTTCTTCAGGCACTACGTGCCACGGATTTACCGCATCTGTCTCATCTTGCCCCGCTATCATATCGCCTGGCAGCCTTGTGGCTCCAGGATTCCGCCAATCGTCAGCATTTCCTGGAGCTTCAATCTGAAAGCCAGCGTCTGCAGCTTCTTCGCGCGCATTTGCAGAGCCTGCAACACAACCTTGCTGCGGAACAACGTCGGCAACAGCAACTTCGTTGGAACTAAGAAGCCGCTGTCTCGATCGTTTCTCGAACGCCAGACAACAAGAGAGCACCAGCTAAAAAGAACACTGCCAGCGATAAAATTGCCAGTCGCTGATTCAGCACATCCGAAAGTATCCCAAAAATAACAGGTCCCAATACGGCAGAAGCCTTGCCAAAGAAACCATCAAAGAAACCAAAAAATTCGGCTGCCCGCTCCTTGGGTGTCAACAGCACCATCAGGGAACGGCTGGCAGATTGCGTGCCGCCAATAGCTCCTCCTGCCAACAATCCTGCTGTCCAGAAGCCCCATTTACTGACCACGGCAAATACAACCGCAACCACAACAAACCAGAGCAGCAAGCTCAACAAAATGGTTCGTTTTGGACCGTACTTATCAGTCAGGATCCCAAAAAGCACTGATCCCAGAATCGCTGCTGTCTGTACAACCAGAAAAAACACCACAACTTCCTCCGTGGAAAATCCCAGGGTTGTCTGGGCAAAAATCGCCGAAAAGGAGATCACAGTCAGGATTGCATCATTATAAAAAAAGAAAGCCAGCAGGAAGCGGCTCAAATTGGGAAACCGGGGCAATGCTTGCAGTGTACGCCACGCTCGCTGAAAGCCAGACTGAACGACTTGTTTGAAAGAACTTGATGGTTGTGCTATTGACAGCGGTTCTCGAACAAAGAGGAACAGCGGAAGTGCGAAGATAAAGAAGAAGGCAGCGGTGATGGGAAATGCCAGCCGAAAATTGTCCAGATTTTCAGGAACAACACCACCCTGAATCAGCGGAAAGCAGAGGGCTAAAATTGCCAGCGACCCCAAATATCCCATCGCATATCCGTAGCCTGAAACCCGTCCCGTCGCCGTCGGTGGTGCCAGGGAAGGCAGCAGCGCATCGTAGAAGACGATGCCACTTTCAAAACCAACGTTGGCAATGACAAAAAGTGCAATGCCCCAGAAGATCATTCCTGCCTCCACCCAGTACAGCGCTGCTGTTGCCAGCACCGAAAGCAGGGTAAACCCCAGCAGAAAGCGCTTTCGTCCCCGGGTTGCATCGGCAATCGCCCCTAATGGAGGTGCTAACAGGGCACAAATCAACATTGACAGGCTCACCGCAATGCCCCAATACCGATCGCTTCCTGCTACCACCTGTCGAAAATACAGGGCATACCCTAAGGTGACAATCATCACCGAAAAGCCAGTATTGGCAAAGTCAAAGAGGGTCCAGGCAAAAATCTGTCCTCGCGATACTGCCCTGCGTTCGTCCACTGTCTGTAATCGCTTCACTGTTATTCAAAACGTCGCAACTGCGGTGGAATCCACCATTCGTTGAGGTTATAGCCAGGGCGCACAACGTAGAAATTCACATTTTGCAGCCGCTTATTATAGGCTGCTGGATACTTGATGAACCACAAAAAGGTGTAGGGTTGTTCCTCGTGTAAAATGCGCTGAAATTCCCGCATATACTGCTTCCGCTTTTCCGGATCAAATTCCACCCGATTCTTTTCCAGCAGTTCATCAACACGGGGATTGGCAAATCCGATGTAATTGGATCCTCCCTTGCCAATCTGCGAAGAATGCCAGATCTGATACGGATCAGGAGGGGTGGGATCAGAAACCCAGCCCAGGATTACGGCGTCAAAATTCCGATTCCGGACATTCTCCAGAAACACCGACCATTCCAGTTTCTGCACCTTCGCCCGGATGCCAACCTTTTTCAGCTCGTCGGAAAACAATAGCGCGATATTTTCCCGAATCTCATTGCCGCTATTCACCAAAATGGTGAACTCGAAATTCACTTTTTGCCCATTGACGATCTTATCTCGTACTCCGTCCCCATCACTATCCACCCATCCTGCTGCTTCCAGCAACTGTTTCGCCTTTTCTGGATTGTACTCATACGGTGTCAAAGTGGAATCATACTCCGGACGCTTAAAGAAAATGGGACTCTCCGTTGGGACGGCAAAGCCACGCATCAGATTTTTGATCATTGATTGTTTGTCGATCAGATGCGACATCGCCTGTCGCACCCGCTTATCGGCAAAGAAGGGACGGGAAAGATTCCAGCCAATGTAGTAGTAGGTTGGAACAATGTAGCTGGTCTTGCGAAGATGCGGCAATCGATTTGTATCAATATCCTCAAACAGGTTCGGCGGCACATAGGTCATAATGTCGATGTCCTGATTTTTAAGCGCCACCACGGCGGCGGTGCGATCGTTAATGGTGCGGAACACAACCCGATCAGGATATACCGGCTCATCCTTCTTCCAGTAGTTCGGATTCTTTTTCAACCGGATGAACTCGTTCGTGCGCCATTCCTCGACCACGTATGGTCCCGTGCCAACCATATATTTCGGTTCACGCTTAACTTCTGCTGAGTTAAACCATTCGGCAAATTTTTTCATTGCCTCATTGTTTGGGGCATTATCCAGATCGTTTGTCTCTGCAATGGTGTACTGATCCGTCAAATTCTCAGGATCAAAAATATGCTTCGGAATAATCTGCAACCCGCCTAAAAAATATTCCGCCAAAAAATACGGCTGCGACAGGCGAATGATCACCGTGGTATCATCCGGAGCCTGGACATCTACCACATTGTTGTAGTAATTCCGCAACGGAGCAGCGTCAATGACCAGCGGATTCTTGAGCGCTTTGAAGCTGAACACCACATCCCTGGCAGTTAAGCGGACGCCATCTGAAAAATACACGTCATCTCGAAGAACGAATTTGTACGTTAGGTGATCGGGCGAAATTTCTGCCCGACGCTTTGCGACCCACGGGATCAATTCCGCTGTTTTCCAATCCAGACTGAGCATCGGCTCAAAGATTTTCACATTGATCTCCGAACTGGCAGCATCATTGGTGGTATACGGATTGAGTCCTTCAGGATCCGAGAGTTGGTGAATCAGGACCCATCCCCCTGGCACCGGCTCTGGGGGGATATTGGTATAATCAGCAGCCGGTTCCGAGCGATCACCGGAGCACGACCAGACGCCGACCAGCATCATTCCTATCAGAATCACTCGTATGATCCAGAAGCGTACGACCTTCATTGCAACGCGTACTCCTCTTTCAGTTCAACTTCTTTATTCGGTGTCGTTGTAAAAATACGGTGTCAAAAAGCGGCGTTCATCGCTGGTCAGTTCTTGCACTTGCTGTGCGATGGCTGCTTTCTGTCGATCGGCAAACACCTGAGCAGCGTTGTAGCCGTACATTTTCAGCAAATAATTGAGCGCTATGGTTTCCGCAATCACCGTAATGTTCTTGCCTGGATAGATCGGTAGCACAACGTGATGCACGGCGGTATCGAAGAGCGAAATGGGCGACAGTGTTAAGCCGGTGCGTTCATAGTCCCGATCTGCCGACCATTCCTCCAACTGCACCACGATTTCCAGCCGTTTTTGATAGCGCACCGCTCTCACCCCAAACATCTGTCGAACGTCCACAATGCCCAATCCGCGAATTTCCATAAAATGGCGACTAATCTCCGTTCCCCGCCCGATGATAATGTCTTTTTTGGGACGGGACAGAATGACTAAATCATCCGCTACCAGACGATGACCGCGCTCCACCAGATCCAGCGCAATCTCGCTTTTGCCAATGCCACTTCGCCCTATGAAGAGAATGCCAATGCCATAAACATCCACAAAAGAACCGTGGACGGACGCATAGGGAGCAAAGTAAGCAGCAAAGAAGTCTGTCAAAAGAGCATGCGCTGTTGTCGTCTCCAGAGAGGTTGTAAGGAGTGCAACCTGATATTGCGCTGCCTGCTGTTCCAGCAAAGGAGATACCGGTTGATCGTGAGTAACTAAAACCGCCGGTGGATGGTAAGCAAACAACCGGTCAACTGCCTGCTGCGCTTCAGAATCTGGCAAGGAACGCAAAAACGCAAACTCAGTTCTGCCGAAAAGGAGCAAACTGCTGGCTGAAAAGAAGTCAAAAAATCCCGCCAGTGGAAATTGGGGACGCAGCGGCTGAGGATCCACTATCCGGTTTTCTTCCCCAACAGGATGATTGTGATGCGTAATTGGTATCGGCGCCAATTCACATAATGTCGACACCGTAATCGATTCCCGACGATAGGCTCGTATATGGGCAAAAGGATTCATCGGCAATCAACTATGCCGTTCCCTCCGGGTCTTCAACTTTTTCAGTTGCCGGATGACCTTATCCGCTGCTTTATGAAGACTGGTGTAGAAATTGTCGGTTTCTTCGGAAGCCGCAAAGGTATGATGGTCGTTAGTATGAACAACAAATTCCACTTTCTTTCGATGGTCTCTCGTCGCTTCTTGCTCCAGAATCGCTTCGACCCAGATAATCTTCGGGTAAAAACGGGAAAATTTCTGGACTGTCTGCTCAACTTTTTGCTTCAGATCATCGGAGAGTTCAAAGTGCCGTGCAGAAATACGAATTTCCATCAGCGTCCCTTCCACATCTTTTTACAAATACCCGTTCGCTGCGCGCTTTCAGCCTCAAAATAGGCAAAACAAACGAATCGTCCACGGCAAGAGTGTTTCTCAGAAACGCAGCCGAACTCCTATGGAGAGACTCAGCCCCCCTAAATTAAGCCGGACAGAACGCGCAGATGCCAGTGGCGATTGCGGTGGAAAGTTTCGGAAAACAGCAGATTTTAGCGGAAGATAGCTATACGCAGCCTCGATCAAAAGCGCATGGAGCCACGAGCGGGAGGAGAACACGCGATCGAACCCAAGCGCAACCTGAGCAAAAATCTTCAGAGCCGGGACAAGTGCTTCATCGGAGAGCCGGATCCCTCCGGGATACCGCAACTGCGCAAAGGGAGAGCTGACCCCTTCGTACCAGAAACTTTTAACCGAAGCCATTCCCAATTGCGCTCCCAGGTGGGTACGAAATTGCTGCAGATGAGGCGACCATTCCACTCGCCCTGCCGCCTGGGTTACTTTGAAGGCTAAATCTTCCCAGAAAGTTCGGAACAATGTCAAACTATCGTTCTGTACAATTACCTGCTGGTGGAATTCTCGTAGCCGTACTTCGTGATAACTGACGCTCACTCCGACCCACCACCCTGGGCTAATCTCTATCACTGTTGTACCTCCAGCAATAACGGCAGGAGCAAAGGATCGAGTCGCGCTGCCCAGCTTCTGATACTGCTGAAAAAATGCCTCATTCTGGATCGGGAACACAATACCAACAAAACCATCCAGGTAGGAAGGGGGCAGCTCCGATCGGGACTGCGCACCAAGTGGCTGCGTAGCAATCCAGAACATCCATATCCAGACAACAGCAGCCGTACGGCAAAGCGCTATGGAATCGCAAAATACCATACGCCGTAATACGTGTTAGGCTCGATGGAAATTGGGTATGACGAGGAGGCAACCGTGGACTTGAGTGCTACGCGATAATGCAGGTGTAAGTTTCACGGGAACAGAGGACGGAATTATGGCACATTCCTCAGCAATTCTCTGGGTTGATGATGAGATCGACCTTTTAAAGCCGTACATTACGCTGCTGGAGTATCGCGGCTACACCGTTGATACTGCTACAAATGGAGAAGATGCGCTGGAGCTTTTTAAGCGGAACTCCTACCGATTGGTTTTTCTGGACGAGATGATGCTGGGACTCAGTGGGCTGGAAACCTTAGAGCGGATGAAGCAAATTGATCCATCTATCCCGGTGGTAATGGTCACCAAGAACGAAGCAGAGTCCCTGATGGAAGAAGCCTTAGGGAGGAAAATCGATGACTACTTAACGAAACCGGTCAATCCTGCCCAGATCTTAGCTGCGTGCAAAAAATTTCTGGAGTCAGACAAGATATCGCGGGAACGCTTTACCCAGGAATACCTGCGGGGCTTCAACGAGATTACGATGCGCCTCAGCGAAGACCTTCCGTGGAGTGAGTGGGTCGACATTTACACTCGCCTGGTGACCTGGAGTATGGAGTTAGATCGATATCCCGACTTAGGACTGGGAGAAACGCTCCAGACGCAGTGGCGAGAATGCAATGCAACATTTGCTCGCTATGTTGAGACGCACTATGAAGAATGGCTTCATGCCCGTGAGCGGGGCGATGAGACTCCTCTGCTTTCTCCACAAATTCTCAAGCACTTTGTCGTACCGCAACTGGAGCAAGCCGACACCGTAATATTTTTTGTCATTGACTGCATGCGCTTAGATCAATGGCTCCTGATGGAAGAGTTGCTCCGCCCGTATTTCACCATTGAGAAGTCTTACTACAGCGCCATTCTGCCAACAGCAACCCCTTATGCACGCAATGCGCTGTTCAGTGGACTGTTTCCCCGGCAGATCCAGCGGTACTATCCGCAGTACTGGGTTGAGGATCGCTCGGATGAGCACAGCCAGAATCAATATGAGCGGGAGCTTTTGTTGAAATTCTTCGAGCGCAATCGTATCTCGCTGCCAAACAAACCTCGCTACGTCAAAATTTACGATTCTGATTTTGGTCGAAAAGTCGAACACGAAATCCTGCAATACACACAGTCCAAGCTGACGGCAATCGTGATTAATGCCGTTGATATGATCGCCCATTCCCGCTCTGATTCCCCCATTTTGAAAGAAATCGCACCCAATGAGGCGGCATATCGCACTTTAACGCGGTCGTGGTTCCAGCATTCCAGTTTATTTGGTATGCTGCGAAAGTTAGCAACCGTTGATTCCATCCGGATCGTTATTACCTCCGATCACGGTGCCATTCGATGCATGCGAGGCGCAAAAGTCTTTGGGGATCGGGAAACCTCCACCAATCTGCGATTTAAATTTGGACGGAATGTAAACACCGATCCACGATACGCAATGATCGTAGATCAGCCAGAAAAACTCCTGTTGCCGAAGCATTCCGTAACGACCAACTACGTCATTGCCAAAGAAGACTACTACTTTGTGTACCCGACCGATTACCACCATTACCTGAACTACTACCGCGACAGCTTCCAGCACGGGGGAATCTCGATGGAAGAAATGATCTTACCGGTCGCTATTCTAAAGCCTAAAACCTGAAACTTTCGTAAGTTTGTCGGATGAAATCGTGAATAATAACGAAAAATGTTTGCTCTTGTTCAACAAATCAACGCAGCTATGGAGTTGGGAACGTATACGACTCGGAGCGAAGAGGAAACGATTGAATTGGGCAAGCAATTTGCCGCTCGACTAAAACCTGGCGATGTTGTTGCCTTATATGGGGACTTGGGGGCAGGGAAAACAGAGTTTGTCAAAGGAATCTGCGCATACTTTCACGTTTCCCAGATCGTCAGTAGTCCAACATTTACCATCATCAACCGGTACGAAGGTGAAGATGCCGCACACCACCACGTGACATTGTACCATATCGATCTGTACCGCATTAAGTCGCCGAAAGAGCTGGAAGAAATTGGACTGGCTGAGTGTACTGAAGAAGAAACAGCTATCAAACTGATTGAATGGGCAGAAAAAGCAAATGGCACCTTGCCGAAGCATCATTACTCCATCCACTTCGAATTCAGTCCGGAAGACATCAACACGCGACGCATCCGCATCAGCTACGATGAAGAACCGCAGGTAGAAAGCGAGGAAGAAAAAATCCTGGTATAAGGAAGTCTGGGGGTGTTGATCGATGGGAAAGACAAAAACGGCGAAGACATCAAGTAAAAAGCAATCGCAGGCAAAGGCAGAAGGCGACGGGAGCATACGGCGAAAATCAACACAACTCAACTGGGCAGATCGTTTGCTTCAAAATCACTGGTTCACCCTTCTGTTTGCTCTCCCTCCTTTGCTCATTATCACGTGGATCGAAATTCCCAAAGCTGCCATCGATGAAATACCATTTCTTTTTGCTCCTCCGACCAGCAAAGTGCTCTTCGTCCTGATCTCCGCCTTCTTAGCATTTGTTGCATATAGTGCCAGAGGAAGTTACCCGTGGACGTGGATCCTGCTGGCAATTAACCCGCTATTCATCATCAACGGCATTCACACCGTGGATTTCTACATCAAAGCAATCTGGATTTCAACGGTCATTGCCGCAACTTTAATTTTCAGCAAACGACTGACACCGGTATCTAACACCCTGGAATTCAAGTGGCACGAACTTTTCTGGCTGGGATATCTGCTGATTGGAACGCTGGCAATGGCGTGGTCCGTAGTACCCCGCCTGGGCTTCGAGCGGTTAGTGTACCTGATGTATCCGGTTGCCGGCTATTTAATTGGACGGCGGATAAAGTTCTGGAAATCGACTGTTTTCTGGAATGTCTTTGCTGGCGTCGCTCTGGTTATCAGCATTATCGGGATGCTGCAATGGTGGGTCGGCGAAGGTTTGCTCAGTTTTAGCTGGATTATGTCTGCTGGACTGCCCTCCTCTACGCTCTCGTATCGTGCTTACGTTTCCACATACCTGGTTGTGACCCTGCCGTTTCTCCTGTGGTTTATGTTCTCCCACCACATCAAATCACCTGGCCATATGCTTTTTGCTACCCTGTCGTTCGTAACGACCTTTGTTTTCCTCATTTACTCCCGTGCCCGTTCCGGCTGGGTCGGAATCTTTATGGCGCTGGGCGTGATGTTTCTGGTGGTGATGTATCAAAAGGTTATCAAACAAAAACAGTGGACGTGGAAGCAGGTATTGATTGGAGGGCTGGGAAGTGCCGCAGTGTTTCTGATGATCTATATCATCTACGCAACTGGAAAGTTAATCAGTGTTATTATCGGCTATGGCATTATCGCCTTTGTGATGTTAGTAGTCTACCTGTATTCTGCTCAACAGTGGCGGCGGAACTGGCATATTGTTGCCGTATTAACCTTGAGTCTTACAGCAGCTTTGAGTGTCATCCCTCCAAACCAAATTCTTCTGGAGCGAGATGTCAGCGTACAAAAGTTGCGCACCACGCCAAAAGTTGATGTCGTCAGCGCTGTGTCCACAATTGAACGAATCATTCGCGGTGGTCGGAGCGACCGATTCGATTTCTGGAATGCCTCTCGCAGAATGCTTTTTGAGAAATCGCTCCGTGGAGAGTACGAGCATCCGTTTAAAATGCCAATGTGGCTCACAGGCGCAGGAATTGGTCAGTTTCCTATCTACGTGCCGTATTATTGGGGATTGTTGCATCTCCTGGGCGCAGAAATTCACAACGATTGGGTGCAGGCATTTGTTGAAACCGGCATTGTAGGATTACTCTTCTGGGTTAGTGTTCCGATTGCCCTCTTATTCTATGCTTTTCGCAATTCTCACAAAGGGATTATGATCGCTGCTATCGGCGGTATCTTCGCCTGGATTTTTTCGACGCAAACAGACTTCCTGACACCCCGTATTTACGGGGCGCTTTGGGTTGGGGGTATTGCCGCAATCATCTACGGAGAATCCCGGATGATGACGGTCATTCGCATCCATCTTTCCTGGTGGAAACGCGCCTATCCGGTGCTGCGCCGATTAGCAGGACTGTACTTCATCTGGCTGGCGTTCGGATACTACATTATGGCGCAAAATGACCGGTATATCTACACTGCCCTGACTCAGGGAAAGCCACCAGCCGATAAACTGGTAGATCTGCTCTTCTCGCACGAACGCTTCGGGAGTGTCTGGGATGGGATTGGTAAGTATCTGATTTTCCAGCCGATCAGCGATCTGGCGCGTGCGATTGCCCTCCAGATGCAGAAAGTACAGGATGCGCAGCAGCGAGCGGGTTTCCAGAAAATTCAGGCAAAGCTGGCAAAAGGGATCTTAGAAATGCATCCGTACAACTTCAACGCTTATGCCGTGCTCACCGATGCTGCCTTCCGGGAAGGGCGGTATAAGGAAGCACTGGAGTACAACAACAAATATCTGGAGATCAAACCAGACGATGCACAAATGTGGCTTTTCAAAAGCCAGACACTGCTGATGTTAGGCGACAGCTTAGAAGCAGCACGTGCCGCTTACAAAGGGTTGCAACTGGGTCCGGAAAATCCACAAGCATTGCAATTCTGGCAATTGCGCATTGCACCGAAATACCGGGAAATGGTGTTGCGAGAGCAGAAACAGCCAACCGGAACTGATACCGTTCGGACACCGCAGGTCGCACAACCATAACGCAGAACCAATGCGAACGGTTGCAATTGAAAGTAACGGCTTTATCGAACGGACAGCCGTCTACATCAATGGTCAGTGTGTCGGCGGGATCAAAGAATTGATGATTCATCTTACTGAAAATGGAGACTTTGACTCGGTAATCGTTTACAAAGGCACCGACGGTAAGGAATATTCCAAAGAATTGCTCGTCGACTACCTGGAAAACCTATTGATCCTGCCGCCCCCGTTTACTGAAGAGGAAGCCCAATCACTGAATCTGCTGGAAATCGAAACTGATGGCGACATTGAGTCAACGGTGGTTTTCTGGAATGGTGAACCATTGACCGGTATTGTGGATTTACTGATTCACATTCGAGAAAGTGGACGACCATCTTCGTGGTCGAAGCTTCTGCGGAATGATTTGGATAATTCCGATATTTTCATCGCAGAAATCACGTTCCGAGAGGAAGATGGCTCATTAACAACGGAGAAAATTTTCGGATGAAACTCCAGAAATGGATTCTGTGGTGTCTGTTGTTGGGTTTTATCTCCATCCTGATCCTGGACATTGCAGAAGCACGAAAAGGGGCACGTCGAAGCTTTGGTGGTCGGCGGAGTACTCCGATGCGAACTTGGACCAAACCCAAACCCCAGAAAATCGCTCCTGCTATACCGAAGCGTCCAGCAACCAAAGGGCTGCAACAGCCAACGCAGCAGCGGAAGGTGCAACAACCGCGCAGTAGCTTTGGTGGACAGCGCACAAAAGCTGCTTCTGCGCCCCGACAGAGGAGCATCACCAGCAGCTTCGGAGGAAAGCGATTGGAATCAGGGCAAATCTATCGCAAGCGATATGGAGTCCCCCGAAAGGTCGAACGTGTGTCTTTGCCTTCCTCAGCAGGGAAGCAGCCAGTTCAGCTTAACTACTACGGAGGAATGTCGGATCAATTTATGCTGGGATATCTGATGGGCTCTGCACCGTGGTACTGGTCTCTGCCTTTCCATCCGGCGTTTTACTACTCCCGCCCCTACATCGTTGAAAATCCAGATGGCTCGGTCGAAGTGTATCCGGGTACTTTCTCCTGGGCACGGCTTTTCCTTGTCCTTGGTGGAGCTGCCTTCGTAGGCTTCCTTATCTGGAGAATTCTCCGAGCTCGCCGGCAAACTCCTTCTGGAACCTCTTCTTTTTCAGCGTAAACGGCTTGGAATGCGAATTGGCGAATTTGAACAGGGATTGCAAAACCGCATCGCACTGGTTACAGGTGCAGCCGTTGGCAACGGCAGAGCTATGTGCGAGCGTTTAGCGCAGGAAGGTGCTCGTATTGTCATCGCAGATATTGCTGACGCTTCAGATACTGTCCGCGCTGTCGAAGCAACTGGTGGCACAGCACTGGCACTGCAAGCAGATCTGACACAAGCGTCTCAGGTACAGAAAGTTGTCGACACCATTATGGAGCGCTATGGACGCCTGGACATCCTGGTTCACAACGTGGGAATTTACGAGGAAGAACCCTTTGAGCTTCTGAGTTTCGATCAATGGCAACGAATGCTGAATGTTACGTTGAACTCGCTCTTTCTCACCACCAAAGCGGTGTTGCCACCGATGAAAGAAAATGGCTTTGGACGGATTATCGTGCTCTCTTCCAACACGGTGTGGTTGGGAACTCCCTACCTGGTGCACTATGTCACCTGCAAAATGGGGATGATCGGTTTCGTCCGCTCTCTGGCGGCGGAGGTGGGCAAATACGGCATCACGGTAAACGCCATTACCGTTGGACTGACAGCAACGCAAATGCCCAATTCCGACAATGAACGCATCAGCAAATCCTTGCTGGAGCACATTTTGCCCACCCAATGTGTCCGTCGACCCGACGAACCAGAAGATGTTGCCAACATCGTCGCGTTCTTAGCACTGCCAGCGTCGGGAATGATCACAGGGCAAACGATCAATGTCGATGGCGGCATCGCCCGGCATTAGGATCTTCGGTGTCTGTTCTTTCCACCTTTTGGCTGTTGCCACAAAGCCCGCGCTAAAAACAGCAAAAACTTGGTATTGGTGTACGCATACCGCTTCCACATCCGGCGCGGCTCCTGCAAGAGCCGGTAGAACCACTCTAACCCTGACCGTTGCATCCACCGGGGTGCGCGTTTAACTTTTCCTGCAACGACGTCAAAGCTACCGCCAACTCCCATTACAAAAGGGATCGATCCTAGAACGTTGCGATATTTCCACAAAAAGAGCTCCTTCTTGGGCGAACTCATTGCTACAAACAACATATCTGGATGCGTGCTGGCTATTTGTTGCGCAATAACCGGTTCCTCTTGAGGTACATAGTAGCCGTTATGCCATCCAGCGATAATCTCCGGTGAAAATCGGCTGGCATAAATATCCACCACTTTGCGGACTACCCACTCTTCCGCTCCAAAGAAAAATATTCTGTACTGCCTCCTCGCTGCCAATTTCACCAATTCTTCCATCAGATCAATGCCAGTTACGCGTTCCGGGACCGAATACCCCATTAACCGGGCGAGCCACACCAGAGGATAACCGTCAGCGTTGACAATAGTGCTTTCACAGACAGCCCGCCGTAACTCTGGATTTTCCTGCATTGCAACGAACTTCGCAACATTCACAGCAGCGTGCGTAATCTGATAGCGTGCCTGTATGGCTGCATCAATGAGTGCAACTGTTTCCTCCATACTCAGGGGATCGATCGGGATTCCCCACAAGTAAATCCGTCGGGTGTGCACCTGTTCAAAGAGCTTCGTATGCTGCGTTGTTTCTGTCATAAATTTTTTTCCTGAACCTGCACCTCATTGCTCAAGAATTTCTCCACACTGGACGGTAATTGTTGCAAACGATTGCTCCATACGTACAGGATCCACCCTATGTGATAGGATCGGCATTCGGTGTTGATTTGTAACTGTTGAGCTGAAGCAAACTGTGGTGATCGGTGAAGCAGGGCATTCTTCCAGGCGCGCAGCAAACGCAGCCCTGCTTCCATCGGCTCAGCACGGTGAATCGATCGATAGATCAAAGGAGGATTGCTCCGAAGCATCGGTGTATTTAAATCATTCTCACCCAGCAACCAGCGGAAACTCCGTTCAATTGCTAACTCAGCCTCAGCAACACCAGCATCCAGCGCAGGGAACAGAAACAACATTGCCATTGAGTCCTGATGCACACTGTAAACAGGATACCATTCCACCAGGCATCCCCGGTATACATCATAAAACCACCCCCATTCTCCACGGTGTCCCTGCTGCTGGATCAGTCGCTTTGTGAGCTCTTCCGCAATCACCTGTACGTAGCGATCCTGAAAAACCTTCGCATACGAAAAACTAGCACGAAGGAAGTACGTCAGTGCCCCAAACGACACAAAACGTTTCCGGTACCATTGATGCTGATGATAGGGAAACAAAGAATCTCGACAGAAAAAATCTTTGTGGATCAGCTTCCACAAAGCGTGCGCCTGCTCAGCCGCCAGTTCATATTGTGTTCGATGTGCTAAAGCGGTTATTCCCCACAACAACCAGCATAGCTCTTGAACAGGACGTTGAGCCAGCACTAAAGGATTGGTAACCGTCGGCTGGATTGTATTAAACCATTCCAGTGCTCGGTCCGGATCATAGTCTGTGAAAACCAGCAGAAGCAACCCCTGATCACCGGGATTTTCCACTGGATATGTTTGCAGAAACTTTTCAAATAAACCCGGCACATCCCAATCTTTCTGGAGAAACGACCGTGCGCGTAGCAATCCCGCATAGGTGTTCACCGTGTACCGGATTCTGAGAGGATGGGTAAAGTCATTGCGATAGTGGCCATTTTCAATCCGGGTCGAGTAAGAGAACAACCCCGTTTGAAAATCCACCATATGCCACAAAATGTTCTCGCACCACTGGAGCCATCGACTCATCATCGCACCTCAAAATGTGAATACTGTCCCATCTGCAACCGCTGATCTACTAAAGAGCGTAAATACCGCCCCATTCGGTAAAAAGTTGATCCATCTTCCCTGCGCTGCGGTACTGGAATCAACGTTCCTGCCTGCCAGCGATCGAACGCTTCGATCTGTGCAAGCGCGTTGGTAATCTGACACCGAAACCGAAGCAAAGCAATCGTATCCCCCCGGTACACTGGGACTCGCCGTTTGAGTAAAATATCCCCCATATCCAGCTCAGGAACCAGTCGCATAACAGTGAGTACCATCGGATAATTCAGAAAGATTGTCCAGCGGATAGTATCCCCCCCTCGCAGAGCCGGGAGCTCACCATAGTGACCACTCACAACTCCTGCTGGCGCGATTTTCAACAAAGAGCGTGGAATAAACGCTCCGGAGAAATTATGGATGATATCCGGAGCAAAGTCTTCGGCAAAGTGACGCAGTTGCTTCATCTTCGAAAACAAATGTACCGCTACCCCCCACCGGCGTGCGATGGTCATCACCTTGCCACGTGGCACATCCTTCAGCTCTGTTTCCAGCTCTGGCTGCTGAGCAGATTGTTGGCGAAAGATTTTGAAAAGCCTTAGAGCATCGGCAATCTGGAACTGTTGTCGAGCCCGCTGAATGTGATGCCGCAATGAGGACTGCACATAGCACAGAGCTATCTGAGCAGCCTCCAACCGCTCCAGGAGAAGTTTCAAGAAAAGAACTTTGTGTGGATGAGAATCCACATAGGGATAAGAGCTGAGAACCATCACCCGCATTAGATCATCTCTCCCTTGCCACTGTAAGCCCGTTGTAATGCAAGGAGCAGCGCCGAAAGTGCGGCATACATTGTCGCTTCTCCCCAATGGATCGGCTCTAAATCATTGCGCCAGAACCGCAAGCGGCGATACCGAAAAGCTCCATTGGACTTCTGCATATTCCGAATGGTCCACCGTGCAACAGCAATTCCGCGTTTCAGGGCATCGGGAAACACATCCCACAACTTTACAAAGCTTTCAATAGCCTGCGCTGCACATTGAATGTCCAGGGGATATTTCCGATTGTGATAATACCACGGCGTACCGTCATCCTCAAAAAAATGCTTCACCCAGAACGCATAAGCCCTTTCAACGATGGAAAATGGGAAAAACTCTTCTCCAACGATCTGTACTGCTGTCATCAGACAGTCGATATTATAGGCAGTGTGAAAGTTGTCGATCCATCGATACTTTGGCTCTGCGCCATAGTACCAGCTTCCATCGGGATGCATATGAGCAATTGTCCATTGATACGCCTGCTGCGCCAATCGGTGCTGCGCTGAATCTCCCGTATACCGCCACGCTCGAAGTAAGGTAGCAGCACCCAGAAGGTTGGAATTGTGGATGAGATTTAAAATTCCCGGCGCATAGGCAAAGCAGATGCCATTTTCATCGGAATGTCGTTCTAACCCTTCAACGATAAACTGCGCTGCTTGAATTACCACCTCCCGATACTGCGCTTTACCCGTCAGTTGATATGCCAGATCAAAACTTTCGGCAATATGAGCTGTCCAGACAATGGTAGGCAATCCTTTTGGAAAAAACCCTCCTCGACTGGCAAAATCAAAGTGATTTCCCCACGAAATACCGGGATAACCAGTTGACGGATTCTGCATCAGCCATTCCAGGTGACGCTCAGCAATTGCCAGCCACTGCGGATCGCCACTTCGCTGGTATTGCCACAAAGCTCCCTTTGCAAAGAATCCCCGTGCTTTGGTACTCTCCAACTTCGGTATACCAATGAGTGGGCGAATGTTAATCGGTAACCGTTCCCCAACCTGAATCCACACGCGTTTGAGGAACAAATTGCCAAAACTAAGCAAGCGACATAAGGGAGAGGCAAGGAAATCATCAAATTCGTAGCCACGATACTGTTCCTTTTCGACGTACTGGTGTAGCCGGTCAAACGCTTTCTGGACAAGCATCTCCATTTCCATAAAGTCCCGATACTCCTGCTGCACCGCCTTGCGCGTCGATGGTTGCTGCCGCGATTTCGACATACTTCTATGCCCCTGGTACATCAATAGCGACAGGTTGTCCTGTTTGCAACGACTGGTGAATTGCAAAAGTAACCTGCGTTGTATTCCAGAAAGATTCAAACGAAAACTGGGGTTGCGCTTTGCCCAGAAGAACGTTCAAAAAGTGTTGCACTTCTTCCTTATGCCCCTTCGATCCATCCAGTTTGATTGTCCGCCGTTTCCAATCCAGTAATTGCAGTCGAGCAAAGTTCTGCATCACCGCAGATTTTTGTCCACCAAAAACTTCTGCAAATTCTTTCGGCGTCGCCGGACTGCCGGTTGCTACATACAGCAATGTCCCCACAGAGCCGTTGTCAAAATGCAATGTGACGATCGTATCTTCATCTGACGGAATGTCCACCCGATCAGCAGCAGTGGTCATCGCCATCACCGTCCGGACAGAAGATCCAGCGAGAAACGCCATTGTATCGATAAAGTGACAGGCTTCACCGATGATTCGTCCTCCCTGATCCGGCTGCAACAGCCAATGATCTGGAGGAAGCGTTCCCGCCTGTACTCGATAGAGCATCGTGAGCGGGTCTGACACATCTGCCAGGAACTGTTTAATGCGACGAAAAGCCTGCGAAAAGCGGCGATTGAAACCCACCATTAGCACTATTCCCTCCGCTGACACGCTGTCGTACAACTGAGCGATTTCCTGCAATTGCTCCGGGTTGATTGCTAACGGCTTTTCAACAAAAACGTGCTTTTTGTTTTTTAAAGCCTCGATCACATACTGTGCGTGGGAATCGTGGCGAGAAGCAATAAACACCGCATCAACTTCAGGATCAGCAAGAATTTCCTGCGGATCAGTTGCCGCATACTCAAATCCAAATTTCTCACTGACTGCTTTTGCATTGACCGGCCGGGAGGTTGCAACTCCCCGTAATCGGACACCGGCAGACTTCAACGGCGGCAGCAGATATGATTGTGCAAAGTTCCCAGCACCAATAAAACCAATGGCAATGGGAGTTTTGACCGTGCTTGCCTTGACCTTCGCAGGAACGTACCGGCGGGGATGCTCCGACCGTTCAGGATACTGCAGCAGGATACCGATGTATGGCTCTTTGCGTTTTCCAGTCACCAGGTCGTACGCTTGCAAAGCGTTTTCGATATCAAACCGATGGGTGATGAGCGGAGCAATGGCAAGTTTTTTTTGTGCCACCAGATCCAGAAATGCCTGCATATTTCGTTGTTCAGTCCACCGCACATAGCCAACCGGATAGTCGATCCCAAATTCTTCGTATAAGGGATCGTACCGGCCGGGACCATACGAACACGCAATGGTCAGGTGCAATTCCTTTTCGTAAAAGGGCGACCGTGGCACATTCATCCCAACGACGCCAACGATCACAATGACAGATCTTTTTCTCGCAACCTCCAGTGCTAATTCCAGCGGCTGGTTGGACTTTGTGGAAGCAGTAATGATCACTGCATCGGTCCCAATGCCGCGGGTAAAGGAACGAATTCGTTCTCCTGCATCAGCGCCACTAAGATAACAGGCATCACATCCCAGGGATTGAGCTAAAGCAAAGTGGTGATCGGTAATATCCACACCCACAACCCGGCAACCCGCCGCCTTGAGCAACTGCACCGTCAACAATCCCAGCAGTCCCAATCCAATCACAGCAACATTTTCTCCAACCCGCACATCCGCCTGCCGAACCCCCTGCAGGGCAATCGCTCCCAGCGTTGTAAATGCTGCTTCTTCAAAGCTGACTCCCTCTGGAATCTTGCATACCAGGTTTTTGGGAACAGCGACAATCTCTGCGTGAACCGCGTAACCAGTACCAGCACAGGCTACAGCATCTCCCGGCAGGAATGCTGCTGTATCCGAGGCTATGACTTTTCCTGCACAGCTATACCCCAGCTCTTTGTAGTTATCCAGGCGATTCCGCACTTTTTGAACCGTTGCCCATACTCCTTCTCGTTTCACATTCGCCAGTACCTGCCGAACCAAATCCGGGCGGGTTCGCGCTTTGCCAATCAATGAAGCCTGAGCCGTCCGAATCGATGTGCGCTCTGTCCCGGCGCTAATCACCGATGCTACATTCTGCACCAGCACGTATCCGGGGCGCAGCAGAGGAGGAGGAAGATCCACGACGCTCATTTCCCCGGTCTTTTGATACTGAATGACCTGTCGCATTTTCTACACGGAGGTTGTGAAACTCTGGATATCTCGCGCCCAGTACTCAGCGGGCTGATCTATAAAGGTGCGAAACCACAATTCAACGGTCAATAAGGTCCAGATTGCCAGTGCATAATCCTCTTTGCCCTGCCGATCTTCAACAATAAGCCGACGCACCGCTTTCGGGTGAAAAATGCCCCGGCGCTGGAGGGCTGATTCTGACAAAATATCGTCAATCATTGGCGCCAGCGGTCCCCGGATCCACGATCGCAAAGGTGAGGCAAAGGGAGCCTTGGGACGATAAACGATCTCGCGGGGCAGATACCGCTCGGCGACCTTCTTGAGCAGATATTTTTGCACATTCCCTCGAATGCGAAACTTCGGCGGCAGGGTAAATGCGAACTCGACAATTCGATGATCGATCAACGGAGGACGTGCCTCAACGCTGGCTGCCATCGTCGCTTTGTCAGTATACGTGAGATTATGCTCGCTCAGGAATACCTTCGTGTCATTCCAGCACATCTTCGTCAGGTATGACACTGCCGCACTGTGAAACCGCTGCTGTTGCGCCTGATAAAAATGCGTGTCATAGTACGAACCGCACTGGAACAATTGCTCAAATTGCGATGGAGAAAACGAAAGATCGGATGATAGGTATCGTTCCAGAGGAGGCAGGGAAGCAAAGCTCAGAAAGCGCTTGAGCCAGCGAAACAAGCGGAATCCCCGGCGTTCCGAGGCAACAGGGACAAATTGTATCGCCCACTCCAGCAGTGATCGGGCAAATTTTGGGACAATGGTTTGATACACCTCCGCTTTGAGACATCCCAGATACTTGCGGTATCCACCGAACACTTCATCCCCACCTACGCCATTGAGCAGCACAATGATCTGATGCTCTCGAGCCGCCTTTGCAATCAAGTACGTGTTAATAGCCGCGGGATCCCCGATGGGCTCATCTAAATGCCAGATCATTTTCGGCAGCAATGAGACAATGTCTGGTTGCAGAACAAATTCGTGGTATTGAAAATCGAACTGTTGAGCGACGGAACGAGCAAAACGGTGATCTTCCACCAACTGTTCAAAGCGTTGATCCTCAGGAGCAAAAGCAATGGTAAAAGCGTGAATGTCCCGACTGGTGTGGTGCCGCATCAATGCAGCAACCAGAGAAGAGTCCAATCCTCCACTAAGAAAAACGCCAACAGGAACATCAGCAATCATTTGCAATCGCACAGCATCTTGAAGCAGGGTATCCAAATGCTCAATGCTTTCCTGCCCATCAGCCGGCTCCTCTACGGGCTGGAGATCCCAATAGCAGTGCAGATGCAACTGCTCTCCGTCCCACTTTCCCCACCAGCCAGCCGGCAGTTTGCGGACAAAGCGGAATCCCGTAAGCGGCGTCACCTGAAATCGGGTGGGATTGCACAAGGCGCGTTCATCAGCTTCAACGGGAATAAGTCCTGAGCGGAACAGTGCCTTGATTTCCGAAGCAACCACAAACATCCCATTGTACACGGCATAATACAGCGGCTTTATGCCCAGCCGATCGCGCCCAATAAAAAGCGCATTTGTCTCAGCGTCATAGAGAGCAAAAGCAAACATCCCATTACAATGCTGCAAAAAATCAGCACCCTGCTCCATCCAGCCGTAGAGCAATACTTCTGTGTCAGTCTGCGAGCGGAACTGGTACCCTTTGTGTTCCAGTTGATGCCGCAACTCGCGAAAGTTGTAGATCTCACCGTTGTACACAATCCAATACCGCTGCGTTGGATCTGCCATTGGCTGATTGCCAGCGGGTGATAGGTCTAAGATTGCCAGCCGCTGATGTCCCAACCCGACCCGGTGGGTGTCGAACCATTGCACTCCTGTTGCATCAGGTCCGCGGTGGGCAATCGTTGATACCATCCGTTCAACCGTCGCCCGATCACCGCCACCTGCCACTGCCACAATACCGCACATCGCGTTTTTTGACCGCTGAGCATTTCATTGAACAATTCCTTCGCCAGAAACTTAGCGAATTCCGTATAAACGTTTTGACGCAACCTTTTGTGAAGCAACTCTCCACTTTTTGCCAATCCCTGCCATTCCAAAGCGCCGGATCGGATGATGCTTAGGCTCATTTATGGGTATATGACGACACCGCTCCTCCCTTAGCAGATTCGCTCCCATTCTACTCCATCCGGGGAATTCCGGAAGTTACCAGGAAGCAGGTGCAGGCGCCTGGAGGCGGCGGATTTTCCCGTACAAATACAAATTCGCCACCAATCGCCCCACTACCAATGCCATTGCAGCAGCGAAAATGCCAATCATATCGAAGGCAGCAATGGCGATCCACATCGTGACTCCAATAAATGCAATTTCCAGAACCGTAGCATTCGACACCGCCACCGTTGTTCCAGCCGTCATCAACACGCCGCGCTCAAATGCCAGCCAGGCAGTCAGTCCGGGGATAATACATAAAATCTGGGTTGCTACAATCGCATAGTGAGTCAATTCCAGACTGAGCCCACTAATGGTATGGTACCACAGCGATCCGACCGGCGTCCATCCAACTAATGCCACACCAGCCACCGCCGCAAGCGCAATGCCCCACGCAAAGCGTGCCAGAAGACGATACCGCTGAAATGCTGGATCCAGCAATGCAACCACCACCTCCTGAAATGAGATCCCAACGCTGCGGAAAATAAAAACCAGCGCTCCCACCACGGGGTATACTGCTAAGGATTCAATCGGCAACCGCGCACGTCCCATAAAAAAGGTCAGCATCGGAGATGTCGCCAGCGTAATTACCGATGTCAGGGCTAAAGGAACGTAAAATCGCAGGATCTCACGGTAACTCAGGCTATCCGCCGGTGGATAAGGTCGATACGTTCGCAGCAATGGGCGAGTCATCCAGTAGATAACCAACAGCTCAACAGTCACGCCAATAGACAGCGTCAATGCACCAGTAGCAGCACCATCCAGCACTCCGGTAAGCGACAGCATCGTTGCCGCCATACCAACCGCCAGCAGGCGAAAGCCTGTGCCATACGCCACTTTGCGGGTTTGTCCGTGACGGATCAATACTCCCTGATAAAACCGGCGAATCCCGATGACAAGGGGCCAGGGCAACAGCAACAATAGTGCAATATGCGTTGGCTGTACCACCTGTTCCGGCAGTGCCAGGATGTGGATTGCCAGAATGTCGAATACCGGAGGAATCAGCAAGAATGCCAAGGCAAGCGTGACGCCAATGCTTAAATTGCGCGAGAAAATCCACAGTCTCCGGAAAGCACCCCGATCTTTGAGCAATGCAACAACGCCACTCATCAACATAATCACCGGTGCTTCCACGATCAACGCTAAAGCAAATGCCACGCCATAAGCTGCTAACTGATACTTCGGTTCTGGCATTCTGGCAATGACAGCAGAAACAAAGGGTCCTTCAATCGCCATCATCAGCCAGGTCAACGCTAACGGATACCAGAACCGGAACACCGTCCGCACTGTCAATGGTTGTGTTGCTTCCATCCACCTTCAGTAAATGCCTTCACTGCAAAGCTCAAACGACGTTCAAGACAAAACCATCAATGCCGCTTTCTCCATTTCCTTCTCGTGGCGCTGTGCGATAAAGAACGCTTTCTTATCCCGTCTACCCTCATCCGCCCAGCACTTCCCTACCACCGTAGAAATTGTACCAGCTTTTGTACCGCCCAGACATCCACACCTCCAAAGTGGACAACCACCGTCAACATTCCTGCAATGGAACGGACAATCCCAAAGCGTGCGCTTTCCAGCAGCAACGCCTACCATCCTCGAGAAAGCAGCACGCCCAGAAACGAGATTCCCAGTGCCAGCAGAACAATGACTCTCCCCAGCCACGAGGAAATCCGCCGAATGCGTTGCCGCTGTGGATGATCTTCCGGCAACTGCTCCGCCAGCCGGGCAGATTTCGGTCCAAAGTACAGATCGTGAGCGAGGGTTGTTATTACTGTCAGGGCAAACAACCCCAGCTTCCATCCCAGGATGGTTCCTGTTGCCGACTGCCAGAAAGCAGCACTGATCAAATCCGACCACGTATAACCCCGCAGCAGGAGCATCCCTGTTCCTGTCAGTAAGAGTACTCCCAGCGTGATCCATCCCACCAGGCGGATGCGCAGCCCCAGCTCTGTGAGGAGCACAGCTCGAATGGGGAAAATTGAGGGATGCCGGATCAGTGGTAACACGGCATACGAAATGAACAACATCCCACCAATCCAGATAGCGACTGCCAGAATATGCAGCCACACAAAAAGCTGATACCACATCAACGGCAGTTGCTGCTTACGCCTCGCTGATCAGCGCAGCATACTGCTCCGCAGTCAGGAGATTCTCCAGCTCACCCGGATCACTGACCTCAATCTTGATCAACCATCCTTCACCGTACGGATCCTGGTTGATCTTTTCCGGCTCATCGTTGATGTCTTCGTGAATCTCCAGCACTTTTCCACTGACAGGCGCATACAAATCTGCCACGGTTTTCACTGCTTCGATGGTTCCAAACGCTTCGCCCTGTTTAACTGATTCCAGCGCCGGATCAATGTCCACGTACACAATATCCCCCAGCTCACTCTGGGCATAGTCGGTAATGCCCACAGTCCCCACATTCCCCTCTACTCGAATCCATTCGTGTTCCTTCGTATACCGCAGGTCTTCTGGAATGTTCATCACCGTCTCTCCTCAGTTGACACAACTTCCATTGTATTCCAATCGTGCGTATCCAGGTATCGGGTATCGAAATTTCCTGCGATGAAATCAGGGTTCTCGAGCATTCGGATATGAAAGGGAATCGTTGTGTGAATTCCCTCAATGATGGCTTCCTGAAGTGCCCGATACATCCGGCTCATCGCTTCCTCCCGGCTGGTACCATAGCTGATAAACTTTGCAATCATCGAATCGTAGTACGGCGGAATGACATAGCCCTGATAAATGTGCGAATCGATGCGAATGCCAGGACCGCCGGGCAAGTGCAATCGCTCAATGCGCCCCGGTGAGGGACGGAAATAATGATACGGATCTTCCGCATTGATGCGGCATTCGATGGAATGATACAACGGTGGCGACGGCTGGATGGAAAGGTGCTGTCCATCTGCAATCCGAATTTGCTCCTTGACCAGATCCACACCCAATGATTGCTCCGTCACCGGATGCTCCACCTGAATACGGGTGTTCATCTCCATAAAGTAAAAATTTCGATCCTCGTCCACCAGAAACTCCACAGTGCCAGCATTAACGTAATCGACCGCTTCGGCTGCCCGGATGGCTGCTTCACCCATTTTTTCCCGAAGCTCCGGGGTCATAATAGGGGACGGCGCCTCTTCGATCAATTTCTGATGCCGCCGCTGGATAGAGCATTCCCGCTCGTTGAGATGAATGGTTGTTCCGTGGGTATCAGCAATCACCTGAAACTCAATGTGCCGGGGTTTCGTGATGAATTTTTCGATGTAGACTTCCGGATTACCGAATGCTGCTTCTGCCTCATTGCGAGCAGTAATCCACGCCCGTTCCAGCTCTTCCGGCGTATGCACCAGACGCATTCCCTTGCCACCGCCGCCAGCCGCTGCTTTGAGCATCACCGGATAGCCAATCGCATCGGCAATTTCCTTCGCTTCTTTGAGCGAATGCACACTCCCATCACTGCCCGGCACCACAGGAACCCCTGCTTTTTTCATCGTCTCCTTTGCGGCTGATTTGTTCCCCATCAGCGCAATGGCTTCAGCAGACGGTCCAATGAAAATGATGCCGGTATCCTCACAAATCTGTGCAAAGTCCGGATTCTCTGCTAAAAACCCATAGCCCGGATGAATTGCATCAGCACCGGAAATTTCCGCTGCGGCAATGATCGATGGGATGTGCAGATAACTCTGTTGACTGCTGGCTTCTCCGATGCAAATCGCCTGATCGGCTAACCGCACGTGTAATGAGTCCCGATCGGCTTTGGAATAAACCGCTACTGCTTCAATTCCCAGTTCGTGACAGGCTCGAATGATCCGTACCGCAATTTCACCCCGATTTGCAATGAGCACTTTCCGGATCACCGCTGGTTCCTCCCGCAATTGTTAATCTGGCTTGATGAAGAAGAGTGGCTGCCCATATTCAACTGGCTGAGCATTTTCTACCAGAATTTTCACAACTGTCCCGGCAATGTCGCTTTCAATTTCGTTCATCAATTTCATCGCCTCAACGATGCAGAGCGTATCACCCGGATTGACGTGATCGCCTACTTTGACAAACGGTTCAGCATCTGGAGCCGGCGCCCGGTAGAACGTGCCGACAATGGGTGACGTAATCACGTGGAGATTTTCCTCTTCTTCCTTCACTGCCGGTTCAGACACCTCCGATGGTTGCTCTGCTGGCTCTGCTGATGCCGTTGCTGGCGTCGCTGCTGGTGCCTGCGGCATCGGCGGTGTTGGGGGAACAGCAGGATAGGGAATGGCAACGGGCGCTGAAACCGTATTCCCATTGCTTCCCTCTGAAGAATGCTTGGATAGCCGCAGCTTAAACGATTCCGTTTCCAGCTCCAATTCCGCTGCGGAACTGTTGTCGAACAGTTTCAGAAGCCGTCGCAACAATTGTAAATCCATCATCGCCCCTTTTCTCTGCGTAACAAACATACAAACTTACGAAAACAGCGGTAGATAGCCGAGCGCTTGCCAATTCCTGCCATCGGTTCAACACCCTGCCCATCCCAACCAGCTCTTTTGTTCGCCAGCAGACGACGGTGGAAAATTTTGCCTGTTAAATGACCTGTACAAAGCAGTTGGAATGTCGCAGATCATTGGATGGTTGAACAAAACACGGAAATCTGTATGATGAAAGCGACTCGCCTGATCACACTGTTTCTATGTGCCAGTCTTTCGCTCTTTGCCCAGCGGTGGATCGATCAGTTCTACCCACGCCCGATTTTTCATATTAAACTCAGCGATGAAGAGAAGCTGATGTATTTCAGCATCGAAGATCAGTTCGATACTGCTACTGTTGGATGTATGATCGGAGAGTTTCGCCTCCTGTTTGCCGATGGCACAGAACGGTTGATTCCTATCATTTATCAGCCAATCCCAGACGAAGGATTGTCAGGAGAAACAGCACCAGGGAAAGATGAATTCCTGGCTGCCTTGGCTCGAACAAAGACCTTTACCATTCCCGAAAATGCCCAATTGTTCTTCTTCCGCTCACTGCTGCGGGTGTTCAGCACTGAAAAAGAGATTATGCCGCAATCGCAATGGGATGCGCTCGTGCGCCGCTGGGATGACCACTTCTGGATCACCCCGCCGGGATGGGTGCTGGACACGGTGATCTTTGTGACTGAACTGTGTCGCGCTTCAGATGGACAGCGTCTGGCAGTGCTGGACAGCGTTGGAATGTTGCCCAATCCCGACTCCTGGTATGTTCGCCCGTTCGGCACAGAGATTCTTCAGAATCGCCATTTCCGATCTCTCCCCGCGCAGTATGCTGGGACCGAAGCCTTTATCCGAATTGTCCCTTATCGCTATGGACCCACGCCGCTCGGTCTGAAGCTTTTCCGGGTATGGTCGTGGTGCTCACTTTCGACCCTGCGAGACTTCGACAGTGTATCGATCACGACTGGCTGGCAAAACTGGCGCATCCGCGGCGATGATTGGGATTCTCTCTACGCAGCCTACTACGAACAGTTGCGCGCCTATCTGGACTCCGGTCTGGCTGCTTCCGGTACTCTCCCACCCCACACCGCAATCCTTTTGAGTGAAAAAATCAAAGAAGATTACTTCGCCCGGTATTCGGAAACAGAAAACGTTCTCCACAATCCAGAAAAAATGGCTGAACTATTAGCGAAAAAGCAGGTAACACCCGAATCTTCAGCAACTCCAACCAGACTCCAGCTCGAAGTACAGCAATCCGGCACCGACGCGCTCCTTGTCTCTGTTACCTCTCCTGAACGAATATCAGACGCTGCTTTGATCCTGCTGGATGGAACGGGCAAACGCATTGCCGAGCTGTGGCGAGGCGAAATACCCTCCGGCTCCTTCCAGATCGAAGTGCCGTTACCCTCGCAATTAGCAGCAGGACATTATCTGGTGTTCCTGTCGAATCCGTGGGGACCGTCGAAAGGACGTGGTATTCGCATACAGCGGTAAGCATCCAGCCGTGCCGGTTTGAAGAAAGGCTATAACGAAGATGCAAACGCAGGTTCAGGCGGTGGCTGATGATTCTGGTTGCAAGCGGGAAAGGTTATAACCGCAGGGCTCAAATTGTCACAAGCCTGCTCAGCACTGGTATCTCGATGGGGTTATGAGGCTGATCGGTGTGCTTTTGCATAATGGCGTTCCGCTGCTTTTACTTTTGCACGTATCGGAACGCAGTCACGGGAACCCGATTTTGCCGACATTGCGTAATTTTGATTTTCCAATCGGCGTCAAAGGAGATGTGGAATGGCATTAACAACCACCCAACTGGAACGGTGGCTCCACCCTCTGGTTGCCGCCGCCTTCCCGGAGCACAAAAACAGCGCCATTATGACCGCCCTGGAAACGGCTCTTGTCCGACATCAATGTTCCAACCTCGAGGATGCTTTCTTCAAAATCGACCTGCTCCTTCAATCAATCGCCACAGAGCTCAACGATACGCCGTGCTGTCAGTTAGACCTATTACAGTTTGAACTCACCGAGCGGGTTATCCGAACGACGCTCACCGCATACCTGCACCACCATTTTGCCCGATTTCCGGAAGTTGATCATCAGGATGCGGTACAGCAGGCGTTTCTCGCCCTGTATGCGGAAGCACCGGAAAACGTTCGCTCTTCGCCCCGGCGACTCTGGCGATATGCTTACACAGCCGCTCGAAACTTCCTGCTGCGCCAGGATCGGTACTATCACCGCTTTTTGCCTGAGCATCCTCACCTGCTGATATCACTCACCACGCCAGAGGATATTTGTGCAAGCCGGCTCGATTGGGAACGGATACAGGCCTTTGTCCAGCAGAGTTTTGGCACCCGGAGCTACCAACTCTTTCGCCTCTGGCTCGAAGGATGGACGTTGAAAGAGTTAGCGCAGCGCTTTCACATTGCAACGACCACACTCCACCGCCGATTGAAGGACGTCATCAATGCGGTTCGAGATCGATTTTCAAATCCGTCATAACGCAGAAGCAATGTGCCCTCACCCTCATCCTCTCCCGGAGGGAGAGGGAATGATGTTTGCCGACTAAAGTCGGCGCTCCCAGTGCCGGCGCTCCCGGTTTGCTGGAAGCGCACGCTTCAGCGTGTCTGGGAGCGCACGCTTCTGTGTGCATCGTCTTTGCCGACGAAACTCGGCGTTCCCCGGTATAGGACAGACACTACCGCTTCAAGCGTCGATCTTTCCAGTAAACGTGGCGGGGAATGAGAAACAGCGGAAGCGAAACTTCCAGCAACTGAAAAAACAGCAGGATCGAGATCAGGCGTGGTCGCAGAATTTCCCACTGGCGCAGCGTACGCACTGCTGGCAATAGCAGCACCACATCGTAGACGCAGCGGGCTCCCAGCAGCACCATCGCCGCCAGTGGGGATCCCAGCAGCGCAGCGATCACGCCCAGCCAGTAGGCAACAGTCACCGTCATAAAGGCAACCGCTTTCCATCCCAGTGCTGTTCCCCCGTGCACCCAGCGATGGTGTTGTCGCAAGTATTCCCGGAAGGTTCGTAAAGGATACGTCAGCACGTAGGTCTGCGGTGACAGCATATATACGCACCGATATCCCTGCTGACGAACGGCTAAGAGCAGTGCTAAATCTTCGGTGAGCATTGAGTACGGGATCTGCTCCAATCCGCCAGTTTGCTGATACGCTGAATGGCGAATAGCCAGGTTGTTACCAAAGCATCCCAGCGGCACATTCCATCCCAGTCCAGCACGAGCCAGGGTGTGGTTATACAACCACTCCACCTGCTGCAACTGGTCGAACCATCGATGGGCAACCATTGAGGAAAAGGAAGCGACACATCCCACTGCCGGTGATTGGAACGGCTGTACCATTGCTGCGATCCACGTCGCCGGGACAATACAATCGGCATCGGTAAACAGCAAGATTTCTCCGGTAGCGTATCGAACCCCTGTTGCCAGTGCCCGCGCTTTCCCTACCAGTGGGCTATCGACAGACTGCGTACTGACCACCCGTAACCGCTGTCCGTATTGTTGCTGCAACTGGTGCAGAATCTCAGCCGTCCGATCCTCGGACTGGTCATCGACCACAATGACTTCAAAATGCGGATAATCATTCCGAAAAACTGAGTGCACACATTCCGCAATATGCTGCTCTTCGTTCCGGGCAGGAACAACGACCGACACCAGTGGCTGATACGCACCACCGCTCTTTCTGCTAAACTGGCGCTCAAACTGCCGTGCTCTCCGATGCCCAAACCAGAAGAAACAGAACCGAATGGTCAGCAAACCAAAACCTATGAAGAAGAACCACTCCCAGCTCATAATGTTCAGTCTACCTTGCCAGCCTCACCGCCACTCCAACGTTTCAACTCCTTGCAATACGCCCCCTGCCACTTTCCTGCAATGCTATGAAGAACGCATCTGCAGTGCCCGCCATCGGTTCAGCACAGCAGCAAATTCCTGCATCCGGAAAGCAGCAAAGTTATGCGGCGCCGCTGCCAATCCTTCCACTCCCCGATGCTCCAGAAAATCGTGCAGGAGATGCAAAATTTCATCAACCGTATGCCGGCCATCAATCCACTGCTTTCGCAGCGCCAGCTCTAAGGCTGCGGCTAAAGCATTGAGCTGTCCATCTTCCACTAACTGTTCAACAAACCGCAAATCGATAGCTGCTTTCCCGGCAACAATTGTTTCCATCCCTTTTGCTTTAATTGCAATTTCTCGTTTGCCACGACGCAATTGCAATCGGGAAGGATCTGGCACTCGCGGTTGAGGAAAAGGAAAGGGCGTTTCAGCCTCGACTTTTCGATGCGTCGGGTATTGCTGTGCAACTGCCTTTGCCTGCTCCGTCACATTCAAGGGTCGGTATTCAACCATCGCAATGACGGTATCAGCAACATCGAAATAATCACCGCTCCCCCCCATCACCAGAATGGTCGACACCCCGTGCTCTTCATAGAGCTGCCGAACGCGATCGATAAAGGGGGTGATTGGTTCCCGGTCTTTCGCAATCAATGCCTGCATCCGGGCATCCCGGATCATAAAATTGGTTGCCGACGTATCTTCGTCGATCAGCAACACCTCAGCCCCTGCTTCCAGCGCCTCGATGATATTGGCTGCCTGCGAAGTGGAACCACTGGCGTTTTCGGTCGAAAAGTGAGCGGTATCGATTTTCATCGGTAAATGGGCAATAAATGGCGAGATGTTCACATTGTGAACACACCGTCCATCTTCTGCCCGAATCTTCACCGCCGTGGGATTGGTGACCACGAACTCCCGCCCATCGCCGGGGATATGGAGATAGACCCCCCGCTCCAGCGCTCGAAGCAGGGTAGACTTACCGTGGAATCCCCCCCCAACGATGAGGGTTACTCCCTCCGGGATTCCCATTCCCCGGATGCGACCGTGGTGTGGCACTTCAAACTCACACTCCAGCTCCGGGGGGGACTGAAACGGCACTGCTGGGGGGGAAGGCATCGGGTCTTCAGAAATTCCGCTTTCCCGTGGCAAAATGCTCCCATTCGCAATGAATGCCACCAACCCCATTTCTGCCAGCCGGGAGCGGATCGTCTCCGCATCAATGGCAACTTCCAGATGCTTCTGCAAACGGTCCAGCGGCTGGCGATCATACGGCAACACCTCCATTACTACAGCAGGCAATTGTTCACACAGCAACGTTGCTGCCTGATACCCCCGGATGCGGCGTCCCGATGCCGGCAATTGAACGGTAAGCCGCACAACAACCTCATCACTGCTGATCAAGCACCCGGTACGGTCCAGAATCTCATTGCCCGGAGGATCGATGGACAGTTCCGGATACGGACGGAGTGCCTGCCAGAAGCGCCGCTGGAGGAAGTCCCGTAGCGCTGTCCGCTGCACCGGCAATTCCATCAGCGCAGGAGGATACTTTGCCACCTGTTGATCCATCCGAATCTGCACAACACTGGGCGGAGCAAATGGATCGGGTTGCACGCGAAGAAAGCGCAAATGAAATCCCGGAAAGTGAAACTCCTGATGCAAAAGTTCCTTATAGCCCCCATATCCCCGCCTATCCAGACGATGGAGCAACGACCGCAAACGATTCATCGGACTACTACCCTTTTCTGGTATTTCCCCCCTTTGACCGAATCAAAGGTTATCTGTATCGGACCCGTACCCCGAACAATCCAGCTTACCCGAACAGCGCCGAAACCAGGAATACGTTCAATTTTAAGACGTTCAGGATGCGTCTGCTGCGCCTCAAAAGTTGGCGAAAACACCGTTCGATGCACTCCCCCCGCCAGTACTGGCAGTCCCTGCAGTGTAACAATGTCCGGCCGGGTAATTCTGTTTTTGACATCAACCTGCAAACGGGTGGGGAATGCCCGGTGGTTGTGAATAATCAGCGTGACGCGGTAGCGCTGTTGCCCCAAGGGAATCACCTGAACAGAGTCCAGCGTAATCAGCGGCAAATGGTAGGCGTGCCAGAGCGTAAAAATCATATTGCGATGGCATTCTTCTTCCAGCAGGAAGGAGGGGGGCATCCGCGTATACGTTTTCTTGAATCCCCCCACTTCTACCACCCCATACTGGGGGTGAGCAACAGGTTGCCAATCAACGAAGGCTTCGCCCAGCAACAGGTACCGATCAAATTTATACAGATCTTTGCCCGCCCCGAACCAGTTGTCTTTGGGATACTGCTTCCGAAACATATTGTATGGCGTCCACAGCTCATTGACAAACGGAAGAATTCCTTCCGCACCGTACATCCAGTCCGTTTCCCCCCCATAGACGGTGTACAAATCCCTGTGCGTCACCAGGTATCGGTAGCCGGGCAGAATTTGTTCACCGAACTTCCCCATCAGATCGAAAAGTTTCAAATCTTCTGATTCGATCCGATCCTCTTTCGCCCCCGGTCCCCGCAAAATCATCCCTCCGGCATTGTGATAGGATTGTCCCCCAAGGATGTTAGGATGGGATTTGATAAAATCGGAAACTGCTTTCGTTTCGGGGAGCGAAAACGGGAACCAATCGGCGCCGTACTGCACATAATGTGGGCGCCACATCCATCCCCAGTTGCGATTCGGATCGTAATACCCATCCCCATCTTCGTTGATCTGCCCATCGCCGTCATTATCGTACCCTTCGGTCCAGAACAGATAGTACTCCCCCTCTTCGTCAGGGCGTGCTCGGACCATTCGTCGGGGATCTTCGGGATCCACCTTCCACCGCCCTCCCGGCGCTCGAACCCGCATCTGCGTAATGTACCCATCCCCGTTAAGATCATCCGGCGGATCCTCATTGATGAGACCGTCGCCATCATCATCGCGCGGTACCTGCCCAGAGCGGGGACTATGGGGATTGTTCGCACTGTGCATAAACCGATCGCGGCTATCAGGACTCTGTCCCGGAACAATGTAGAAAGTACGGGTATCCAGCAACTCCGTGATAAATGGATTATTGCCATAGCTTTCTAAGAGAAACCACGCTGTATACAGCGCAACCTCCACTGCCTGAACCTCATTGGCGTGGATGGAAGCATCAATGTACATCGCCGGTTTGTCTTCCGGTTTCCCTTTCTGGAAATTGGTAATGGTCAAAGCCCATAGCGGGCGTCCTCCGTAGGATGTGCCAATCTGCTCCAACCGGCATAAATGGGAAAAGGTTCCAGCAAAGCGGTGGACTAATGCCGTAACCCCTGCCCAATCGTAGTACCGATTCCACGCCACCTCAATTTTCGGATTGTTCGGTGCCCCTAAGGCTTTCAGCGCCGACGGGACCATCTCAACACTTTGCGTCTGTGCCCTGCTGCCTCTGCCGGGAAAGCTGATAAGGATAACCACAACCAACCACCAGAGCTTCTGCCAGTTCATTGCAACCTCACCGACACTGTTTGCCTGCCTGCTGACGGAGAACCAACCGTTATCTTTGTCGTTCCGCGGCCAACGATCCACAACGACAGCCGCTGCTGCTCTCCCGGTTGTAACGGTTGCGGCAACACAAAGTGTTTCGGGCGGTTGAGCAAATGCTGTCCATTCGCCAGATGCACCCGCACGTGCAACGGTCGGAGCGCGCGCACTGCTCTACCAACTACCGTGTGGGTTGGCAATTCACCGATGTTGCGCACGATCAAATCCACCCGGTATACACCTGCCTGTTCCTGCTTCACCTGAGCAGAAAGGTGCAGGCGGGGTAATTGCCGGAGCAGTTCCAGCACAACCGGCATCCATCGCTGTGGAAGCAATGGGAGAGTGTCCGGCGGCGGATTCCAGAGTGCAAAGGGAGCGAAGCCACCGACTTCCACGCGATGATCTGGAAAATCTGGATGTGTTATTGACCGCCACGGGCGGAACAGAACGGTATCCTGCTGCTGTTGCGCCCACCGCAATGCTCGAATCTCGATCGGCTCAATTTCTCCCGGCAGCGTCATCGTGTCAACCGCTGGATACGCCCACGCCGGAGCGCAGAGGCTCAATCGCCCGGCATCATAGAACACCCACTCTCCGAAGCTCCCCGGTGGCACTGTTTCTTCGCCAACAAATGGGCAGAGAGAATCCAGCTGCTGCACCAATCGGCGATACGCAAGGGAATCTTTCCGAAATCGGTTCGGCTTCGTTGGGTTCTCTGGATACCGCAAACGCCACGGAAAGTGGATATTGTCATACGGCGTCCAGCCAAAGACAACCAGAATCTCCGGGTGCTGGAAGAGGAAAAATCCTATGGCACGGGTTTCTGGCTCTGAAAAGGGATGGCGACCGTGGTGTGCACGATACGGTTGATAGCGATGCGTGAAGTTTCGATCTATGTTGACCCCGCCACGTGGATCTTCGTTGATCTGTGCATCACCGTCATTATCCCGACCTTCAAGCAGGAACTGAAACGCTCCCACTTCTCCCCGAGCCCGATCGACTTTCTGCGCCAGCGCTGAGTCATCCGGATGGTAGGTCCACTCAGCCTCCGGGACGTCATAGATGCGCATCCACCGGACGACCCCATCGCCATCCAGATCTTCTCCATCATCTTCATCAAATCGTCCATCGCGATCTTCATCCTCAGAACGCAGATTACCGGAATATGCCCGCTGTGGATGCTCAAAAAATCCCTCCAGCGGTTCCGGCGAAAGGCGGGGGATAAAATACACCGCTCGGCCCTGCAACAGTGCCTGAACCGAATCCCAGCGCGCTAAAAACTGTTGCAGTAGCCCCACGCACACTGCCGGACTGGTTACATCGGTCGGCGCGATACCACCGACAAACAGCACGGCTGGGAGCGTATCAGCAGGCATTGCCGACAATTTCACCGCAAGGATTGGAATACCTGAATGGGTCACCCCGATCGTATCGATTCGCACAATCGCAGGATACTGGGTTGCCAGTTGATGAAGTAACGCTCCTTCACTACGTGCCGGACGAAACGTTTGTGCCAGCAATGGTATCGTGTATCCCAGGAACAATATGGTAGCAGTCCACCTGTAAATCTTCCGCTTTTTCCTCATCACGCTCCTGACAACTTCCTGGAGCACCATTTTCTACCAAAAAAGCAAGACAAACGAAAAGCGTCCCTTTTTCGTATAAAAAGAACAGCGCGCTCTGCGCAGGCAAAGGGGCACAAACGCTTAAAGGGCTCTAAAAACCCGACCCTTTCAGGGCACGAGCTGCTCTGGTACGGGGGTGTTTTACCTCCCCATCAAAAACCGCAGGAAGGAATGTTGAACAAAAGAAGGAAGAAGGACAAAATGACGCAAAACGGACACCGCAGTAATGGCAGTGTATCATCTCTACCGTATCCGTACAAAGCCTACAATGTTCACACATTTCGGACTATCCCGCAGGTCCAGCAGTATCTGAGTCCGCAGCAACAATTTGAAATTACGGTTGTCGCGCAGGTCTTTCCTTTCAAGACCAATTCCTATGTGATCAACGAGCTCATCAACTGGGATGACATTCCCGACGATCCCATTTTCCGCCTGACCTTTCCTCATCGGGATATGTTACTGCCGGAAGATTTCGACCGTATTGCAGCACTGCTGGAAGCCAAGGACAGCGCTGGATTACGACAGGCGGTCTATGAAATCCGAATGAAGTTAAATCCGCATCCTGCCGGGCAGTTGGATTACAACGTTCCTGTCTGGAAAGGGGAACGCCTCAAAGGGATTCAACACAAATATCGAGAAACCGTGCTCTTCTTTCCCAGCCAGGGACAGACCTGCCACGCTTACTGCTCTTTTTGCTTCCGCTGGCCCCAATTTGTGGGGATGAATGATCTCAAATTTGCAATGCGAGAAGTAGAAAAACTCATTGGCTACCTGCAGGACCATCCCGAAGTCACGGATGTCCTGTTCACCGGCGGAGATCCGTTGATTATGAAAAGTTCGCTGCTGGCAGGCTATCTGGATGCCCTGATCGACGCTGATCTTCCGCATATTCGCACCATCCGGTTGGGAACGAAGTCACTGGCTTATTGGCCCTACAAATTCTTCGCCGAAGGGGAAGAAAGCGAGCAGTTATTAGCAGCTTTCCGCCGCGTCATCGACGCCGGTAAGCATTTAGCAGTGATGGCACACTTCAATCATTATCGGGAACTGGAAACCGAAGCGGCTGTTGCCGCAATCGAGGCTATTCGATCCACTGGAGCTGAAATCCGGACTCAATCGCCGGTGCTGCGATATATCAATGCTGACCCGAATGTGTGGGCACGAATGTGGCAGCGACAGGTCGAATTAGGCTGCATTCCATACTATATGTTCGTCGTGCGGGACACCGGTGCCCAGCACTACTTTGGCATTCCGCTGGTGGAAGCGTGGGAAATCTACCGTCAGGCGTGCAGCCGCGTCAGTGGCATTGCCCGTACCGTCCGAGGTCCCAGTATGTCCACGCATCCCGGCAAAGTGGAAATTCTGGGTCCTCAATCGATCAATGGGCAAAAGGTGCTGGTCCTGCGGATGCTCCAGGGCAGAAATCCGGAATGGACCTACCGACCATTTTTTGCACAATACGACGAAACGGCTCTCTGGCTGGATGACCTCAAACCCGCATTTGCGGAGAAATTCTTCTTTGAAGACGAGCTTCGGGCATTTGAAGCCCGGAAGAAAGCCGAGTATGCGCAGATTTCAGACATTGCGCAGGTTGTATAAACAACCAATCCTCAGGGCGGCGCCTTCTGGCGCTCCGCCCTCTGCTTTACGACACCAGCGTTAAAAATGCGGTAGCGCTCAGCCACCGCCTTACCATAGCCGTATCAGGGCAGCGGCGAAGTAGATCCTGTATGGAGACCCCAAAAGAGGGATGGATCATCGCCGGCGCAACGTCGGCTGCTGGCTGGAGGACAAAGCGACGATGGTGCATCCGGGGATGCGGCACCTGCACCTGCGCAGAAGCATACTGGTGCTCGCCATACAAAAGCAAATCTAAATCGATTTCTCGCTCCCTGCCGTGCTGATGTCGCTGCCGTTCGATCTGGCGCTCCAATCGCTGCAACTGCTGGAACAGGCTCAAGACCGAAAGGGCGGTATAACCAAAAAGCACCAGATTGAGAAACAGTGGCTGAGAGCGAAAACCCACCGGCTCGGTTTCGTACACCGCCGAGCTGCGAATGTCAAACAAGATTTTTTCCTGAACTAAAGCAGCGGTGGCCCGACGGAGAAAATAGAATCGGTTGCCAAGATTGCTGCCCACGCCTATCAAAACGGGAATCATCGACGACGGTGAAGCTCTACTTCTATAAAATCCACCATATGCTGGATCGGCGGACTGAGCTTCCGAACCCGGATGGTTGCCTGTTGAATCCGTGGAAATTGCTGGAGCACCTGTTCCAGCAGGTAATCTGCTACTTTTTCAATCAGGTAGAACTTGTGATGATTGAGTGACCGGGTTAGCAGTTCAACAATAGCTTCGTAATTCACTGCATCAGCCAGCGCATCGGTTTCGATTGCTCGACTGGCATCGTACCACACTTCCAGGTCAATGGCATATTTGCCACCCAGCACCCGCTCTTCTGAAATTGCCCCGTGATATGCGTGCAGTCGCAAGTTCGTAATTCGCAAGCAAAGCAAAGGGTGCTCAGTGTCCATTGTCCACAACTTTTTGCCCTCGTACCCACACTTGCTGGACGTGATTGACACCAAAGTGATAGATCATTTCTGCTGCCTGGGACACATCCAGCACTAAGAAGTTCGCTTCTTTCCCCACTTCCAGACTGCCCATCCGGTCGGCAGCATCCACGGCCGCCGCACCATTCAGTGTCGCGGCGGTCAGTGCTTCTTCTACCGTCATTCGCATCTGCGTACACGCCATTGAGAGCATCAACTGCATATTTTCCGTGAACGAAGATCCGGGATTGCAGTCCGTTGCCAGTGCCACCGGCAATCCCGCATCGATAAGTTTCCGGGCTGGTGCATACGGCATCCGGAGGAAATAGGACGTGCCGGGCAGAACGGTTGCCACCGTTCCCGCCTGCTTTAACGCTTTGATCCCTCGATCGGAAATCTGGAGTAAATGATCGGCGGACACCGCCGAAAACCGCGCTGCCAGCTCTGCCGCTCCGGTGTTCGCAAATTCATCAGCGTGCAGCTTGATTTTCAACCCGTGCTGTTGCGCCACCTCCAGTATACGCTCTGCCTCTGCGGGGGTGTAGTAGCCTTCATCAACAAAAACGTCGCAGAACTGTGCCAGCCCTTCCTGCGCTACTTGCGGAATCATTTCTTCACAAATCAACTCGATATACCGCTGCCGATCCGAACGATATTCGGGAGGGAAATCGTGGGCGCCCAGAAAGGTCGCAAAAATCTCTACTGGCACCTGCTGCTGCAATGCCCGAATTGCTCGCAGTTGTTTCAACTCCGCTTCCACACTCAAGCCATAGCCACTTTTAATCTCCAGCGCCGTTGTGCCCCACCGGATTGCATTCCACACTCGCGGAAGCGAATGCGCTACCAATTCCTCAACCGATGCCTGCCGTACTGCCTCCATCGTCCGCAAAATGCCCCCTCCTTCAGCCGCAATTTCCAGATACGACACGCCACGGAGGCGGCGAACAAATTCATCGGTACGATTGCCAGCGAACACAATGTGGGTATGGGAATCCACAAATCCCGGAATAACGGCACGCTGCTCACAATCGACAACCTTAACGTCATCCCACAGATCCTGACGCAGCCCTTCCAGCGCTTCCTCTGTTGATCCAATCCACCGGATGTGGGTATCAAACACCATTGCACTATTGTGGAGCACACGCAATTGATTCATCGCCGCTCCCCGCTTTGCGCCGCCATCAGCTCCAGCAATGGTTACCAGTTCGCTGATATTGGTTAACAACCACATCGCTGCCCTTCCCTTGATACTACCGCAACGCCAGTGCAAAGTTAATGATTTCCTCTGGAATGTCAGGGTGGTTGGTCTGCGATAGATCGGCTGCTACTTCCAGCGGCAGCGGCGGTTGAATGTGTCCGGTATAAAAAGCGGTGTAGAACCCGCTGTCTGCATCACTGAGCGCATCCTTTGCCATCCGATATCCCAGCCAACTGGCACGCAGAATATCCGTCACCGCTGCTTTCCCACCCCGCTGGAAGTAGCTCATATCCACCGTTCGCACTTCCCGCTGGATTCCACGACGCTGGAAGATCTCTTCAAAAATCGTCTGTATTTCCTCCAGCGATTTTGGATACGCCTCGCTGACGATGATGCGAGTATCGCGATCCCGCTGCGAGGCGATCGTTGCTAATTTCTCGAAGTCCACCTGCTCATTCGGGCGAATTACATATTCTGCTCCGGCAGCAATACCCGAAAACAGTGCCAGAAAAGCAGAGTCTCGTCCCATCGATCGGATCAGGTACAGTCGGCGGTGGCTACTGGCAGTATCCCGAATCCACTCCAGCATCTGGAGGCTTTTGTCAATCGCACTGTAAAAGCCAATGGAAGTGCCATAGATGTTGCAAACATCGTTATCGATCGAACCGGGGGCAAAGAGAATGCGCGTCCGCCACTGCTCTTTCCGTAAAATCTGATTGATCACATTTGCCGCCTGCAAACTGCCATTGCCACCACACACAAAAAGATAGTCAAAAGCTTCGTCGTGCAAGTTCCGGGCAACGGTTCGCTGGACCTCTGGATCTTCTTTCAACTCTGGAAATCGCAAAGTCCCCAGGATCGTTCCTCCTGTCGTCAGGATGCCAGCAACGTCACGTTTACCAAGCCGACGATAGTGGTTAAACGCCAGCCCCCGCCACCCATCAATGACGCCCCACACCGAGGTTTCCGGTCGAGTGTTCAGAAGCGTTCGCACCACTGCGCGGATAAAAGCATTCATTCCCGGCGAATCACCACCACCAGTCAGGATGGCACATTTCATTGCTCTCGCCCTCCATTTCTGTTCTCGTCTTACCGAAAAGCTGTTATCGACGTTTCCTCCAGATTCCCATTGGTACGCTGCGCCTCACACCTTCAGGGTTCAACCCTGACGGTCACCTGTTTGCCAGACCGGCGACCATAAAGCAGTGGAACATTCGTCGCCTTTGCCGCTTTTGGCAGGGAACCAGGAAACGGATGCGCATTCTCTTTCTCAACTCTATTGGCACAAAGAAATTCGGCGGCGGCGAACGATGGATGATTACTGCCGCCAGCGGCTTAGCGCAGCGGGGACATACCATATTCGTTGGAGGGAAGAAAAATGGGCGCTTCCTGCAGCAGGCGCAACGCGCCGGGCTTACAACGGTTCCCCTGACCATTCGATCAGACATCAGTCCGCTGGCGACGTGGAAAATTGCTCGATTTCTTCGACGCAAACGGATTGACATTCTGGTGTGCAATCTCAACAAAGATGTCCGAGTTGCCGGACTGGCTGCTCGACTGGTCAAAACGCCGGTTGTCATCGCCCGGCACGGTGTCCTGCTCTGCGGTCCCAAATGGAAACACAAAGTCACTCTGACCCGGTTAGCAGACGGCATCCTGACCAATACGGCATCTATCAAAGCGGTATACGACTCCTATGGGTGGTTCGGCCCGGACTTCGTCAAAGTCATTTACAACGGTGTTGCAGATCTCACCACCGTTGCCCCCCATGACTTCGGGCAGGAATATCCCGGCAAACAGGTTATTGTGAGCGCTGGTCGCTTATCGGAACAAAAAGGATTTCCATTTCTCATTGAAGCGGCGGCACTGCTGCGACAACAGCGAGATGATTTTGTCGTGCTGATCGCAGGTAGCGGACGTCTCCGGACACAATTAGAGCGGCTGATTGAGCGCCACCATCTCAACAACACGGTTTTCCTTATTGGCTATCGTGATCCTGTGGCGCCCTTGCTTCGTGGCAGTGATATTGTTGCCTTAGCGTCCCTGTACGAAGGAATGCCCAACGTGATTCTGGAAGCAATGGCAGCGGCAAAACCGGTAGTGGCAACGGCGGTCAACGGAATTCCGGAACTGGTGGAACACGAGCGAACTGGATTACTTGTCCCCCCGAAAAATCCAGAAGCGCTGGCAACAGCGCTCCAGCAATTACTGGACAACCCCGATCTGCGATCTCGCTACGGACAAGCGGGATATGAGCGCGTCCGCTCCCGCTTTACCATCGACCGAATGATCGATGAACTGGAAGCATACTTTGCACAAAAACTTGCCGAGCGGCAACGGTGATGAGCCTGGTGCGGGATCTCCATCGATGGATCAAAAAACGGCTGGTAGCGCGGCTGGTCTCTCCTGCTTCCCCACGTCCGATGCCATATCCGCCAGCCCGTATTGGCATACTGAGCTGGGAGCGATGGGGCGATGCTATCCTGCTGACGTCGCTGGTGCGTGGTTTACATCAAGGATTTCCTCAGGCTGAGCTGACCATATTCACATTCTCGGATGCATCGAAACAGTTTTTCCACCAATTTTGCCAGGAATATCCGTGGCTGCAATACTGCTTTTATGAGCGACTGACGCAGTTGCGTACCTCCGAACTTCCGCCTTTTGACTGGCTGATCAGTACCAAAGATCACTTTTCTGCGACGTTTGTGCTGGCATTGGCCTCCATTCCCCATCGATACCGCATTGGCTTTGCTCACCCGGACTATGCCCGGTACCTCCATCTTCCGGTTGTAACGCCGTATGAAATGCCGATCGTCGAAAAGTACCGATCCCTTCTGCAGCGGGTTGGCGTTACGATATCCGATGAATCGCTGCGTCCCGTGATACCATTGCAATCGGTTCGATCGGCAATCTGGCAATGGATTGAGCAGCATCGCAACGATCGCCCCATCGGGATTAACCTCAGTGCAGGACATCCCGATCGTTGCCTGACGGAAGCCCAGGTGCGGGCACTCATCGAGCACTTTGCTCCGTATCCTGTCATCCTCTTTGCCGTTGGCGCGCAGCAATCCATCGTGCCAATCTTAGCCAGGCATTACCCTTCGGTGCTGTTGCCGCCATCGCCAGCGTCTATTTTCGAAGCGGCGGCGCTGCTTCAGGCTACCGCTCTGCTGATCTCTCCGGACACCGCGCTGGTACACGCCGCTTCGGCTATGCGCACACCGGTGGTTGTTTTGTACCTAAACCAACACCGATTCGCCGAACGCTTCGCCCCATATCGCGTTCCCTACCGGCGTCTCATTACCGATGGTGCAACAATTGCGACAATCTCTACGTCCAGCCTCATTCGTGCCATCGAAGCGTTATGGGCAGCCCAGAATGAAGCATAAGCTGCTAATCCTATCCGAAGACTTCCCACCATATCCGGGTGGCATTGCCCAATGGGCGCGGGGCATTGCGGTAGGTATTGCGAAAATGGGGGTCGAAGTTCACGTGCTTACCCGACACCGCAAAGATTTCATCCCGATTGCTCCTCATCCCAACGTGCACCTTCACTTCGTGTACGGCAAACGCTGGGCACAATTCCGCTCGCTGTACTATCGCCGCGCGGTTCGGGAACTGCTTGCTAAGGTCTTTGGCATCGACACCATCATCGCCACAACGTGGAACGTCGCACGCGGTCTGGGTTCGATCATCGCAGCAGAACGCATCCGGTTGCTTACGGTTTTGCACGGAATGGAAATCACGCGTCGAATGCCGCGATGGAAACGGGCACTGCTATTGCACACGCTCTATAAAAGCAATCTGCTGATCGCTGTCAGCCAGTTTACGGCACAATCGGTGCTCCGCCTTGACCCCCTGCTCAAACACAAAATGTACGTTTTTCCCAATGGTGTCGATCCTGATCGCTTCCGTCCTGACATTGATCCCCAGCCGCTTCGAGAACGCTACCAGTTGACAGGCGAAGAAAAAATCCTACTGACGCTTTCCCGGATCATTGAGCGGAAAGGGCACGATCGCGTACTGGAAGCGCTTCCCTCTGTGATCCAGCACTTTCCTCACACGCGGTACTTTATCTGCGGTCCGGGCGATCCAGCATACGTTGCAAAGCTGCGAGCTATGGTAGAACAGAAAGGATTTGAGCCGTATGTCATTTTTGAGGGATATGTGCCGGAAGCAGACCTTCCTGTTTTCTACAACCTGTGCGATGTCTATATTATGCTTGCTCGAACGATTGCCGAAACCGGCGATGTTGAAGGCTTTGGCATTACCTATCTGGAAGCCAATGCGTGCGGTAAACCGGTCATTGCTGGATGCTCCGGCGGTGTAACGGATGCCGTCATCGATGGTGTCACGGGACTGTGTGTGGATCCCGACAATGTGCCAGCCATTGCCGATACTATCTGCCGACTGTTTGCCGATCCCGCACTGGCGCAGCGCCTTGGGCGCGCAGGACGGCAACGGATTGAACGGGAATTGAGCTGGGACCGAATTGCTGAAAAAATGCTGCCGCTTCTCTTTCCTCTGACGCACGTCAATCTTGCCGAACCAAATCCGTCATCGGTTTACAATGAACAAGTCGAAACAAAGCAGGGAGAAACGCAATGAATTTTCAAAAGCTCACGCTAAAAGCACAGGATGCTATGCAGAAGGCGCAGGAAATTGCGGCATCCCACAGCCATCAAGCGATCGAACCGGAGCACCTCCTTTATGCTCTGCTGCAAGATAGCTCCGGCATTGTACGCCCAATGCTGCTCAAGCTGGGAGCGAACGTTGACTACATCGAATCAGAACTGGAGCGTGAACTGGAACGATTGCCCAAAGTAAGCGGAGCGGCTCTGGGGAATCAGTATCTGTCCAAAACGCTGGTATCGGTGCTGGAAGCAGCGCTACAGGAAGCGCAGTCAATGCAGGACGAGTTTGTCAGCACTGAACACCTGCTCATTGCCCTTGCAGAATCCAAAACGGAAGCTGGACGGATTCTGACGGCGCAAGGTGCAACGAAGGAGACTATTTTACGGGTGCTCCAGGAATTCCGGGGATCGCGCCGGGTCACGGACCAGGCGGCTGAAGAGAAGTATCAGGCACTGAAGAAATACGGTAGAGTGTTGAACGACGAAGCCCGGCAGGGCAAACTGGATCCGGTCATCGGACGGGAAGAGGAAATCCGACGTGTTTTGCAGGTACTTTCACGGCGAACCAAAAACAATCCCGTGTTGGTTGGCGATCCCGGCGTCGGGAAAACAGCGATTGTCGAAGGGATCGCCCAGCGAATCGTTAACGGAGATGTACCGGAGAACCTGAAGACCAAAACCATTGTGCAACTGGACTTAGCCGCCTTAGTCGCTGGTACTTCCTTCCGGGGACAGTTTGAAGAGCGGCTCAAAGCGGTGATCGAAGAAGTGGTCGAATCCAACGGGGAAATTATTTTGTTCATCGACGAAATCCACACGCTGGTTGGAGCGGGCAGTGCGCAGGGCAGTATGGACGCTGCCAACATTCTGAAACCGCCATTAGCCCGCGGGGAGCTCCGATGCATTGGCGCTACTACGCTGGACGAGTACCGCAAGTACATTGAAAAAGACCCGGCGCTGGAGCGGCGATTCCAGAAAATTCTGGTTGAAGAGCCGTCGGTTGAGGAGACCATTTCTATTCTGCGGGGACTGAAAGAGCGGTACGAAGTTCATCACGGCGTCCGCATTACAGATGCTGCGCTGGTTGCTGCTGCGGAGCTATCCGACCGTTACATCAACGACCGCTACCTGCCCGACAAAGCGATTGATCTGATCGACGAAGCTGCCAGCAAGCTCCGCATTGAAATCGACTCTATGCCCGAAGAGCTGGACGCACTGGAGCGGCGCATCCGACAACTGGAAATCGAGCGAGCGGCGCTGTTACGGGAACTGGAAGCAGCCCCAGCGTCGGCATAACAGCGATAACGCAGAGGACAGCGTCCCGGCACTCTCTGCCGACTTTCTTCCGTCGCTCCAGAGAGCAGCAGATAGCGGAGTGCCGGGTACCTTAGCGCAAAAGCGTAAATTTGCAATTCCCTAAGCATCGCAACAACTGTCTCAGTAATGGATATGGACGCTCGCAACAAATTCCAGCACCTGCTCCGGGAATTGTTCCAGTTCGACACTGCCGATCTGGACTTCGGCATCTACCGTATTATGAACCGCAAGCGGGAGGTCAACGCTGTTTCAAAAGAAAAGATATCTTTGCCAATCGACGGGCTCTGTTTTGCGCCCCTCTTTTGCTGTACACGCAACCGATGGAATGTTCACCGTGCAGGTGGTTGAAAATCTGGAGGAGAGAAAATGCCATTGAAAATCCAGTATTCCCGCAGCGCTCTTGAAAAGTTCTGCAAGCGATGGCACATTCAGGAACTTGCTCTTTTCGGCTCTTCACTGCGGGAGGACTTCCGACCTGACAGTGATGTGGATGTTCTGGTCACCTTTCAACCTGGGATCTTCTGGTCCTTTCGGGACTGGCTCCAGATGGTGCGTGAACTGGAAGCTATTTTTGGACGAACGGTAGACCTGGTGGAACGCCGGATGGTAGAGCAAAGCAAAAACTATATCCGCCGCAATCATATTCTCACTCACCTGGAGCAGGTCTATGTGGCGCGATGAGGCATACCTTCTCGATATGCTGATTGCTGCCCGCGAAGCCAGAGATTTCAGTGAGGGACTCACCTGGAAGACATTTCAACAGAGCTCTCTCCACCAGCATGCTATTGCTAAGGCATTGGAGAATATCGGCGAGGCAGCACGAAAAGTGTCGAACGAAATGAAAGCTGCTCATCCCGAAATTCCGTGGAGAGAGATTGTCGCATTGCGCCACCGTATTGCCCACGATTATTTCCACCTCGACTTAGTGCGGATATGGCAAATTGTGCAGGAAGACGTACCCACCCTCATTCGGCTCCTTGAACCGCTAATACCTCCAGAGGAGCATTAACGACCGTTGGGGGAATTGTTTCAACCGCAATGCACTTTGAAGCGTGCATCCAGTAGCATCCTACCGGGGGCGCCGGATTCAGCCGGCATGTTTCTGCACACTAAAGTATGCGCTCCAACCGGGAGCGCCGACTTCCGTCGGCAAAAAATAGAAGGATACACTAACGTAAATGTGTAGTAGGGGCGACCGGCCGGTCGCCCCTACGGGTGTGGATGATGTGACCAGCGGGGTTGCGCCGACTGGGAGCGCCGGCTTTAGCCGGCAAAGAATGCACCCGGAAGTGTGCGCTCCCAGTAAACCGGGAACGCCGACTTTCGCTGGCATATCTGGAACACCGACTTCCCGAAAGATAACTACAGATGTAGGCACTGCCGATTTGCCCCGGCAAAACAGCGAATTGACACTTTAATAATCCGACGAAAGGCGGAAGCGGAGGATACGGTCGTTGCCCGTATCGGCAATGTAGAGGATGCCGTTGTAGAATGCTACCCCCCTGGGCTGGCGAAACTGCCGCAGTCCATCGCCACTGCCACCAAAGGAGTAGGAAAACTCCTGACCGAAAAAGTTGAACTTGTACAGCGAGTCCTTGCCCGCATCGATGACGTAAAGATTGCCGTACCGATCATACGTCACATCTTCGGGCTGCGAAAAGCGGTTGACACGCAACAGATCGGTGTTGTCCGCAGGCATAAACTTCGGACGCCAGTCTGCAATTTCACCGCCCATATACCGGAGCCACTGAACCTTGAACTGCATATCCGGTCCAATCTGGGTAAAGGCAAAGTCGTACGTATTCCGCCCGGTCACCGATATACCGCTGGGTTGCTGCAGCGAGTTAAGCGCGGTTCCGACAGGGCGAAGAACAGGGACGGGAGAAATCAGTTGATCATCCGCTCCGATCTGAATCACGGCATCATCGGGATCGACCGGCGACACGTTCGATGGTCCAGTGCGGGTCACCAGATACGAGTTATCCGGTAGCACCGTAATCCCCGTAAAACGGCGAGCCGGTTTCTGCAACTCTGTGTAAACGACCCGAACTGGTGCTTTTGCAATCTGATGTGCTACTGCACGCAACTCAATGCGGTAGATCGCCCCAACGGTTACAGGCTTTCCATTCAGCACTGTATCCAGCTCTCCGCACACCAGCAAATCGAATCGCCCATCCTGCGCCAGCGCGACTGGCCGTTTAATTCCCGTGGCTGTGCCCAACCATCGACCGGCTAAATCCAGCATCACCACGCGATCGTTATCCGTATCCGCCACGTAGATAAAAGGTTCACGTCCAACCAGCACATCCGATGGACGGCGAAAACCGGTCCACGGTGGACGCACCGGCGTATACACCGTATCATTGACGGTTTGCGTTGTGTCGATCGGCGCTGTCGGTGGCACCGGCTTTTCATGGCAGTGCGTCAACAGCAGGATCGTAACGCCAAGCAGTCCCCAGAAGCGGAGCATCTTCACTCCTCCGGTGATTGTTGCAGCACCAAACTCAGTCGATGGAGCATCCCAAAGTAGCGTGTTGGTAACAGGCTGTAGTCAATCCGGATACGCCATCCAGTGAAGAGTGGAATCTGGAGCCCCACGCCCGCTGTCCACGGCGTTAGTGGAGCATTGATGCGATACGCCGCCCGCACCTGAATCTGAAAGGGCATTGCAACCGACAGTTGCCGGGCATACTCTCCACCGATCACATACTGTTCCGCCTGATCCGCCGGATGATCAAATTGCACCGTGGCAGTCAACCGTTGCAGTGAATCCTGAAGCACCTCGGTCGCAACCCCAAAGCGGAAATTTGTCGGAGGAGCAAAGCTTCGCAGCGTCGAACTGGAGTCGTGCGGGTACAGCGGCACCGTTCCCCGTGGTTTTAACGGCGTACCGAAATTGGAAATTGCCAGCGCAATGCGGGTGCGCGCCAGCCCTGTGTAATACAACGTCCCCAGATCAAACAACACGCCCTGGAGTGTTGCTTTGCCCAACCGCTCGGATACGCCCACAACCGTTATCCCTGCCGAAAACTGATCGGTAAAGCGATGCGCATAGGACAATCCAGCGTGAATATGTTCAACGATGAACCACTCACCCGTTCCGTATGGCTGCACCTCTGTGGTCACCCGAAGAGGATCGATGCCCAGCCGCGCTACATTGACCGCCACCGCATCATCAGATCCCACGTGATAGAGTGCCGAAGCAGCAATCAAGCGGGAACCTGCCAGCCACTGCGCAGCGGAGAATGACGCCTCGAATGATCGAGTCTGGAACAACCCTGCAGGATTGGCAACCACCACCGATGCGTCATTGGCTAACGCGACAACGCCATCATTCAAACCAGCAGCCCGTGCGGAAAGCGGAATTTTCAACGCCGCACCGATCGTTGTCCCCACCCGTTCTTCACCAAACGAAGGGATCAACTGCGCTTTGACCGGTAGCAGCAGCATTCCCAACAACACACCCAGAACGAACCGCATCAGAACTCCACCATCATTTCCAACCGAAGCATTCGGCGCGAGGCATACCGCGCCGGGTTAAAAGGATACGGATCCAGCGGGGGCTGCAACTGTGGATACAGCGGATCATTCCACGACACCGGTGTTGGATCGCCGTATTCGTATGCACGTCCGGTAACGGGATTGAGAATCTGGGAATTTTTTCGATCGAACACGTTCAACACTTCCAATCGGAACTGCACTTTTGTGTGTCCGACCGCAACGGCTTTACTGATCGTCACATCCAGCCACCACCACGGATCACCCAGGGCTTCCAGATACCGATTCTCGTCCCGCTGATACACCGGCTTTCCATTTGGTAGCCGCACCTGCTCGCCCGTTGCAGGATCTATGACCGGCACATACGGCGTGTACCGCAGACCGGATCGATAGGTAAATCGGGTATACACCGAAACATCCGCAAGCCAGGGAAGATCGAACCACGGCTGCTCCGCTGAGCTGGTTAGTATCGCTATCGCATTGACATTGATCGGCCGATCCCACGACAAAAACACTTCGCCCAACCGCTCATCGGTGATACCTCGAACAATCAAAATGCCTTCATCCGCCGAATTGCTTTTCCCCGTCACCACGGAATACGACGCGGAGATTTGTCCCGTAAACCAATCGCCAATCCGTTTTTTGAACTCCACCTCAATGCCCCTGGATCGGGCGTAATCGGCATTGACGTACGTTAAGAAACTCCCTCCGGCGAAACGTGGGTTATCAGTCCGCACCCGCCGCGTCTGAACGTAGTCAAAAATGTCTTTGTAGTAGGCGGTCACGGTCAGTACATCATTGGAGGTAATTTGTGTCCGAATGCCAATTTCATACGCAATGCTGGTTTCTGGATCCAGATCCGGGTTGCCAAATCGCTGATACGTGGAATACGCCTGCTGTGGCATCAGCTTCGCATAGACATACTGAGGACGTGGCAATTTGCTGAAATGCCCGAAGCTAAAAAAGAGCGTCTGGTTATTCGTAATCGGATGGGAAATACCCAGCCGGGGATTGAGCCGGATTTTCCACCGTCGACCAAACAGGGCAATGGTCTTGCGGAGATAATTCTGACGCTGCTGCTGCGAAATAGTGGTGCGTCCGGGATCTGCTATCGCTGCGTCGACTTCCGATCCGGGCGCCCAGAAATCAAGTCGAACGCCATAGTTCAGGATCAATCCCCGAAACGTGATGTTGTGCTGGATATACCAATCGCCAAGGATCGGATGAACGTGAAACACATCATTGTTGAGCCCCAGCGGCTCATACCACGGCGCATAGATATTGGCTTGCTGTAGCTCCTGAAATCGAAGTTCAAGCCCCGTTTTGATGCGATTTTTCTCTGCAAAAAAGTATGTCACATCCCCCCGGATGGTCCATTCATCGACGAAGTGGTCGTTCCAGATGTAACCATTGCCCACATCATAGAAGCCATCACCGGGGATAATGCCCAGATGCAGGGAGTCGCCAGTGTCATAGTAGTGCGCCGGAATGGAGGGGATGTCTGCTGGTGGTTCGTAAGCATCATAATCCCGGCCATTTGCATCCACCTTCAGGCGAGAGTAGAAATTGCTAATCCGCAGCTCATACAGCAATTGCTTCGACACCGTATGCATCCAGCTTATTTTCTGGAATTGAGCAATGTTGCCATAGGTAAGAGCTCCGTCGAAATGCCCCTGAAACCGATATTGATACCCCGGATCAGGGCGGACATACTCCAGATTCGTCTGAAGCGAACGGGTATTCTGATTGAGCCGCCAGCTCTGGTAGAGGGAATAACTCAACCGCTGCATCGGCGTCGGCATCCACTCCAGCTTCACATACGCATTCGCCATATTCTCCTGCCGCAAAGAAAGCCAGCGGGGAAGGATCGAGGAACGAACGGTCGTGCGGGCAAATGCAGGAACAATGTAGTCGGAAGCATTCAGGTATAACGAAGCAAAGAACGTAGCGCTACCTGGCAAACGAACACCCAGCGCTGGCAACACGTACGTTGTCAACGGTTCCGGACCACCAATGGAGAACTCGAAGATGTCAGTAATAAACGGCGAATTGGTGTCCCGATCGTATGGGTTGCGGCGATGGATCAAATATCCCCGGCGAAGTCCTACGTTGCCCCGATACGTTTTGCTTCCTGACCGGGTCTTGATATTGATCACCCCCGCCGTTGTTTGCCCAAATTCTGGATTGATCCCCCCGGTAATGATCTCCATTGTCTCCACAGCACTGGCGCTTAAGTGTAATCCGAAACCGGTACCCGCCAGTGGATCCTGCACCGATACGCCATCCAGCAAATAAGCTGTTTCATACCCCCGGCTCCCCCGAATATGGATCTCCTGATTCTGCTCAATAATTCCCGGCTGCAAGGTCAAGACTTCAGCTATCTGTTCCACCGGCATTTGCCGAATGGTCTCCCGCTCGATTAACTGGATGCTTTGCGTCTCTTCAACATCGATCAACGGCTTTTTGCCAATCACGACGACTTCCTTCCCCAGAGAAATAGTCGCTTCTTCCATCGCTATATCGACTGTCACCGTATCTCCCCCCCGTATCCGGATGCCGGTCTTCTTCACCGTTTTATACCCCACATAGCTCACTTCCAGCGTATACTCTCCAGGTTCAACGTTGCGGATCAGGAAACGCCCACGGGGATCGGAAAACGCTCCGTAGTACGTCCCCGGGATCCGGACCGTCGCAGACACTAAGGGCTTGCCGCTACGCTTGTCTCGCACCGTACCACGGATCACTCCAGACTGCTGGGCAGCAGCAACGCTGCACCATCCTATGATGCTGAGAACAAAGATCCACCATATCAACCGACCTCGCATCATCAGGGCACCTGAAACTCCTCTACCAGAATATGCTCCAGCAACCGGGCAGCCCCCCCGTTGCGCTGAAATGCGGACAGCGGCAGATTCAGAAAAAATTGCTGATCAACGGTACTCTGGATAATAACCGGGGGAGTACCGTCATAATCCGATTTTGGCGGCAACAGATACAGCGATCGAGCCGCAGCGGTGGGGAATAATCGATGAATACCAACGACATTCCCGCTCCCCTTGACCAATCGGGGATACCGCTGCAGCGCCTGCTCCGTCCGCATCAACGTATCGCCGGGGCGAAAAACGGTCGGAGAGGAAAAGAGCTCCTGCGCAGAGAGACTATCCAGCGGTGCAAAGTCCAGAATTTTCTGCCGTTCCTGCAGCGTTGGCAAATTCGGCAGTGGGGCACTAAAGATCAGCTTCCCACCGGCGGCAAGATAGCCTGGCAACACCGTTTGCGGAATATCCAGAGATAATCCAATGTCGCCGTACCAGAGCACAACATCGAAAAGTTTTAAGGTTTCAACAAACATCGGGGTCAGCAGCCGCGGCAGGTTGCGATACCAGCCGTCGCTGCCACGCTCCCGAATGTTCAAAAACTCGTATCGTCCCGCATACCGCCCCCCGCCAATGGTATCCAGTGCCGTCTGATAGAACTGGTGGGAACGTTTGTCAAAAGAATCCTCGACAACCAAAATCGGACCCGCAGGCTGCTTCACATACCACACTCCATCCGGAGGAGGATACTGCAATACAGCACTCCGCAGTCCCCCCCGGTCCACTGCGCGGATATACAGGACATTAGGAGCATTCAGGCGGAGTCCATCTGCCGCCCGCAGCGTCAGCATCGTTTGCGTCGGTGGGATCCGGTGCCATTCTGCAGTCTCACTGCTATCATTGAGTGACCATTCGATTGCAGCCAGTGTTTCGTTTCCATCGAAATCGTAAGCGGCAAACACGAAGGTTGCCACCGGGAATGTCGTATCAGGCAAACGCATCAGGGCTGCTGCGGCAGGGGTGGAATCTGGTCCCCAGAAAATCTGCGGCGGCGTGTTCACGACCCGGTATTCCACCACTGCGGGTGACAGATCGACCGCTCCTTCCAATCCCCGGAATTCCTCTTCCGGTGGATCCCATCGACCATTACCATCGCGATCGTCAAAAGGAATCGGCATACTGGTGTCTGCCGGCGGCTCCCATACCACCGAATTGTCCACAGCAGCAACGGCGAAACGGAAGGTAGAGTCGGGACGGCGTAAGCGCAACTGGAACAATGAATCATTCCGCCGGGTAAAGTACCAGCGGCGAAAATCCCAGGAAAACAGAAAGCCGATCACCAGACCATCGGGATCATCACCGTACCAGTAGACGTGGACCTGGCTGGACTGCTCGGTTCGCACTGAGTCAACCGCCAGAAACGTTTCTGGCCGCCGATTTCCCCGCTCTTCTGGCGCTGGCGGTTCTGTACATCGATGAAAACTCAGCAAAAGTACAACCCCCAGGCTCCAGACGCTCAAAATGCTCCAACAGGATTTCACTATTTCACGCCACCACTGTGTGCCTACCTGATCTGCGAAAGTGCAAAAATACAAAATGCTGGTGGGATGTGCACGTGCTGTGTACTCAACCCGAATCGACATCGGGAATTTCTATCCATTTGCCGGTCCGGGATGCCATCTTCCCATCCACTCGCATTGGAGTTCGGAGCAACGCAGAGATCACTCCTCTACCTCGTTAAATCCGGTCCTCTGCGCAGGAGCATTCCACCCCTTCAAAACACCCGGCGAAAATTACGTAATTTTACGTATTGCAAGGGTTGCGGCTATTTGCTACATTTGTAGAGATTTTGGAACAGTAGCTCCAGACATAAACAAAGAATGCGAAGAGCGTGGATCAGTGCTATAGGAATTTTCATCAGCGTTTCGGTTATCTGGGGACAAACGCCTTCCAACGGCGCATTGCTGCTGACCAACAATGCTGCTTTTGTTGTCCTCCCTGGCAGCGACATTACCATTGCAACCAGTGCGGGGATCAAACAGGAAAATGCCAGTGCAATCGTGCTGTACGGCGACCTGGAAAATCACGGTAAGATCGTCCCCGGCGATGGATACCTGTTGTGTACGGGTCCTTCGACGCAGGTCCTCCGGGGTACTCGGGAAATTACTCTTAACCACTGGTGGTTCCGGAAATCTGCTCCTTCCGACGTTGTCAAAATCGACAACGATGTGCGGGTCTATCAGCCGCTCACTGTGAATACGGTCACCTTAGAAATCATCCACAGCAGCTCACACACGGTCACCCTGGACAGCGATCTTAAAATCAATGCTGATGGCAAGTGGATCGTTGCTTCAACGGGGACGACGGGACGCGACCATCAAATTGTGCTCCGTGGCAATGCCCAAATCGATGGACAATGGATTCTCCGACCCATTCTGAACAACGACAACTATCGTGCCCGCCTGCGATTTCAAACGACCGCAACGCAAACACTCACTGGCAGCGGGACGGTGCAATTCTACCAGGTCATTCTCGACAAAGGAAGCAAGGCAAACCGGGTTGAAAGCCGGATGAACGTCGGGCTGAGCGCTCTGGGCTCAGGCTCTGCGATGGATTTCATCGCCGGTACGTGGCAGCAAACGACGGGAACGTTGACATTCGACAATGGCGTGAGCGTTTCTTACAACGAAACTATTGCCGCTAACGGATCACTCCAGATCCTGGGCGATGCTTCGATGATCATCGGGCAAAATGGCGTTGGAAGCTCTTTGATCCTCGACGGAGGCGAATTCATCGTAAACACGACTGGATTTGCCAATATCGGCAGCCAGAACGATAATTCCCTGCAATACACGGATGCTGGCGGCAGTCGATTCGAGCTCCATCAGGGAACAGTGACTGTTGCTGGACGCTTTTCACGCCAAACGGCAACGGGAACCAACACAATAGACTATCTCCAGACGGGGGGCACGCTGATCGTCGGTGCCGTTGGTCACTCGAACGGCTCCCTCGGAACCTTTGATATCGGTGCCAGCGGCTCTTCCTTCACAATGGGCGGCGGGACTATCATTTTGCGCAATGCAAACAGCTCCGGAAGCAGCAGCCGTCCGGCAGATTTCAATGTTCAGGCAGCAACCGTTGCAGTCTCCGGCGGCACGGTTCAATTTGGCGATGCAGGGACGACAACACTGCAGCGATTCGATTATGATGTCCCCAACGGCGCATTGTGGCACGTATCGGTCAGTTCTGCGAACGCCACGGTTTACCCTTTTTCCCCAACTTCCGATCTCCGCATTCAGGGGAACTTCTACAATGCAGGCAGATGGGATGGGACACAAACGCGATCGGGCACTGCTGTCTCAACGGCTGGGATTGTCTTTGAAGGTAGTGGTGCCACGTCGCAAACGGTGCGAAGTCTGGGAACAACGACCTTTGCAACGTTGCGGATGAACCGCGGTGCCGGCAGCGGCATTGTGCAACTGCTCGATGACATTTCTGTCTCCCACCAGGTTGATCTGCGCGAAGGCAGCAATAGCCAGCCACAGATTCTGGCGCTGGGCAGTGGAGCCAATCTCTATGTGCTGAGCACCAGCACCACGGCAATTATCGACTACGCCAGTGCGCCAATCCGATACATTCGCACCAGTACCACCAGCGGCCGTGTCGTATGGAACGTTACGGCGGGAAAGACCTACTTCTTCCCCATAGGATCAGCCGAAAGTGGTGATACGTACACTCCCGCTGAAGTTGCTATCGGCAGTGGCGGCAGCGATGGCAGGATCGGCATCCGGGTCTCCCGTGGGCAACGTGCCGATGGAGCGCATCTCCAACTCCCGTCGAGTGCAACAGACTTTCTGCGACGATACTGGTCGATTTCCAACGTCACAATGACCCATCCTGCACAATGGACGTTCTACTATCAGGATGGCGCTGCATACCTTGCAGGCAGTGAAGCGAATCTGGCGCAAGCAGGGCGATGGCGACCAATCAACGAGGCGCCCGGTGGCAACTGGGTCGGCTACGCTGCAACCGTTAACCCATCACAGAATTTCTTCCAGTTGCCCACCCTTGACGCTTCACTGCTGGAAGGAGATTGGACCTTAGCCAATGAAATTTTCCGACAAATTTTCTACAGCCGCCAGAGCGGACCGTGGAGTCAGCACACTTCGTGGACATATAGTCCTACCCACGTCGGACCCAGTGTGGCAACTGGCGTTTATCCCGCCGCCGCCACGGATTCTGCTGTTATAGGCGGCGGCAGTTATGGTGTCGGCAACCACCATATCCAGTTGGATCTTTCCGTCACGATCGGTGGCGTTACTGTCGGCACCTCAGCTACCAACACCGGCACCTTAGAACTCCGGGATAACATCATCAGCGGTGATTGGTTTGTCCTCCAAGATCAATCCACCCTGATGATTGGCTCGACCAGTGGCATTATGGCAGCCCCAGCGGCAGCAGGGAATGTGCAGACGACCTATCGAGTTTTCGCCACAACCGCAACATACGTCTACAATGGCACAACGAACCAGACGATCGGTACTGCTCTTCCTTCGACCGTCGCAACATTTCGGGTCGACAACACAGGACCTGCCGGCAACAATCGCGTAACGGTAGACCGAACCATCCAGGTCACCCGGGACTTAGAAATCCTCCAGGGCGAATTAGACGTCACAACGGTCACAATGCCCAATGTTAGCGCCAGCGGAAATTTTGTTCTGGCTACCGACGCATCTGTCCGCATAGGGGGGAGCAACAACTTCGGTGCAGCCTTCGCCGGTTACACCACTTACACCTTAGCCACCAGCAGTACGGTGGAATTCTACGGCAACAGCAAAACGGTCGATATGCCTCCAAACGGCGGACTCGGCTATGGCTATCTGGTCATCTCTGATGCACCAACGAAGTACATCAATGCACCGTTGCGGGTCCGTCGGGACGTGACGATCAATCCCGGTGCTTTCCTCTGGAACAACGTCAGCGGTAATCAATTCCAGGTACTCGGCAATATTGTCAATCACGGGCAGCTATGCAACGACGGTATTATCGAAATTGGAATACCATAGCTCCGGTGTATCATAGCGGTGTTACGGGGGCTGTCAAACGCTATCTGGCACTTTGTGCGCAACCTACGCACACTGCACTGAAAATGGCAAAATATTTTGGGTAATAAATCAAGGAAGTCTGGTGATGAAACACAGAGTCCAATTGATACTTCTGATCTGGTTGATTTTTTCACCCTTACTCTGGTCTCAGGGCAATCCCAGCGTTGGAATCGGCACTTTTACCCCTGATCCTTCTGCAATCTTAGAGCTTCGCTCCACATCGAAGGGGTTCTTGGTGCCACGAATGACAACGGCACAACGGAATGCGATCAGCTCTCCTGCTCTCTGGCTGCTGATCTTCAACACTGATACCCAGCAGTTTGAATACTGGAACGGCACGGTATGGATCCCGCTGATTTCTATACAAAACGTCAGCAACAGTGCCTGGTCTCTCAGTGGCAACACGCTCACCGGGAGCGAGTTTCTTGGATCTGTGAATCTCCAGCCGGTAGTGTTCAAGACCAATGGTGCGGAGCGAATGCGGATTTCCACGACCGGCAATGTTGGTATCGGCATCATTACGCCGACCAATACCCTGCACGTTAAAGCAACCAGCAATCCCCTGCGACTGGAAGGCTTGCAGTCTCTGAGCAACGCTTCTACAATCTTAGCGGTCGATGCCAACGGCGTTGTCTACACCACCAGTGCCAGTTCCTTTACGGCATCGAACGCCTGGTCGCTGACAGGAAATGCCGGCACTGATCCAAACACCGACTTTCTGGGTACGACGGACAATCAACCGCTGGTGATTCGGACGAACAACACCGAGCGGATGCGGATTCTGGCATCCGGTTTGGTCGGGATCGGAACCAATACCCCAACGAACACGTTGCACGTCAAAGCAACGAGCAACCCACTGCGGTTGGAAGGCGTGCAAACTACTGCCAGCGCTTCGACCCTGTTAGCCATCGACGCCAATGGGGTCGTGGTCTCGACCAGTGCCTCGACTTTTGTTGCCAACAACGCTTGGGCACTCAGCGGCAACACGCTCACTGGCAGTGAGTTCCTCGGATCAGTCAATGCCCAGCCGGTAGTGATCCGAACGAACAACACCGAGGCGATGCGGATCGATGCCAATCAACGGGTGGGAATTGGAACGAACGCACCGAGCCACACCCTGCACGTTGCTGCGCCCAGCAATCCGTTGCGACTGGAAGGGTTGCAGTCATTGAGCAATGCGGGAACGATCTTAGCCGTGGATGCCAACGGTGTTGTCTACACCACCAGTGCCAGTGCCTTTGCTGCTGCTAACGCCTGGTCGCTGACAGGAAATGCCGGCACTGATCCGACAACGAATTTCCTGGGCACTACTGACAATCAACCGTTGGTGATCAGAGTCAATAATCTGCAAGCTGTGCGAATTGAACCAACGAACCAAACGATCAATATCATCGTGGGAACTTCCAACATCGTCACTGCGGGCGTCTATGGAGCTGTTATTAGCGGTGGTGGATATGGAAACAATGAAAATAAAGTCACAGACAACTTCAGTACAGTAAGCGGAGGAGTTTCAAATCAAGCTGGGAACAATAACGCTGATGTAACCGATGCACAGTACGCCACGGTCGGAGGAGGCTACGGAAATACTGCCAGCGGTTTAGGCAGCACTATTAGCGGTGGATGGAACAACACTGCCAGTGCTGCCCGGAGTACGATTGGTGGAGGATATAACAACAATGCCATCGGATGGGGAACCACTATTGGGGGAGGTGCTGATAATATTGCCAGCAGCGAGTATAGCACAGTCAGTGGTGGGAAAAACAACAATGCCAACGTTGCTTATAGTACCATTGGAGGAGGTCTGCAAAATACTGCCAGTGGTCAATATAGTACCATTGGAGGAGGTCTGCAAAATACTGCCAGTGGTCAATATAGTACCATTGGAGGAGGTCTGCAAAATACTGCCAGTGGTCAATATAGTACCATTGGAGGAGGCAGTGCTAATATAACAGGTGGCGATTGGAGCACTGTGAGCGGAGGATGGACAAACATTGCCAGCGGAGGTGGCAGCGTTGTTGGTGGTGGACGGGGCAATACAGCAGGTGGAGCCTATAGTACCATACCTGGAGGTCTCAACAACTCTGCCCTGGGTGATTATACCTATGCAGGAGGAAGAGCGATGTATTTGAGTACCTCGGCCAACCATACCTTTGTCTGGGGCTATGCAACGGCAACTTCTGCTATCACCGCCTCCGACGCCTTCCTCATCGGTCCCTACGGGAACAACTACCGCGTTGGGATCAATGTCGTTAATCCTACTGCTGCTCTGCATGTCACCGCTGGAACGTGGACGTATCCATTGCGACTGGAAGGATTGCAGCCACTGAGCAACGCCGGAACGATCTTAGCGGTCGATGCCAACGGCGTTGTCTACACCACCAGTGCCAGTGCTTTTGCTGCTGCCAATGCCTGGACGCTGACAGGGAATGCCGGGACTGATCCAGCAATTAACTTCTTGGGTACAACGGACAATCAACCACTGGTGATTCGCACCAACAACCTTGAACGGATGCGGATCTCCACGACCGGCAATGTCGGCATTGGCATCAGCACGCCGACCAACACGTTGCACGTCAAAGCAACGAGCAACCCACTGCGGTTGGAAGGCGTGCAAACTACTGCCAGTGCTTCGACCCTGTTAGCCATCGACGCCAATGGGGTCGTGGTCTCGACCAGTGCCTCGACTTTTGTTGCCAACAACGCCTGGGCACTCAGCGGCAACACGCTCACTGGCAGTGAGTTCCTCGGATCAGTCAATGCCCAGCCGGTGGTGTTCAAGACCAGTGGAATTGAAGCGATGCGGATCGACGTTGATCAGCAGGTTGGGATCGGCACCAGCACACCAACGAACACCTTGCACGTTAAAGCGACCATCGATCCGTTACGACTGGAAGGGTTGCAAACCACCAGTGCTACTGCGACGGTCCTGGTTTCGGACGCTGCGGGGATCGTGTACACCACCAGCGCTAGCGCTCTTGCTGCTGCCAATGCCTGGTCGCTCACTGGCAACGCTGGAACCAACCCAGCGAGCAACTTCTTAGGCACCACGGACAATCAGCCACTGATTATCAAAGTTAATAACGCACAGGCATTGCGCATAGAGCCAACTGTCGGATCCCCAAATATTCTGGGCGGCTACGGATTGAACAGTATCTCCAGTGGCGTAGTTGGAGCTGTTATCAGCGGTGGGGGTAGCACTGGATTATCGAACAAAGTCACCGACAATTATGGTGTTATCGGAGGCGGCGTGGGAAATCAAGTGGGAAACAATAGCGGAGGAGCTATCGATGCTCAGTATGCAACCGTAGGTGGCGGCTATGGAAACACTGCCAGCAGTACCTCGAGCACCGTGGGTGGCGGTGAACTTAACATTGCCAGTGGACTCCGGAGCACTGTTGGCGGCGGTTATAGCAACACTGCCAGTGGCGATAGGGGTACTGTGGGAGGAGGTTACGGGAATACCGCCAGCGGCCCGGGCAGCACCGTTGCTGGTGGCGAGAATAATACTGCCAGTGGTGGCGTGAGTGCTGTGGGTGGCGGTGACAACAATATTGCCAGTGGTGATGTGAGCACTGTGGGTGGCGGTTATAGCAACATTGCCAGCGGTGCAGGAAGTACTGTGGGCGGCGGTACAAACAACACTGCTAGTGGCAATACCAGTACCGTATCAGGTGGAGCTTTCAATACTGCAGCAGGTGACGTTTCCTGGGCTGGAGGAGCATACATGTATCTGTCGCCCACCGCCGATCACACCTTTGTCTGGGGCTATGCAACGGCAACTTCTGCTATCACCGCCTCCGACGCCTTCCTCATCGGTCCCTACGGGAACAACTACCGCGTTGGGATCAATGTCGTTAATCCTACTGCTGCTCTGCATGTCACCGCTGGAACGTGGACATATCCATTGCGATTAGAAGGCTTGCAACCACTGAGCAATGCGGGGACAATCTTAGCGGTTGATGCCAACGGTGTTGTGTACACCACCAGTGCCAGTGCGTTTGCTGCTGCTAACGCCTGGGCACTGACAGGGAATGCCGGAACCGATCCAGCAATCAACTTCTTGGGTACTACGGATAATCAACCGTTGGTGATTCGCATTAACAACCTTGAGCGGATGCGGATTTCCACCATCGGCAACGTCGGCATTGGCATCAGCACGCCGACCAACACCTTGCACGTCAAAGCGACCAGTGATCCGTTGCGGTTAGAGGGCGTGCAGAGCAGTGCTAATGCGACGACCCTGTTAGCCATCGACGCCAGTGGAGTGGTAGTATCGACCAGCGCCTCGACCTTTGTTGCCAACAACGCTTGGGCACTCAGCGGCAACACCCTCACTGGCAGTGAGTTCCTCGGATCGGTCAATGCGCAGCCGGTGGTGATCCGGACCAACAACACCGAGGCGATGCGGATCGATGCCAACCAACGGGTGGGGATTGGAACCAATGCACCGAGCCACACCTTACACGTTGCTGCGCCCAGCAACCCGCTGCGGTTGGAAGGCTTGCAACCTCTGAGCAATGCGGGGACAATCTTAGCCATTGATGCCAATGGCGTGGTGTACACGACCAGTGCAACATCCTTCACCGCTGCCAATGCCTGGTCGCTCACAGGAAACGCCGGGACTGATCCAAACACCGACTTTCTGGGCACGACGGACAACCAACCGCTGGTGATTCGGACGAACAACACCGAACGGATGCGGATTCTGGCATCCGGACTGGTCGGCATCGGAACCAGCACACCGAGTCATACGTTGCACGTCAAAGCAACGAGTGACCCGTTGCGGTTAGAGGGCGTGCAGAGCAGTGCTAATGCGACGACGCTGTTAGCCATCGATGTCAATGGGGTCGTGGTCTCGACCAGTGCCTCGACTTTTGTTGCCAACAACGCTTGGGCACTCAGCGGCAACACGCTCACTGGCAGTGAGTTCCTCGGATCAGTCAATGCCCAGCCGGTAGTGATCCGGACGAACAACACTGAGGCGATGCGGATCGATGCCAGTCAACGGGTGGGGATTGGAACGAACGCACCGAGCCACACCCTGCACGTTGCTGCGCCCAGCAATCCATTGCGTCTGGAAGGCTTGCAGTCATTGAGCAATGCCGGAACCATCTTAGCGGTCGATGCCAACGGCGTTGTCTACACCACCAGTGCAACATCCTTCACCGCTGCGAATGCCTGGGCACTCAGCGGCAACACCCTTACTGGCAGTGAGTTCCTCGGATCGCTCAATGCCCAGCCCGTGGTGTTCAAGACTAATGGCGTAGAACGAATGCGAATTACTGCTGCTGGTGACATTGGCATTGGAACCACAACTCCAGGTGCCAAAGTTGACATCCGGGCGAATAGTGCCAGCGATCTGCTGGTTCGCATCTGGAACGCTGGTGGCAATGCAAAATTCCGCATCGTTGGTCAGGGTGGCAGTGCACAACCACGGTTTCAGTATACGGTCAACGCTGAATGGCTCTCCGAGATTGCCGGCAACACCAGTACAGGTTTGGAATTCCGAGTTCGTGCTCCGTCGGATCCAAATGACGAAGCAACTCTGGCAACCCGAACCCGGATGGTGGTTGGGAGGACGGGCAATGTCGGCATTGGAACGCTATCGCCAACGAATCGACTCCACGTCGTTGCTCCCAGCAACCCACTGCGACTGGAAGGGTTGCAGTCATTGAGCAATGCGGGAACGATCTTAGCGGTCGATGCCAACGGCGTTGTCTACACCACCAGTGCAACATCCTTCACCGCTGCGAATGCCTGGGCACTGAGTGGGAATGCGGGAACCGATCCAAACACCGACTTTCTGGGTACGACGGATAATCAACCGCTGGTGATTCGGACGAACAACACCGAACGGATGCGGATTCTGGCATCCGGACTGGTCGGGATTGGAACCAATACCCCAACGAACACGTTGCACGTCAAAGCAACGAGCAACCCACTGCGGTTGGAAGGCGTGCAGACTACTGCCAGCGCTTCGACCCTGTTAGCCATCGATGTCAATGGGGTCGTGGTCTCGACCAGTGCCTCGACTTTTGTTGCCAACAACGCTTGGGCACTCAGCGGCAACACGCTCACTGGCAGTGAGTTCCTCGGATCAGTCAATGCCCAGCCGGTAGTGATCCGGACGAACAACACTGAGGCGATGCGGATCGATGCCAATCAACGGGTGGGGATTGGAACGAACGCACCGAGCCACACCCTGCACGTTGCTGCGCCCAGCAATCCGTTGCGTCTGGAAGGGTTGCAGTCATTGAGCAATGCCGGAACGATCTTGGCGGTTGATGCTAACGGTGTGGTCTACACCACCAGCGCCAGTTCCTTTACAGCATCGAACGCCTGGTCGCTGACAGGAAACGCCGGGACTGATCCGACAACGAATTTCCTGGGAACTACCGACAATCAACCACTGGTGATTCGCACCAACAACCTTGAACGGATGCGGATCTCCACGACCGGCAATGTCGGCATTGGCATCAGCACGCCGACCAACACGTTGCACGTCAAAGCAACGAGCAACCCACTGCGGTTGGAAGGCGTGCAAACTACTGCCAGTGCTTCGACCCTGTTAGCCATCGACGCCAATGGGGTCGTGGTCTCGACCAGTGCCTCGACTTTTGTTGCCAACAACGCTTGGGCACTCAGCGGCAACACGCTCACTGGAAGTGAATTTCTCGGATCGGTCAATGCGCAGCCGGTAGTGATCCGAACGAACAACACTGAGGCGATGCGGATCGATGCCAACCAACGGGTGGGGATTGGAACCAATGCACCGAGCCACACCTTACACGTTGCTGCGCCCAGCAACCCGCTGCGGTTGGAAGGTTTACAACCACTGAGCAACGCCGGAACGATCTTGGCGGTTGATGCTAACGGTGTGGTCTACACCACCAGCGCCAGTTCCTTTACAGCATCGAACGCCTGGTCGCTGACAGGAAACGCCGGGACTGATCCGACAACGAATTTCCTGGGAACTACTGACAATCAACCGCTGGTGATTCGGACCAACAATGCGGAACGGATGCGAGTGTTAGCCTCTGGCTACGTTGGTGTTGGGACGACCTCTCCAACTGCCCGGTTAATGGCAGTCGAAGATGCACCCGGACAGGCAGTGATGCGAATCCAGAATCTGGATGCCGCTGGTCTTTCCGGTATTGAATTTCTGACCCACACCTCTGCTGTAATGGGGTACGTTGGGCTGGAACCTGGCGGCGGTGCTCTGCGCATCTGGAGTCAGTCAAATATGATCCGGTTCTATACCAACGGCGTAGAACGGGTGCGAATCACGACCACCGGAAACGTTGGAATCGGATCCTTAGATCCGCAATATCGGCTGCACATTGAAGGCGATGGAATGATGTACGCCTCTGGAGAATTCGGCAAGGGCGCAACGATGCCAGAAGGAGCAAAGACGGCGTTCATCTGGAATCCGCGCAAAGCGGCATTGCGAGCAGGATCGGTGACAGCAGATCAGTGGAACGATGCTCAGGTCGGCGCTTACACCGTCGCTTTTGGTAAAAACACGATTGCCAGTGGCGCATTTTCCGTTGCGGTTGGAGAAAACACGGTTGCTGAAGGAGCGGCTGCGTGGGTCGGCGGTCGGAATTTGCATCTGCTCCCGGATGCAACGGGTACGTTTGCCTGGGGCAATACCGAACACTCCACATCGATCGAAACCAGTTATGCGTTCCTGATTGGTCCTGGAGATACGCCCTACCGTGTCGGGATCAACACGGCAACACCGACGTACGCACTGGAGTTGCCCAATGACTCGCGAGCGAACGTGGGACAGGCACGAGCAAACGCGTGGCTGACATACGCAGATCCACGGATGTGGAGTGCAACTGAACCCATTGGCGCAACCAGTGAGCTGTTGTCACAACTCCAACCGCTTCGATACCGCGATGTTGCAGGCAAGAGCGGCTTCAGCTTTGATCCCCAGCAACTGGCAGCGGTTCTCCCGGAAGCGGTGGGGGTTCCAGCAGACAGCTCGCAGCAGTGGAGTATTAACTATGCAGCGCTCATTCCTGTGCTGGTCGCAATGCTCCAGGAACAGCAGCAGCAAATCCAGCAATTGCGGCAACAGAATCTGGCATTGCAACAGCAAGTTGCCGAAACACAGCAACTCCGGAAGCGACTGGCAAAAATGGAGCAGCAACTGTCAACGCTGGAACAGTTACAGCAGCAGGTTCGGTACCTGATCCAGCTCCAGCGTGAAGCACGCCCCGTTCCAACAGCAAGCAACGGCGGAAAATAAATAAAAGGAAATAGACATTACCAGCGCTGCGCCTCCCTGGTTCAAAAGCTCTACTCTGCGCAGCAGTGCGTATGCCAGTAAATATTCGTCTGGCGGTTCCAGCAGGGATGCTCTGAGCTAACATTACCGATACAAACTAAGCAAAGAAGCCGCTTTTATACATCTGCTATTCGCACCGAACGCTCATTACACTCGACAAGAACAAAAGCGGCTTCTCTACGCACCGCATTAACACAGCGAATTAAATTAGACATAGAGAGGCACAACCCATAGGTTATCCCCGTGCATTCCGCTGCCAGCAGCGACACAGCATATTGCCATTGCGTACTTCATTCTCACAAACAGCGTGTCTTGTAGAAATAGGTCTTTACCCGGGCAAAAATACAGGGGGTCAGGGATTGTCATCCTCCTTTGGGCAGAGGAAAGCAGGATGCTCTGCTGAGCAAAGCATCCTGCAAAGTGGCTATTCTCAGTTCAGATTGTATAGCAGGTTGATGTTAAAAGTGTATCGGTTTGGCTGATCTGTTGTGAGCTTCGTTGACGCACCGATACCGATACTAACGTTACTCTCAACATAATACAGGAAGGAAGCATCGATAAAGTGCGTTACAACGGAGGTAGCGGCTGCATCAGCATTAAGGGTATACCCCAGAATGAAATTAATTCGGTTGCTCAGCTCATAAATGTAATCCAGGGTCAGCCGCGCAGCAAAATGTTTGAAGAAGGTGGAATCCATCGGAGTATACAACTCGCCCAGCGTATTGACCTGCATCCGCCAGCCAATTGGATAAGAAAACCGTCCTGACAGAGCAAATCGGGGTGCTCCGGCAGCTGTGGTATCCGGCGTGGTTATGACCATATTTACACCCAAGGATAAGTCCCAACCGAAATATCGGGGATTAACAATTTGATTTAATCCGAACAATACCTGCCGGACGCGAAAAACCCCAATAGCACTGAGCTTCTGTCCTTTAAGCTTACCAGACTTTTCCAGTTCCTGCTCAATGTCTTTCAACCAGTATACTTCATAGACTTCTTTATACTTATCCCGGTACTCTGCCTCCCGCTCGATGATATTTGCAATGCGAATCATCGTTTCCTTAGGTAAAGGATCGGTCAGCAACTCTTCTTTCAGCAACTGCTCTTCGATCCGTACTGCCTTCGCAAGAGCGGTGGCATCAATGAAGCGTCCATATCCCGTACCTGCTGTTACATCCGATGCAATTCTTTCATAGCCTTTTTGATGATGGAGATTTAACTGTCCATATCCAAACCAGTCGTAGTCAGCCAAAATATACTTTCGAATACTGGCTCGCAGAAAAGCGCCGTGTGTCCACTCGCCAAATTCCTTCCCTCCTGATCCATCAAAATCAATAAACCAGGCGAAAGGCAGAGAAGAATAAAACCACCGGAGTTTCGCAGCGACCGCAGCACGATTGCTCGTGACCGAATCTCCCGTCTGTGCCCAGTTCCAAAAACCGGTTACCCACAGCGCCCGGGCAGAACTAATGGGAACCTGATAATCTGTCACTGAAACATTCTGTGCTCTACCTGTCAAGGACAGGCTGATAAAGCAGACTAAAGCAAGCAACACCCCAGAGCGTTTCATTGTACTGATCCCTTCATTTGTTGAACAAATTGTGCATTAGGCAAAACAATGTTTTTTCCTTCTTCCTCAGATTGTACCATAGAGACTAAGGTGCCAATTGCTACCAGTGTCCCGCGGATGTTCCCTACCTGAATAGATGTTCCAGGTTTCAACTGCCTTTGCAAGTAGTAGCCAGCTAACAGGTTCTTCACAATCTCAACGCTGCCCAATCCCATACTCAAAGCAAAAGCAATACCCAGACTTGCCAGTAATGTAACAACCACAAGAACCAGAATATCAGCGGCAATATTGAGCTGGGAAAGTGTAATAATGAGAGTCACAAGGATGATCAATCCCCGAACAATCGCACCGACGGCTCTGGAATACTCAGCTCCAATTCGAACGGCTGCTCCTTCAGCCAATCCACCTAACACGCGGGCCGCCCAAAAGCCAATCACCAGAATTATCAGGGCAACTAAAAGATTTGGAAGGTAATAAACAATTCGTCCCACTACATCGGCAAAAAATCCCAAATTCAGAATATCAGAAATCGGTAGCAAAAACAACAGCAGAATAATCCAGAACAAAAGGCGCCCAACATACCAGCTTAAAGCTCGCCGAAACCCTGCTGTTCGAAGAAAGCTTTCGATCCCCGCTTTCTCCGCTACTCGATCTGCTCCAACTGCCTGAGCAATCCGAGTTGCGATCTTCTGCGCAATTTTAGCGATAACATAGGCAATCAACAGTAGCAGCAATGCAGCCGCTATCTTCGGAACGTAAATCAGCAACTGTGCCAAAGCAGCCTGTGTTGACCGAACAATCACATCAAACCATTTTTCCATTTTTTCCGATCTCCCATTTATAAAACTGACTCTGCTGCGTAGTCCTGGTAAAAACGGCAAAACAATTGCCGATGAAGATTTTGCAACTCTGAATAATCCAATCGCTAAAAAGCCGCGCTATTTCCGCGTGTTGAATTTTTTCGAGTAAAATTTCCAGCTCTACAGGCTCGCTGTTCTTTGTTACTTCATTATGATGTTGCTGCAATTGCATTTTCTTCGTTAGGTTGTTGTTACTCAAACAAACGCTGGAAAATTCTGAGAAACTGAGCCTTTGCACGCGAAATTTTCATTTTTGCCCCATTTAAAGTTGTTCGGAGCTTTTGAGCGATATAAGTGAGCGGGCGGTTTTTAAAATATCGCAGAATAAACGCTTTCCGATATTCCTGTCGCATTCGGCGGAGAATTTCCCCCAGAATTCTCCAGAATTGCTGTTCCTGAAGTGGCGACATCAGAGATTGCTCTATCAACTGAAAATTCGGCTCGTGCTCGGTGTTGAGTAAAAAACGTGCCCTTCGATTCTGTGCCAAACGGTAAGTAAGACTGAGATTGATCACAATCCGCGTTAGCCAGGTTTTAAAGCTACTCTCGCCCCGAAACCCGGATATATGGAAATACACCCGGATGAAGGCTTCCTGCACAATATCCTGAGCATCTTCTCGATTCTTTACGTACCGCAGGGCAATCTGATAGGCGTATCGTTGATATCGTTTTACCAGTTCGGTAAAAGCTCTCTGCTGCAGCGGAAGTTCTTCCTGACACCGCTTTACCAATTCTTCATCCGACAACTTCTGTATTTCCTCCACCTGCATAGAAACCATTACATTGTCTCAACCTTTCTGCTTTCAAAGCCAGCGCATTTGCTGCACTGTTCTTTCTTAGACTGCTGGCGAGGAAGGAAAGTAACAGTTAATCTGCAGAGAGAGCCAGATTCTTTCTTCACGCCGCCATACCCGAACCTCTTCTGAGTAACAGAAGGGAAGGTATTACCACGTTTAAGCCAAAAACGAGGGGATAGAGAAGATACGCCTTTTCTCCCTCGAGCCCGAACCACATTAAAACAGAGGAATCAATGGAACAATGGGATATCTCAGAAACAGATGGTACATCATTGCACTTCTGAGCACACCGAAAACGCTATCCCGATCCAACCGAACTTTGCTGTTCCTTCGCACGAGGCGAACTCCGAATAGCAAAGCAATACTACAACACGTTTGTAATCACCATTTCCTCCTTTGCACCCTTGTTAAAACTTCACCTCCCTCAGCCACCTTTCTGGGCTTTCTATATTAAGTTTCTGCATTAAACTGTTTCGGATGCGCTGAGTCCGGAAGAGCAGCCAGCACCGGGGAACGATGTTCCAGTTGAAATCGATGCAATAGTTGCTGCAAATCAGCCGCAAGTTGCGACAGATGTTTTGCTGTTTTTGCCAGCTCGGTGATGCCGTCAGCGCTCTGAGAAACAGCGTCAACCATCGCCGAAACATTCTCTGCCATCCGCTGACTGGTCACGGCTTCCTGCTCCATAGCGGCAACAATTTGCAATAGCATCTGCTCAACGGTTTCCGAAGATTGGACAATTTCCTCCAGCGCCTGCTGTGCCCGACTGGTGTGGCTCATTCCTTCATCAACCGTTTTGCTCACCTCCTGCATAGCGTCAACGGTATCCATTGTTGATTGGTGCAATCGCTGAATAATCTCTGCGATCTCTTGTGCCGACGTACCGGTACGCTCTGCCAATTTACGTACTTCATCAGCAACAACGGCAAAGCCACGACCGGCATCGCCAGCACGCGCTGCTTCGATGGCTGCATTGAGTGCCAGCAGATTCGTCTGGTCTGCAATTTCCGTAATAACGGCCGTAATAACCTGGATTTGCTCTGCTGCCTGCTGCAATGCGCTTAGCTGATCGGTTGCAGTCTCAACCCGCTGGGCAATTTGTTGCATTTGCTGCAGCACCTGTTGAAGTACTGTTCTGCCGTTCTCTGCAACATTGGCTGCCTGGCGAGAAGCATCTCCAACATGGTGGACATTACGCGAAGTCTCTGCAATCGACCGACTCATTTGCTCCACTGCCGCGGCAATCTCCGTACTCTGAGATGACTGCTCCTGTGCCGTTGCTGCCAGTTGTTTCGTAGTCGAGTCCATTTGCTTTGCCGCCGATGCTACATTTTCCGCCGTTGCCCGCAGCTTCCCTATAAGCTCATTCCACGCCCCTAACAATTTTTGAACCTCTTCCTGTATTTGCTGAATGACCGGTGGCGCATCCGTCGCCGTACGTAAATGAACGCTCAGATTGCCCTGTGCCATTTGCCGCAACACTTCGCCAACCACCTGGGCATACTCCAGCAACTTCTGGTTCACCTGGCGCAACTCCTGTTGCATACCGATCAATCGTTCTCCTACTTCCAGCAATACGTGCGCTAACTCTCCAATCTCGTTCTTCATTGTGGCAATGGCCTGAAGCTTCCGTCGCTGAAGTTCCCCCTGTTGCAGCGATCGCACTGACTGGACAATTCCCGTCACACCTTCCACAACAACAGAGCTTCCAGCCAGACTGATGATAATGAGTGCGATAACCAATAATCCAGCCAGTCCAACAGTTGCATAAACAAACTGCTGTTCAGAATGATACTGTTGCTCTATCTTCTCGACAGCAAACTGCGTAACCTGCGCATTCCACTGATAGAACTGATCAATTACCTTCGTAGCTCGCTGGAAAAATTGCTGAGGATCCCCCTGTAGCAAAGCGCTCTCAAGGAAGATATTTTCTACCTCTGACAAAAACTCCATAGCCTGTGGCAACAACATCCGGAGTTGTGCAGTAAAGCGCTGTATGGACCCCTCCGAGGGTTTATACCGTTGCAGCAGTTGATCAATATGGTCTCTGTACTGGAGCGCCTGATGAAGTAATTGGCGCATCTGAACCCGTTCTATCTCAGCTAACTGCTTTTGAGCCCGTGCAAGAAGCCCGCTGCCCAATCCACGTAATTGTCCCAATGCCTCTGTTAAGACTGGCACATGCTGGTACTGCAACACCATCAACGTCATCCATTCATCGGAAAATTTACTTTTCCGCAGCAAACTGTTTTCCAGCTCCAGTGTCGTTGCAACCAACCTCGAATGATACTGAAAATCCTCTGCCGCTGTATGCTGTCGCCATTCCCCCTTCAACTGCTGCCACCGCTGCTCGATGGATCGTAGCAGACTCTGCGCCTCTACTGCTTGCTGAAACATCGCATCTACCATAATCACCCGGTGCACTGACTGGATTAACGAATCTGTTTGCTGCTCGACAGAACGGAGCTGAGCAATCACCGTTTGATTGCCGTTCAAATACTGGCTTGCTAATCCCCGATGGAGCTGGAAGGAACGCTGAAGCTCTGCCAGTGGCACTAAAGCTCGAATAACCGCCAGATTTTCTCGTGGCACCTGTAATGCTTTTGAATTACTTCTCACGGCGACTATGAGGAGCAGGGCAGCAACGGTCAGAACACCAGGAATAAAGATCCAACGAAAAATCTTCCGGATGCTCAGCCAGGCAATGATACGCGACCATCCCATTGAACTCTCCTCATCAGTTGCTCAACATTGACCATTGAATTGCTCTCTCGCTCCACCAGGAGCAATTTCCCAGGACCACAGGAGACGCGACACCATTTACTTTCCTCCCACCTCAACGTTGCATCCTTTCTTAACCTTGCGCCTACCATTTAAAAAAGAAAACATACGTCCATCTTCAGGGATTATTGCAAATAAGACAATAATATCTGTTTTTACTTCACCCCGATCAGCCGGGTTACTGTCCACACACCGTCGGAGCAGCGGAGGAAAAAGGTGCCGCTATGCCCAAGCTGAGCACGGTGGAGAACCAATGTACTGTGCCAGCTTCCGGTGGTGGGATCATACTCAAATGCAGACAACGGCGGAACAAGGGTAAGGATCAACTGTCCAAGAGCAGAGTAAATTTGAATCCGAAAGTTCGAAGGTGACCGAACTCCCGCTAACTGAATCATTGCTTGATCTGTCAGTGGATTAGGCGCAATCGTAACGCTTAAACTCCCGGTAGTAGGGTTGAGCAGTTGCGGCGCCCCTTCTTTGTAGATACGAAGATGAAACGTCCCCGGTTGATAGTGCTGCGGCAAAACATAGCTGAAACCATCCGGAAAGAGCCAGCGCACGCTGTCGATCCAGACGGGCGAATACTCCATATCACCCAATCCCACTAGCAAGGGAAGCGATACAAGGACATCAGCAGACTGGTCACTATAAGACTGCGGAATAGCAACCGTATGCCAGCCCGTCTGCGGCAAAGTGCGCAACGCAGGATCTAAAGGGGTAAGAACCGTAGCATTCCATCGGGCAAAAATGACATATTGCTGCGGCTGCAATTGTTGCAGTATCGGCTCCAAAACCCCTCGAATCTCCAACCATACTGTATCGCCCGGTGCTCCTTCGAACGGCACAATACTCCAGCGGGCAACGGCTGTTCGCTGCGCCTGTCCAATCACGGGAAATGTGACTATGAAAGGACATAGTCCCAACAAACGCACCTGCAGGGTATCGGTATGGAGTGTATCCAGAGCAAAAAATTCAACTGCCAGTTCCAGCGCCTCACCCGGTCTCAGTGTATCAGGCAATAACGGCTTCATCCACACAATTCGGAACAGGGTAGCAGCCTGAAAATGTGCCTGTTGCACCCACAGCGGCGTTGTCCCGCGATTCACAATGCGAATGGTATCGATGCGGCGAGTTGCGACTGGAACAGCAGGCAATGACACCGCTGTCGGCGCTGCAACTGAATCAAAGTGGCGGAAACCGGTTACGGCAACACCCGTGCGCTCTCCGCAGGGCAAGGACGTCAGCCATAGCGTATCGCTCCACTCACCCTTCGGCGGTATACCCCGGATGTGGAATGCTACGGAATCAAAGGGCAAGAGCGTCGAAGCAGCTAAATCACCGTCCATCCACGCAGGAAGTTGACCCACCGTAAGGAACAACGTATCCGCTGTACGGTTGCTTATCCACAATGTGGTATCAAGCTGGGGACGGCACACGCGAAGAGAATCCAGTTGGAGTTCGGGAACACCAAGGGACGGGACACGCGCGGCTGCCAGGAGCGGAATTTTCATCGTATCAACGCAGCCTCGAACGGAATATGCCACCGACAGAGCAGCCCGAAACTCCCCATCCAAAGCAGGCTGGCAAACGATGCGGGCAATAAACGTTTCCTGAGGCGCTAAAAATGGAGGCAGAGAAGTTGATAGCACAAACGGCGCTGGTACCGTCCATTGATGAATCCACAACGTATCGGTCGGCGACCGATTCTGTAACTGTACAGCCGTATCAAGCGGAAATCGGCAGAGAGTGTGGACACCGTAATCCACCACTGCGAGATCCGTTGTAAAAGGCTGTAATTTGTTTCCGCTCACTGCGATCGGAATGGCATATTGACACGGCGTATACCGCAATTTGAGGGTATCGGCAAAAACGCCCTGTTGGTAGGGAGCAAATCGAATCGTTACGGTTGTCGCTGCACCGGGTGGTAGCAGGATCGGCAAAGGGGTCTGAATGGCAAAAGCATCGGAAGCATCGGCGGCAACAATGGTATGGGCAACCGTGTCAGGATTGACAATCTGGATGCTCTGGGTCGTCTGTGGAGCACACTCACTTAGCGTGCCAAACTCTATCACTGAAGGGAACGTTTGCAAAGGAACTTCGGGCAAAAGAAACACAGGGATCGCTGGAGTCACGATGGTATCGCATTCTCCGATTAGCAAAGCACGATACCACAGGGTATCCCCCGGATCGCCGCTTGTGGTTGTCCGAAGTGTTGGTGAGGCTTGATAGTACACCGGTTGCCACGGCCGATCCTGACGATCCCGCCATTGCCACCGATATGCTAAGGCATCTTCCGCCCGGACAAACAGGGTTATTTCTTCTCCAGGACAGACCGTGGGAGAAGTCGACAGTGTAATCACTTTCGGCGACGCCGCCTTCCGCACGGAAGCGCCGCGAGTTGCTGTCGAACACTCCTGATAGAAAAATATCGCTCGAAACAGCGCCGATGGTGACACCGTATCTGCCCGGCGAATCACCAGAAATTCTTCTGTTGTCCCCGGCAACAATTGCCACGTATACCCTCCATCATCACTCCGCTGCCACCGAACAGAGTCGTAAGGATAGGCAGAAGCATAGAAAACCGCAGAGTCATTGGGACATACGCTCTGGGTCACAGGATGCACCGCAATTTGTGGCGCTGGTCGCAACCGAAGCCGCGCTGGCTCACTTACCGCGACGCCACAAACATTACTCAAGCGCAACCGAAACAGGGCATTCTGCTGTGATTGTCCAACGGTTGGCAAAAATAACTGGTATCGGCGCTCGTACGGCAGCGGCGTCCAGGACTTCCCTCCGTCCGTACTCCGCTCCCACACTCGCTCCGGCAGCGGATAGCCTCCGCCTTCTGCTTCAAACAGTACATCGCTGCCCGGACAGACCGTCACATCCTCTGGATGCCGGCTAATCTGCGGTGGCTGATACCACACGATCGCTCCTTCCGAACGGTCATAGAGGACAGATCCATCCGTAGAGGTGGCAACAACAGCAAACAGCGTGTCTTCTGTTGACCGCTCTGGCAATATCCACTGAAAAGTGGTATCACGTGCCGCCACCACACCTATCGGAAACTGATGCTGCGGTGAAGCAAGCCAGAGAGCAAAAGAATCCAGATGGGCAGTAGCACGCCATTGAAATCGAATCGAATCGCCGGGACATCGAGCAACAAGCGTATCAGGCGCCAGCAGGCGAAGTGGATACTGGAGTACCGTCACAAAGGCATCCGGTACCACCTGTGCCTGCGGATATGCTCCCCGGGCACTTTCAGGAAGTACTGGAGAGGTCGTTGTCCCTGCCAGTACAAATCGCATTGCTGCTGACGGCAACTGACGCAGCACCGTCGGCTCGTCCCGACCAATTCCGCCGAAATACGAAGCATAGAGCAGTCGGGACAATGAAAAATCCAACTGCAACACGATGGCATCCAGATCCCCCCCGGATTCCGGCTGATCCGCATCCGGGGTCGTGGGGAATTGTGCAGAGCTGGTCCAGCCAGCCAGAAAGAACGTGGAATCCTCAAGTGCCAGCAGTGCCACTGGCTGTTCCCATCCCTGGGTTCCAACGTAGGTTGCTGCCTGAAGCTCCAGCGAGTCACGGAAATTGAGTACTGCTATCCAGATATCATCTCCTCCCTGGTAGTTTGAGTCTACGGCGCCGACGGTGACAGGAAAATCATCGGAATTGGTCACTCCGCAGAGGGCGATACCAGCAGCAGCCGGAGCGAGCGCTATGGCGTAATCTGTCAGGCGACCGCCCAGGAAACTGGAAAAGCGAAGCGTAAAATCCGGCAATGTGATTGCCGACACAAAGGCATCGAATGGACCGTGCAACGATGGTTGCAAAGCATTCACCACAGGAAAATCTGCCGAAGACGTCTTGCCAGCAACCCAGAGCATTCCATCCAGAACCATCGCTGCGATCGCAACGTCGGAACCGCTTCCACCGAAGTAGCTTTGCCACAGCGGATGGTACAGGGTATCCAGCGCAATACAATAAAAATCCGTCGCTCCCTGCAAGTGATCGAACACTGCCGTGGAGCTTACGGGAAGATCATCGGAAAGGGTTTCCAGCACTACAATTTCCATCCCGTCACCGCTGGCAATTGCCTTGCCAACATCCGTTCCTGCACCACCGATGTAAGAAGCATAATGCAGGGTCGTCAGGACGGTGTCGAATACCGCTACAAACGCATCGGTCTGCCCACCACCATAATCGGGTTGAAATGCAGACACTGTTGGAAAATCCTGTGAGCTGGTTTTTCCCGTAATCCAGACCTTCCCATTCCGCACTGCTACAGCAGTTGCTGCTTCATCGCCACTGCCACCAATCAAAGTGAAAGCGACTAATCGCAACGTTGGCGACAACACCGCAAGGAAGGCATCCGTTGGCGGTGCAAAAGTGGTATCATACCCCCCCCGGTGTGAAGGCAAGTCTGGCGAAGCAGTGCTGCCAACAACTATGATATTCCCGTTGGGCAACACAGCTCCATCGGTAATGACGTCATCACCGCTACCACCAAAGAAGGTACTCCGCACCACCGGATCCACCCACGACGGGACTGGCAGCTCAGGCGAGATCGTCACAATCGAATCCTGCACCGTTGCAAACTCTGCCGGAACCGATCGAGTCAGTACCGGTAAAACAACCTGGAGACGCTCGTGATAAACAACGCCGGTCTTTGTTTGAATTTCCAGCGATGTTTTCCGTGCCCTCAGCGTATCCGCCCCATCCACAATCCACAATACGGATGGCACTGTCCCCAGCCATTCATAATGGAGGCGACCCCGGTCAATCCAAAGGTGCAACTGTGTTGCTCCCGTCTCGCTGCGCAACCACAACTCCGAGTACGGCTGGCAATAAAACGGCTTTGCATTTCGCACAACGGTCCACCGTACCGGTAACGGCGATTGCGGCGTGACGACAGGCAACGGAAGGGAATACTGGAGAAAAACAACTGCTCCGGTCGTTCCTGTTGAATCCACGGAGTAATAATCAAACAGCAAGCCCCGGGTTGTCACCCAGAGCCACGCATCGGGCAAGCGACTCCAGAACAGCACGGTGTCAGGATACCGTCCATCGTTGGGAATAAATCCTGCAATCGGCAAACGCGCATACACAGGGATCAATCCCACCAGAATGAGCCAGACAATAACTCGACGCACTCTCATTCACGTTTCCACTCCGCGCTCCGATCCTATAATACGGTTGACGAACATCTCCAGACAACCGATAGAAAAGCAAAGGTATCTTAATTACATCAGCAAGCTGGCATATACCTGACCATCTTTGGTGACGATGGACGGTTCAGGTTGGTGATCACAACAGGTCCATCTGTGAGAAAGCAGGAAGTTATCCGTCTTGCAGGCTTTGCAAAAACCGAAGAAACCGATGAAACGACTCTCTGCAGCAACTATCGCAGATGCCTGGCTGCTTTTCATTACCATTATCTGGAGCGGTACGTTCGCTTTGATTAAGCTGGCACTGCAGGAAATCCCGCCGTTGACCTTTACCGCTGTCCGTTTTACCCTCGCTTTCCTTGCCAGTACTTTCGTGTGGCGCTCTTCTCTGTCCTCATTGTCCCGGAATCGATTTCGGCAGGGCGTAGTGTTGGGCATCCTGTTTGGCTTCGGCTTCTATCTCCAGACACTGGGGTTGCTCTTCACCAGCGTTGGGAATTCCGCCTTTATCACCGGTGCTCTGGTTGTCTTTACTCCCTTCGCCTACTGGCTGATCGAACGAAAACGCCTGTCCATCCATCACATCATCAGCGTTGCCATTGTCTTCGCAGGGCTTCTCATCTTTGTACGTCCGGCCGCAGCCTTTAATATCGGAGACGGTCTGACCCTGCTGAGCGCAGCAGGATGGGCATTGTACATTGTCTATGTAGACGTGTTCACCCGGTCTGTCGCAGCGCATCATATCTGGTCAGTCACCGGGCAACTGGTCATTGTACAGTTTGGCGTCACAGCTGTGCTGGGAATAGCTCTTGCTTTCTTCCTTGAATCCCTCCCTTCTCTTCATTCCATCTCGTGGCAAGCAATTGGTGCACTACTGTATACTGCCCTGCTGGCATCAGTTGTTGCAACAGGCATTCAAACCTACTATCAACGTCGGACCACTCCCGTACGTGCCGCGCTGATCTTTGCCTTGGAACCCGTGCTGGCGGCACTGCTTGGCGTCTGGATATTAGATGAATCCTTCGATCTCTGGCACTGGATCGGCGGAACGCTGGTGATCAGCGGCGTTCTCTGGACCGAACTCCGTTCCGCTGCTGAAAACTCCTCTGGATAAAATGGTATAGCCCCGATACCGGCATAGCCCAGCGAACTCTGAATCTTTACTGAAGAACGGTCCTCCAGGGTAAGTTGGCGGCCTATTCTCGGCTATTTTGCTCTTTCTTGCCGATCGACTCAGCGCTTCCGGTTCAAATTACGTAATTTTACGTATTGATTTTTCAGCTGCCAACGTGTATTTTTGCCGTGATATACGCAAAATACAGGAGAAAACACGATGATGGCACAATTGTGGAAACCGCGCCTAAATACAGTATTATTGACGATCGCTCTCTGGACTGTCTGTATCATTGCTGGCTGGTCTCAGACAGTTTTCCGCGAAGGAGGCATCCCCCGGATGGTCATTGCAACTACCGGCAATGTAGGGATTGGTACAACCACTCCTTCTATCACTGCATTGCTGGAACTCAGCTCAACCTCCGCGGGGATCCTCATTCCCCGACTCACTCAGGCAGAGCGAGATGCAATCAACTCCCCTGCGTTGTGGTTATTGATCTTCAACACCACCGCCCAGCAGTTTGAATACTGGAACGGTTCGCAGTGGATTCCTTTAATTTCTGCTACTTCTCTCACTTCCAGCAGTTGGTCACTGACGGGGAACGCTGGAACCGACCCAGCGACCAATTTTCTGGGTACCACGGATAACCAGCCGTTGGTGATTCGGACGAACAACACCGAAGTAATGCGGGTTACCACTACTGGCAACGTTGGGATTGGCACCAGTGCTCCCGGCTATCGCCTTCACCTTGCTGCTGATGGGATGATCTATGCGGAAGGAACTTTTGGTGCGGGAGCAACCGTTCCGCCGGGAGCGAAGACAGCGTTTATCTGGAACCCGCGCAAAGCGGCGATTCGAGCTGGACAGGTAACGGGCAATCAGTGGGATGATGCGAATGTTGGCAACTACTCGGTTGCTTTTGGGTACGCTAACACTGCCAGTGGTGCTGGGAGCACCGTTGGTGGTGGGCAGGGCAACGTTGCCAGCGGTCAGAATAGCACCCTCGGTGGTGGCTACCTGAACACCGCCAGCGGCAACTGGAGCACTGTCGGCGGCGGCTATCAGAACACCGCCAGTGGCGTTACCAGTACCATCGGTGGTGGTCTTTCCAACACTGCCAGCGATTATTATAGCACCGTCGGCGGCGGTCAACAAAACATCGCCAGCGGCACTGGCAGCACCGTCAGCGGCGGCGTCCAGAACACTGCCAGCGGGCACTATAGCACTGTTAGCGGTGGCTTTTACAACACCGCCAGCGGTTACTCCAGTATTGTCAGCGGGGGTCGGAACAATACTGCTGGCGGTGATTACTCCTGGGCAGGTGGCGGCTATATGTACCTCAGCGCTGCTGCCGATCGCACCTTCGTCTGGGGGTATGCCACGGTGACAACGGCGATTACTGCTTCGGATGCCTTTCTGATTGGTCCGTATGGCAACAGTTACCGTGTTGGGATCAACGTATTGAACCCTGCCGCGGCACTGCATGTCAACGTTGGAAGCTGGTCGTACCCGCTACGGGTGGAAGGATTACCGACAACGAGCGCCAGCAGTACGGTGCTGGTCTCAGATGCCGCAGGGATCGTGTACACCACCAGTGCCAGTGCACTGGCGGCATCCAATGCCTGGTCGCTGACAGGAAATGCCGGGACCGATCCAACAACGAATTTCCTGGGAACCATTGACAACCGACCCCTGGTGATTCGCACGAACAACACCGAAGTAATGCGGGTTACCACTACTGGCAACGTTGGCGTTGGGACAGTGACACCAACAGTGAAGTTACACGTCAAGGCTGTCAGCAATCCGCTACGGCTGGAAGGGTTGCAGCCTTTGAGCAACGCCAGCACGATTTTAGCCGTCGATGGTAGCGGCGTGGTCTACACCACCAGTGCCAGTAGCCTGGCATCTGCCAGCGCGTGGAACATTACGGGGAACAGTGGTACAGATCCAGCAACGAACTTCTTAGGAACGACCGATAATCAGCCGCTGGTGATTCGGACCAACAATGTAGAGCGGATGCGGATCACTGTTAACGGCTATGTTGGCATTGGAACAGATACTCCTGGGGAAATGCTGGATATTGTCGGCAACTCCGATGCTGATCTGAATCTCACTTCCTTTGGTTCTTCCATTAGCACTATTCATATGCGTCGAGCCTTAGGAAGCAAATCTTCTCCAGCACCGGTAACCAACAATAACAACTTAGGTGGTGTCGAAGGCTTAGGGTACGACGGAACACAATACGTCCGGGCTGCGGGTATTGATTTTCAGGTTGATGGACCGGTCACCGCCAATGTAGTACCAGGACGGATTGTATTTCGAGTCCGACGACAAGGAAGTACCAGCTGGGGCGGAGAGGAGCAGGTGTTTATCAAAAATGATGGAAAGGTAGGAATTCGGGTTGCCCATCCAACACATCGGCTGCACGTTGTAGCAGAAACTGGGGAAGATCCGCTCCGCCTGGAGGGTCTGCGAACGACAACAGCGACGGTGGATTTGCTGGTTGCCACAGCCAGCGGCAGTGTGCATACCAGCAACGTACAGAGTTTAGTGGGCACTGTCGCCTGGTTGCTCACTGGAAATGCGGGGACAGATCCGGCGACGAATTTCTTAGGAACGACCGATAATCAGCCGTTGATCATCAAAGTAAACAACACGCAGGCATTGCGCATTGATCCCAACAGTGTATCGCCCAACATTATAGGCGGGTACAGCGGCAATAGCATTGCCAGCAGCGTTGTTGGGGCAATCATTAGCGGTGGTGGGAAGACAGCGGGAACCAATCAGGTCACTGATAATTATGGCGTAGTCGGCGGCGGCGCTGGCAATCGAGCTGGCAATAATAGCGGGACAACCACTGATGCAGCGTATGCAACTGTGGGGGGAGGCTACGTTAATATAGCCAGTGGACAATACAGTATGGTTGGAGGGGGACAGAGCAACGTTGCCAGCGGGAACCATACTGTAGTTGCAGGGGGATATAACAATCATGCCATTGGCAGTTACACTGCCGTTGGAGGGGGCATTAATAACAGTGCAAATGGCAATTATGGAATTGTCAGTGGAGGGGAACTCAACAATGCCAGTGGTAGTTATAGCACCATTAGTGGGGGAAAGAGCAACATCGCCAGTGGTCAATACAGTGTTATAGGAGGCGGAATAAATAATGTTGCCAGCAATACTTACAGTACCGTAGGAGGTGGATCTGGAAATCAAGCCAGCAGTTGGGCCAGCACAGTGGGAGGAGGACAGGGAAACACGGCAGGAGGAAATGGTGGAACGATCAGCGGCGGAGAAAACAACACTATCAATGCAGTTCTGGGTACAATCGGAGGAGGACAGGGAAACACGGTCAGTGGAGATAGAGGGACAATTGCAGGGGGACAGAATAACGCTGTTAATGGTATTGCAGGCACAATCGGAGGAGGACAGGGAAACACGGCAGGAGGAAATGGAAGTACAATCGCTGGAGGACAAAGTAATACTGCCAGCAGTAGTTATAGCAGCATTGGTGGAGGTATAAACAACAGTGCCAATGGCAACAATAGCACCGTTGGCGGTGGGGAACTCAACAGTGCCAGCGGCAGTCATAGTACTGTTGGAGGTGGCAAGAGCAACGCTGCTGGAGGTAGTTATAGCACAATCGGGGGAGGCATTAATAACGCTGCTGAAAACAACTATAGTGCAGTCGTTGGCGGTCAAAATAACAAAGCCAGAGGATGGTACAGCACGATTGGAGGTGGAGGTGATAATAGCGTGAGCGGGAGATATAGTACGATCAGCGGAGGAAGGGGCAATACCGTAGCAGGCGATTATGGATGGGCTGGGGGACGGGGAATGTACGCCGTGAGTTCTGCTGATCGGACCTTTGTCTGGGGCTATGCAACAGCGACGACGGCAATTACGGTATCAGATGCGTTTTTGATCGGTCCGTACGGGAACAGCTATCGAGTCGGGATCAACATACTGAATCCAACCGCGGCATTGCACGTCAATGCTGGGACGTGGAGCTACCCATTGCGGGTAGAGGGATTACCCTCAACCAGTGCCAGTAGCACAGTGCTGGTATCGGATGCCAGTGGGATTATTTACACCACCAGCGCCAGCAGTCTGGTCGGAAGTAATGTATGGTTGTTAACCGGCAATGCGGGCACGAATCCGGCAAGCAATTTCCTGGGTACCACCGATAATCAACCACTATCGATCCGCAGCAACAATCAGGAGGTTGTGCGAATTTCAACCTCGGGTGTGCAAATGCTACATCATAATACCACCTCTGTCCTCAGCATAGGTCCCAATCAACGAGTGAAAATTCAGGAATACCAACCGCACAGTGGAACTGATATTGGTGCCCCGGTGTGGGGGCGAGGCAGGATCAGTGTTGGAGGGACTGTCATCACAGGCTTTTGGCCCGCCGTGAAGTTTAACACGTACTGGAATCCTGCCGTAAGTCAGAACGTCCACATCACAACAGGGTCAGCATTCGTGATCAACCACGAACAGGACCCCGCTGCAAACAATCTGGTCATTTACTACTCCCCGTACCGATCAGCAGGTCAACAGTTTCAATACAATATAGGGCTTGCACTGACAACTTCCGGCAATGTTGGCGTTGGAACTGATACCCCAACAGCGAAGCTCCATATCAGCGCAACCAGTGCACCTTTGCGGCTGGAAGGATTGCAGGCAACCAGTGCAACGACAACCTTGTTGGCAGCAGATGGGCAGGGGGTGGTATATGCAACCAATGCCAGCAGTTTGATCAACAATCAGGCGTGGTCATTATTTGGCAACAGCGGGACGGACCCAGCAGTGAACTTCGTAGGAACTATCGACGCCCAACCGCTGGTGTTCCGGACGGGCAACGTTGAACGGGCGCGGATTACAACAGCAGGGCATCTGGGGATTGGAACCTCAAATCCCGGGTGGCTTCTGGATGTTGCTGGAACTGTCCACTTCGGAACCAGCGGAAACTTTGGAACCATCATTGCTGATATGCAGGCAGCCAACTTGTATGCTGGGGGATTGCAGGTGCGTAAGCGTGGAGCCACTGGAGATGCAAATGCGGCCGTCGTGGATGGTTCAGAAATTGGTTATCACGATTTCTGGGGCTGGGATGGGAACAATTACAAGCGGTTAGCATACGTATTGGTAACCGCTCACGGAAATATTACCCCAGGCAGCGGTGGGGGCGATTATGCGATCGTAACTCGGGATCCAACGACCAATACTGAAGAGACTCGACTTTTCATCGATGCTCGAGGATATGTTGGGATCGGAACGACAACGCCGCTGCGACGCCTGGTGGTTGGCAATGACGATATTAACGGCATCAGTCTGGAAGAAGGCACCAGTCCGAATGCGGGATATTTGCGTTTTGGCGATAATACGGGATGGAAGTTTCACATTGGTCGCTCTCGGGAAAGCACATCAGGACCGTTGAATATAAGCACAACCGGGGTATTGGTAACAATTCAGGATGACGGCAACGTAGGAATTGGCAACACAGCACCACCAGCAACGTTGACAATCACAAATGCTATAGAGCTGCGCGGCAGTGGGAATGTATCATCGGTAGAAAGTGATATTCTCTTCACCTACAGCGGCGGTATTGCGGCGCAGAATAGTTTATACTTCTTCATTGATGCTGACAACAATGATGATGATACTCGAGCTTTCCGATTTCGCCGCAATGGGGAGACCATTAGTTCAACCAACACTGAAGATTTAATGGTCATTCGGGAAAGTGGAAAGGTTGGCATTGGGGTCGGTAATCCGAGCAATATTCTCACCATCGTACAAAACTCTTCCACAGATCCTATTGCCGATGCGTGGACAACGTATTCCACGCCGGAGACGAAAATCGTGTTAGGAACACTGGATGCTGAAGCGCTGGAAGAATACCTCCGCCAGTTCAAGCAGTTGCCCATATATAAATGGCAGCGGACGGAAAGCGAACCGATCCGGGTCAGTGCAATGGCAGAACCGGGCACACCGTCAGAAATTATGGCGTACGATGAAAAAGGAGAAATCCAGGGAATCGACCTGCAGGGATACATCGGGTTCTTACACACAGTGGTCAAAGCCCAACAGCAAATCTTAGAGCAGCAGCAGGCAGCGATCCAGCAACTCCAGACATCGACGCAACGCCAGCAGACAGAGATCCAGCAGCTTCGGCAACAACTGGCAACTCTGCAGCAGGTGCTGGAGCAGGACAGGAAACGCCAGGCGGAAGTAACAGCGCTGCGGCAGGTAGTGCTCCAGCTGCAGCAGCAAATCGAACAGCTCCAGCAGCAACTCAAAGTGACACAGAGCCAGCAGTAGAGGAGAAACCCGCGCCTGCAAGCACACGTGTACCCAGCAGGAAAGCGCTTCTTAGGATGCATTCTCTGCCGACGAAAGTCGGCGCTCCCGGTGGGGTTCACTGGAAACGCACGCTTTAGTGGGCGTTCACTGGGAACGCACCCTTGAGGGTGCACTCTCTTTGCCGGCTAAAGTCGGCGCTCCCGGTAGAGTGCTTGTTGCTACCACTGGGTATACAAAAAGTAGAGGGCAAAGAGCAGGATCGTGGTACCGTAGATGCGTTCCAGCACCTGATTCCGCAACCGAATGGCGATCCGTGCTCCCCAGTAGCCAAAGGGGATCACAATCGCGGCAAGCAGTCCGGCAACGACAGGATCGATATGCTGCAACAGGAAATGCGTAACCGTAGATGGAATGGCAAAGCCGGCAACACAGAGCAGCGATGTTGCTAATGCCTGCTTCAACGGCAATCGCAGCAATCGGACAAAGGCAGGCACCATCACAATGCCCCCCCCAATCGCTAAAAACCCGGAGAGGAAACCCGCCACCATCCCGGTCACCAGGACGTTCAAGGTCGTCACGTTTGGTTCCTGTTCCACTCTCCCCTGCAAAATCCAGCCGCGGATAAAGAACATCGCGCCCGTTCCAAACAAAAACACTGCGGTGAGAATCATCAACAACTTCCCGCTCACCCATTCCGTAGCGTATGCGCCAAACACGTTGGCAGGAATTCCTACCAGCAACGTCATTCGAGCAACGCGCCAGTGAACCAGTTTCCTCCGGGAATACGCCACAGCACCAGCGACGGCTGACGGAATGGCAACTGGGATGGGGGTTCCCAGCGCCAGCAACGGCGGTAATGCCAGAAAAATTCGGAGCAAAGGGGTGGATAAAAGCGCGCCACCGATGCCAAATAATCCAGAGCTCAATCCCACAACAGCACCGATCCATAGAATGTGGTACCACTGTGGCGGCATCAGAGTTGCTCAATAGCAATCATATTCGTGCGCACCTTTTGTTGCAGCGGTCGACCCAGCGTAATCACTACTCTTGACCCTTTCGGAAAGAACTCTGCTGCCAATCGTTGTTTGATCTGCTCAATAGCTTCATCGGTATTGGTAAACTTCGGAAAGAGCAATGGAACGACCCCCCATAGTAATTTGACCCGCCGGGCAATGGTCTGATCATAGGTCACCGCAAACAGGGATGGCTGAGGACGTTGTGCCGCCACCTGACGCAGTGTCTCCCCGCTATAGGTCAAAATTGCCAGTGCCGCAACGGGCAAATTCCGGGCGATTTCCACCGCTGCTCTGGCAATGGCAATGGGCCGTTGATCTCTGGTTGACCATCCTTTGGGCTCGCTGCGCGGATGCCACTGTGGCAATTCCCGTTCAGCGGCAGAACAAATCATCCGCATATATGCCACTGCTTCCACGGGATATGCCCCAACGGAAGTTTCTGCGCTGAGCATTACCACATCCGTTCCGTCCAGCACAGCATTGGCAACATCGCTGGCTTCTGCCCGTGTTGGACGCGGATTGTGCACCATCGATTCCAGCATCTGTGTTGCGGTAATGACCAGCTTTGCCCGCTCATTGCACATCCGAATAATGCGCTTCTGCACGATCGGCACTTCCGCCGCCGGAATTTCCACGCCCAGATCGCCACGGGCGATCATAATACCGTCAGACACGTGGAGGATTGCCTCAATGTTATTGACCGCTTCCGGCTTTTCAATTTTTGCAATCAACCACGGCTCAACCGCTGGCTGCTGGCGGTGAATGAACCGGCGAACCGCCTGCACATCTTTCTCACTGCGAACAAAGGAAATCGCAATGTAATCACACTGATGTTCCAGCGCAAAGCGAACATCCCGGCGATCCTTGGGAGTAAAAGCAGGCAGTGTCAACGCTACTCCCGGCACATTGATCCCTTTGCGGGACTTCAGGATACCACCGTCTATTACCACCGCCTTCACAATGCCATTGCGCACCTGCTCAACCCGTACCTGAAGCAAACCGTCATCAAACAGCAGGACATTGCCTGGCTTAACATCCTGGGCTAAGGTTGGAAACTGCAACGGGATAACATCCAAAGGTTTGCCCAGCTCCTGCCACTTTCGCACACTGGCAAAGTACACCGGCTTTCCGGGGCGCAGCATCACTTCCCCATTGGGCAAATCTCCAACCCGCAGTTTTGGACCCTGAATATCCGCAACGATGGGAATTACAATGTTGAGCTCTTTCTCCAGCGACCGGATCAGCTCGATTATGCGGGCGTGCATCTCGTGATTGCCGTGGGACATATTGAGGCGGAATGCAGAAGCACCTGCTTCCAGCACCGCTCGCAACTTTTCCTTCGACGCAATCGCAGGACCCACAGTACATAGAATCTTCGTGCGGTACGTAACCGCCGGTGCTTTTCGCATCATTTACTATGAACGTTCTTTCGCTGTGATACCAGAATGGGGTGATTGTACGGCATCCGTTGCCCATAGCAGCTTTTCTTTCAGCAAATCGTAATACGTTCGAGTTTTCTGCCGCAGCAATTTGAACGCATACCGGGATTTATACAGCGGGACTCGCTGATTATTGCCCAGGGGCTGGACGACCATCCCATCTGCCAGCAATTGTACGTGTCCCGATTCCGAAAACGGCTCCACCGCGATCTCGACGCTATCAGGAACGACTAATGGGCGAACCGTCAGCGAATGTGGTGCCACAGGAGTGATGCAAAAGACATCGCACGACGGGGCAATAATCGGTCCTCCGCTGGCAAGAGAATACGCCGTTGATCCTGTTGGGGTAGAGACAATCAGCGCATCGGCGCGATAGCTGGAAATCAACTTGCCGTCGATGTATGCTTTGACCGTAATCATCCGGGAAAAATCCTGCTTGTGCACGACAAAGTCGTTCAACGCATACGCCACCTGATCGTTAATTCGGCATTCCAGCACTGACCGATGCTCAATGATGTAGTCACCTGTCAACACTGCTGAAATAGCGGCATCCAGTTGTTCAACGGAAAACTCTGCCAGAAATCCCAGTTTGCCAATGTTGATTCCCATCACAGGCAAAGCGCTTTTGAGAAAAATATGGCACGCTTTCAGCATTGTACCATCACCACCAAAGGACATCACGACGTCGGCAAAGCGCTCAAACTCCTCAAACGGCAGCACTTTCACATATTCTCGAACGGTGCTGCTCAACCGGCGCGCTGCTTCAGGATCGATGCAGCACGGTACATCCAGCGATTGGAGCATTTGAATAGCCTGTTCAACCGCTTCCAGCGCCTGCGGTTTGCCAAGGTGGACGAATAATCCGATACGTCTCATTGTTCCGCCGATGACTCTGACGATGAAGACGCTTCTGGCGTCGCTGATGGAGGAGAAGATGGGGTATCCGATCCAGACTCAGCCGATGTTTGCGCAGCCTGCTGCGCCTGCCGTTCTTTTTCCAGCGCATAGTTAACGCGCAACACGTGCAGCGCATCCTGAAGAATGCGCTTTTCGGTCTCAGAAAGATTCCCCTGTGTCTTTTCCTCCAGCAACGCCAGCACTTCAATCGAAATTTTCGCCAGGCGCAAATCCACCTGGGTTTGCCCCGTCAGTGGATTCTGCAATTTTCCCAGGCCGATCATTCCCTGCGTGTAAAATTGCTGAACCAATTCTTCCCACCGCATCATACCAACCATTTTGCTAATTCCACATACACCGATGGAACGATGCGACGATAGCGCTCCAGCGTTTCAAAGGGAACGAATGTCAACTGTCCCTGGTGCTGTCCTACATATCCATCGGTTTTCCCTTCCAGAAGGGCATCAACTGCTACCTTGCCCAGAAAACTGCCCAGAAGCCGATCCCGCACCGTCGGCGATCCTCCCCGCTGAATATGTCCCAACAACGTTACTCGCGACTCAATGCCATACTGCTCTCGAAAATACTCCGCAAATGCCAGCGCGCCCCCTTTCTCGTCCCCTTCAGCAACGACAACAATCACTCGCCGATCCGGTCCAATGCGCTGAATTTCTTCGTATAGACTCTGAAAATCTGTTCGTTCCTCCGGTAGAGCAATATATTCTGCTCCTCCTGCAATGCCAGCATACAGGGCAATATAGCCCGACCACCGTCCCATTACCTCGACAAAAAAGATTCTGCCGTGCGACTCTGCTGTATCGCGAATTTTGTCAATCGCTTCCATTGCCGTATTGACTGCCGTATCAAACCCCAGCGATTCATCAATTCCCGGAATATCGTTATCGATAGTCGCAGGAACGCCAACAATGGGAATCTGATGTTCCTGCCACAACGTATGAGCTGCCTTGAACGAACCTTCTCCTCCGCAGATAATCACTCCCTCGATCCCCGCACGATGGAGCTGCTCTGCACACCGGGCGCGAACCGATGGGTGCAGAAAATCCGGGAATCGGGATGTTCCCAGAATCGTCCCACCACGTCCAATGATGTCAACCGTATCCAGCCGACCAAGTGGGATAAAATCGCCTGCCGCCAATCCCCGCAATCCGGAGCGGATGCCCTGCACCTCAATCCCCCTGCGCTCTGCGTAGCGTACCACCGCCCGAATACAGGCGTTCATCCCCGGCGCATCTCCTCCGCTGGTCAGCAAACCAATCCGCTGCATCCCCTTTCCGAACTCTAACCGCAAAAAGACAAATATACAGAAAACCGTTTGGAGAGAGGATCGACTTTCAGCCAACATCTTTTCGTCTTAACATTTTTCTCTTGAGTCCCACCATTCCGCTCAATCGGTCGACACAACAGACAGCGCTGTAAAAAAGCATCGAACGGCGCAACGCGCTACCTCCGTCAGGCGACTTTACATCGCTATCCTCTGTGCCTTTCTACTCCCAGCGTGTTGGTTGAGCACCTTCTTAATCTCCCTCGATTCTACGACTTCCACCACTGTTCTTCACAAAATAAACCCTCGCTCAGAACTTTAGGCTGAAATTCCAACAGCGACAAACTACAAGACTTCACAGCACGTTTGCATCATACCGAACAATACAAAGCGTACAAAGATGTTGCAACGCATTGTACTTGGCGGATACAAATCAATCCGAAACGTAGACCTGGAACTTCGCCCCATCAATATTCTCATTGGAGCCAACGGCTCAGGAAAATCCAATTTCATCAGCATTTTCCAGTTTATGAACCGCCTCGTCAACCAGGGAATGCAACGATACGTCGCTCAGGCAGGCGGCGCAAACCAACTGCTTCACTATGGACGCAAAGGAAGTGACCGCCTCTTCGTAGAACTCTGGTTCCGCACGGACGAATCGCTTCTCAACGGCTATCGCTGCTCCCTGATCCCGACCGATGAAGACCTGCTCGTCTTCGAAGAAGAGTCTGCTGCTTTCCATAATCTCTCCGAGTACCCCGATCCCTATTGGTCAAAAGAGTCTCATACCGTGCACAGCGAAACGCTGTTACCTCAGTGGGTGGAGGAAGAAGACACCGTCTCGCGTTACGTGTTGCAAGCTCTGAAGTCCTGGCAAGTGTACCACTTCCACGATACAAGCCCATCAGCGCGAGTCAAACAAACCGGTGACATTTATGACAACCTTTTCCTCCGCCCTGATGCCTCCAATCTGGCAGCGTATCTGTATCTACTCCAGGAACAATTCCCAAAACACTACCGGAACATTGTCGACACCATTCGCCGGGTCGCCCCATTCTTCGGCAATTTCGTGCTCCGTCCATCTCCTTTGAATCCGGACACCATCCGGCTGGAGTGGCAGGAACGCGGTTCCGATATGCTCTTCGGTCCTCACGCTCTTTCCGACGGAACACTGCGTTTTATGTGCCTTGCTACCCTGTTTCTCCAGCCCCCTTCCAGGTTGCCTGCAACTATCATTTTAGATGAACCAGAATTAGGACTGCATCCTGCTGCTATTGCGCTCCTTGCAGAAATGATCCACAGCGCAGCCACCCATACTCAGGTGATCGTTGCAACACAATCCGTCACCCTGCTCAACCATTTTACTGTCGATGACGTGCTGGTCCTTGAGCGCTTCAACGGGGAAACTGTCTTCCAACGGTTGTCCCCGGAAAGCTTAGCCGATTGGCTACAAGATTATAGCCTGGGTGATCTCTGGGAGAAAAATCTTCTGGGGGGTCGCCTGGTATGAGCAGCTTCGGTTTTATCTACGTGGAAGGTCCTTCAGAAAAACAATTTGTGGACCAACTGCTGAAGCCTCACTTCCAGCAGTGGTGCAACCTGACTTTGCAACCAATTGTGTCTCGAACAAAACGCACCGCTGTCCGAACATTCACCGGCGGTATTACCAGTTACGCCAGGATTCGGAAAGAGATCCACAAACTGCTGCGCCATTCCGCTGCCTTATTTGTCACCACAATGATCGACTTTTATGGACTACCCAAGGACTTTCCGGGACTAAAACAATTGAACACCCTCTGTTTCGCAACACCTGAGCAGCGGGTTCTCTATCTTGAAAACGAATTCGCCAAGAACATCAACAACAATCGATTTATTCCATTCCTTACCCTGCACGAGTTTGAAACCTTTGTTCTGGTCGATCCCGACCAGTTAGAGGAAGCACTGCCACAATATCGCAGCAGAGTGGCACAACTCAAAAAGCAGATCGGCAACACTCCTCCCGAAGAGATCAACGATGGCTCTGCGACTCACCCTGCTGCCCGTATCACTGCATTCTTCCCTGCATACCAGAAAACCCTCCACGGACCACTCATTGCGCAACGAATTGGACTTTCCGCCATCCGCAACGCCTGTCCCCATTTCCACCAGTGGCTTCAAACACTCGAACAACGGTGTGCTCAGTAATAGCAGGCTCCAGATGCTCAGCGTGCTGTTTCCTCTCTGAACCCCGTTTGGCACAGCAAAAAGCGGTACAGTGCCCCCTCTGCCATCAGCTACCGTTTTTCTTTGCGCTGTCGAACAGCTTCAAAGACCAGAATGCCGCAGGCGACGGAAACATTCAATGAGGAGACTCGACCAGCTAATGGGATTCGGACAACCGCATCACATTCAGCAAGCACCTGCGGCTGGATTCCGCTATGCTCACTCCCCAGAACCAGCACGGTTGGAAGGGTCAAATCGACGTCCGTGTATACGGAATCGCCCGTATCAGCCGTACCCAGAATCTGGAAATCTGCCAATTTGCAGTCGCGCAGCGCCCGCACCAGGTGCTGCACCCGTGCCAATCGCAAATGCTCAACAGCTCCTGCACTGGTTTTCCACACCACGGGCGTAATCGGCGCTGTCGAACGCTGCGAAAGAATGACACCGTCAACACCCGCAGCTTCGCAGGTTCGCAAAATAGCGCCCAGATTCTGCGGATCGGTAACGTGATCCAGTGCCACAAGGAGCGGTGTATCGGTTGCGGCATACGCCTGATCGATCAGCTCTCCGATGGAAAGCCACTGGATCGCCGGCAACCGGAGCGCTATTACTCCCTGTGCCTTGCCGGGACTATCTGCTGGCACTACCTGCCGTTGCAACGTGGCAAATTTTCGTCGATCCATCTGAACACACGGAATTTTCCGCCGCTTCGCCAGCACTCGAATTTGTGTCAGTTCCTTTCCCTGCGTCCCATACCGGATATAAATTTTTTCCAGCGGCGCTCCCGCCTCCAATGCTTCCAGAACCGGTCGGCGACCGTAGATGTAAAATTCCTGCAACTTCGTCATTGTTCCTCTTGTTTGCAAAATCCCTATTTTTGCATTTTGACGCAGACGGGGCAACAACTAATAGTGCGCAGGAAACAACAGCAGCGATGATATACCGCATCCGATTGACAAATTTCGAGGGTCCGCTGGATCTCCTCCTCTACTTCATCAAGCGCGACAAGCTCAACATTTATGACATTCCCATTGCGCGGATCACGCACGAATTTCTGGAATATGTCCGGCTTATGAAAATGCTCAATCTGGAAGTTGTCGGCGATTTCCTGGTCACTGCCAGTATGCTCCTCCAGATCAAAGCCCGAATGCTGCTGCCAAAGCCGGAGTCGGAGGAAACGGAAGAGGAAGATCCACGAACAGAACTGGTCCACCGCCTGCTGGAATACAAGCGTTACAAAGAAGCAGCCGAAGCGTTAGCCGAACGCCATCAGCAGTACCGATACTACCTTTACCGCGCCATTCCCGATCCTACCCCTGCTCAGATGGTGGAGCCAGTGTACAAAAATGCGTCACTGCTGGATCTCCTTACGGCGCTCAAACACGTGCTGGAAAAAGCAGAAAATGCCGCTTCGGAATCCCACGTGCACACGGTCGAACTTCCGCCTGTCTCCGTTGAAGCGCAGGCAGAATTCTTGTTAAACGAAGTCAAACGCCACGGAGAAATCACCTTCCAGCAATTAGTGGAAGGGATGGAACGGCTGGTGATCATTGCAACGTTCTTAGCTTTGCTGGAGCTGATTAAACACCAGATGGTGGGCGTGCGACAGGCTGCCGTGTTCGATGACATCATCGTTTATGAACCGTAACGTCAAAAAGCAGGAAGCCAATGAGCATCAATTTTTTGCAATATGATCGAGACGAGCAACGCCGCATCCTGGAAGCGTTGATCTTTGCTGCCGATGAACCATTGCCACTGAAATCGATAGCAAAATTTTTGTTTGGTGACACAACCAAACAGGACCAGACGATTTTCGCACCAAACGGCGTTGAAGCACTGCTTCAATCCCTGATCGAGGAAATCAACGAAGAGCTGGAGACCTCGAAGCGTCCCTATCGGATTGTGGAAGTGGGTGGCGGATACCAGTTTGCAACGCTGCCAGAATTTGGCAAAATTGTGAGTTCCTATCTGCAACTCAAAGCAGCTCGCCGACTCTCCCGCGCTGCCTTAGAAACCTTAGCAATTATTGCCTATCGTCAGCCAGTATCGAAACCGGAAATCGAAGCCATCCGGGGCGTGCGGTCGGATGAAGTGATACAGACGCTGCTGCAGCGGGAACTGATTACCATCGTCGGTCGTGCCGATACCATCGGGCGTCCCCTGCTCTATGGAACAACGCCGGTGTTTCTGAAAACCTTTGGTCTCAACAGCCTGGAGGATCTGCCCCGCCTGCGTGAACTGGAAGAGCTACTCCAACAGCCGGAAGAAGGGGAAGAAGTCGTAACGCTGGTGGCAACCGAAGATGTCAAAGAAACGCTGGAAGCGCAATTTCAAGAACGGGTCACCTCGGTTGAGCCTTTACCTGACGAAGGCTCATCCTGACAGGCGCACTGGTTTGATCCGTTCGATCGTCTTGTGCAGTTGCTGAACGGATAGTGTGATGAACGAGAAAAGAATGCGAGAGGCTGGTTCACCGATTGCTGCAACACCTTCATCGGAGGATCGGGAATTTGAGGCAACGCTACGCCCCCGACGCTTCGAGGAATTCATCGGGCAACGGTCGCTGCTGGAAAATCTCCAGGTCTTTGTCCAGGCTGCCCGGCAACGACAGGAGCCGCTGGATCACGTCCTGTTGAGCGGTCCGCCGGGACTTGGCAAAACAACCTTAGCGCATATCATCGCTGAGGAAATGGGGGTAGCACTGCGGGCAACCTCCGGACCGGTAATGGAACGGGCTGGGGATCTGGCAGGAATTTTGACCAATCTGGAAGAAGGGGACGTGCTCTTCATCGATGAAATCCACCGCCTGCCGACTACGGTGGAAGAATACCTCTACGCAGCGATGGAAGATTTTGTGCTGGATATCGTCATCGACTCCGGTCCCTCAGCGCGCTCTATTCAATTGCGGCTTCCACGATTCACGCTGGTGGGTGCCACAACCCGGATGGGACTGCTGACTGCTCCGCTGCGTTCCCGCTTTGGCATTGTCCACCGCCTGGACTACTACTCCGCCGAAGACCTGTTTCATATCGTGATGCGATCAGCTAAAATCTTAGGTGTTCCGATTGAACCCGAAGGCGCTGCTGAAATTGCTCGCCGCTCTCGTGGAACGCCACGGATCGCCAATCGCCTGCTGCGTCGCACCCGCGACTTTGCAGAAGTCAAAGGTGATGGGGTCATTACAAAAACCATTGCACAAATGGCGCTGGCAGCGCTGGAAGTGGATGAATACGGACTGGACGAAATGGACAAACGCATCCTGCTGACCATCATCGAAAAATTCCACGGCGGTCCGGTCGGACTCAACACGATCGCTGTTGCTGTCGGCGAAGATCCGGGCACGCTCGAAGAAGTCTACGAACCCTTTCTCATCCAGCAGGGTTTTCTCCACCGCACACCGCGAGGACGGAAAGCAACACCTCTGGCGTTCCGCCACTTCGGCTATCGCCCTCCCAGCGCCCCCGAAACCCCTTCGCTGTTTACGGAATCGCCGTAAATCCCAGATTCAATACTGTGCTATCTCAACACAACCCGACCGCTGCTGTTCACAGCATCGCTGTAAATTTCCTCTCTTTCTGCGACCATTCCACCGGTTCTCCGTATTTTTGTAATCTTTGTCAGACAATTGGAGCAGTGCTATGCATCCTTACATTCCCAACACGGAAGACGACCGCAAAAAGATGCTGGCTGCTATTGGGCTGAACCACATTGATGAGCTTTTTGAGGTTATCCCTGAAGAGCTTCGACTGAAAGAGCCGCTCAACCTTCCCGACCCGAAGTCAGAGTGGGAAGTCCTGCAACAACTGACCACCTTAGCGGAGCAGAATGCTGATGCAACGCATTACACCTGTTTTTTAGGTGGCGGTGCGTATGATCATTACGTTCCCACCGTCGTCCCCTACATCATCGCCCGTCCGGAATTTCAGACGGCTTACACGCCGTACCAGCCGGAAGTATCGCAGGGCACCCTCCAATCCATTTTTGAATACCAATCGATGATCTGTCGACTCACCGAAATGGAGGTTTCCAATGCTTCGCTGTACGACGGCGCAACGGCATTAGCAGAAGCAGCTTTGATGGCAACAGCGATTACGAAACGCCCGCTGCACTACATTGCCGGCACCATTCATCCCAACTACCTGCGGGTAATGCAAACGTATGGAACGGGCAAATCCCTGGAATTTCGCACCTTTGCTCAACCGGACGGGACCGCAGATCTTGCAGCGCTACAAGCAGCGATGGAGCAGGAAACGCCAGCTTCGATCATCTTGCAGAATCCGAACTTCTATGGAACCATCGAAGACGGACAGCCCCTGGCGGACTTAGCCCACCAGCATAATGCGCTGTTCATTGTTTCCGTCGATCCCATCTCTCTGGGTATTCTCCAACCGCCCGGAGCATACGGTGCTGATATTGTCACTGGAGAGGGGCAATCCCTGGGTATTCCGCTCAGCTTCGGAGGTCCGTATCTGGGCATCTTCGCAGCTCGCAAGAAATACATTCGCTTTATGCCAGGACGTATCGCCGGCGCAACGGTGGATGTGGACGGCAAACGCGGCTTTGTACTGGTGTTGCAAACCCGTGAGCAGCAGATCAAGCGGGAGCGGGCAACGTCGAACATCTGCACCAATCAAGGGCTAATGATGTTAGCCGCAACCGTCTATATGGCGCTAATGGGCAAACAGGGCATTGCGGAAGTCGCGACGCAGGCGACGCAAAAAGCCCATTACTTAGCTCGCCGCATTGCAGAAATTCCCGGCTTCTCACTGCCAATCGAGAAACCGTTCTTCAAAGAATTTCTCGTGCAAACTCCCGTTCCGCCCAGCACCATCCTCCAGCGACTACAGGAAGAAAAAATTCTCGGCGGCATCGATACCACGCAGTGGGAGGGACTGATTCCCGGACTCCTCATCGCCGTGACAGAAAAGCGGACGAAAGCAGAAATGGACCGCTACGTAGAAATCCTCAGGGAATTCCAGGCGGCGTAAGTGCACCTTCCCAGCAGCGGCGATTAGACAGTCATTGAGAGCCTCAGCCCCTTCCGATCCAGCGCAATCAAAGACACCGCAGGGGTGTAGCAGCGTCCGCCCCTGTGCAGCATCGCTTCTCTCCAATTTCCGTACGCACCCACCGGGAACGCACGCTCCAGTGCGCAACTCCCTTCAGCAGGACAACCCGCAGGCTTGTTCCACCGTTTGCCGACGAAAGCCGGCGCTCCCTGTGGGGTTTACTGGGAGCGCACGCTTCAGCGTGCATATTTCCCTCTCACCCTTACCCTCTCCCAGAGGGAGAAGAAACTTCTTGCCGGCGAAAGCCGGCGCTCCCACCTCGGCACTTCCGCAACAACGGATATTCCGCTGTGCTGTAAAGAAAGGAATTCCCTCAAAGCAGAACTGCCTCACAGCACCTGAAGATTTCAGCCTGACAACCCCGTAATGCAGTATCAAACGCAGCAGGATTGCATCACGATATCCCAAAAGGACAACGCTATGCTCGAATGGGACAAATCAAAACACTGCTCACACCGGCTTACCTCCCACTACCGAATCGAATACCGCCGCAAGCGCCACCTCACCGGATCCCTCGGCTCGCACGGCTCATAATCGGTCACAAACTCCCACGACCAGTCATCTGCTACCTGAAACTGCACGATCCCGATCCCTCGAACAACCCAGATCCACAACCACTGCCCCTCGCACCCCCGATACTCCCTGGTCCCTAACCCGTACGTCGTATACTTAACCCGCATCCCACACCGATACCGCACGGCAACCGCCGATGTATCCGCAAAACCTATCTCCTCCCTCCCTTCATACCGCGCTCCGTACTCCGCACCCTCCGCTACCATCTTCGCCACCGCTGTTGTATCTCCCCGACCATCGACAAAGACCATCTCCAGAGTATCGAGATCCCTCAGTTGCTCCCGGTATTCCCATCCCGGCTTTCCAAAATCTGCCACCGGCAACCACCGAACCTGCGCTCCCCATCCCAGCCCTTCATCCATAAACACTCGCCCCCACCGCTTCCGCTCCTCCCACAACTGCCCATTCCACTCCTCCCAGAACACCGTATCCCGAAACTCCCCACCTTCCGACTGCCACCGCCACACCACCATCGCCGCCGATCGACCATCAACCCTCCGCCAGCCTGCTACCTCGATCCGCACCCGCTTTGTAAACTTCAGGGTATCAAGGCTCCCTGCCACCCATTCGTATTCCCACCAATTCCCCGAATCCAGCGGCATCATCCACGATGTCTCCCGCGGTCCAGTCACATCCTCACATCCCCCGATCATCCCTCCACCAATGATCCCAACTGCCACGATCACCACCATCCACCACCGCTGCATCTCCTCACTCCTCTTTGTGAAACAGCTACTTATATGGCAATGGGGTCATCGTCAACCGCCGCAGAATCTGTCCTTGCAAATCCACTTCGTACAGATACCCGTATGCAAACGGCAATGTATCCCTCGGCGGCACCATCGTCACCACCAGCCGATCATTGCTCAGAAAATCCCCGCCCGGCAAAAACCGATACCCGCACGCCGTTTGCCACAAATCCACCACCCGATCCGGCTTTGCCACCACCGGACGCTCCCGAAGCAACCGATCCACATCGTCCCAGATCCAGATCTGCGGAAACAGCCTCGGCGGCACCGGCATCACCACCAGTGCCAGCCGCTTCCCATCCGGCGACCATCGTGCCCGCCTTACGATGATCGGATACCTCGCCCGACGCTCAAACCACAACCGGTACCCGTTCACGTAGTACGCATATCCCCCATATCGCCCCGAAAGCTCTACTGCCAGAAACACCTTCTCCCCATCCGGCGACACTTCCTGCCACCACCGCCGCTCCCATTGCCCCTCTCCCATCACCTGCCGCCGCCATCGTTCCACCGGATCATTTTCAAACGGCAAAAACTCATCGCCCTCAAGATAATACATCCCCTTGTCCCCCGCATCCAGAAAGTTCTTCCCCGGCTCGGATTGCTCCATCCATCGGTAAAACCGCACCGTTTCATCCACCGAAAATGCCGTGCTATATCCCGATGGTGCTATCCGATAGGCT
>JALWJX010000083.1:0-11968 GCA_026996895.1 Candidatus Kapaibacterium sp.
GGGAAGGTCGTGACAGTTGCATCCTATGACATTGAGATGATGAACGCACAGGAAGGCGTCGTGCCGGTCGTGATTTTGTGGAAGGATACGGTTGAAGGGACAGAAGGGGCAGTCCCATATTTGCTGGTGACCAGGGATCGGTGGGTGAGTATTGATACGGTCAGAGGCGTGGGATGGGGATATAGTATGGTGGACGTAGTGGGAGCGGGCAAATGGATAGTGCACAATTACGATGAGATCTGGTGGACCAGTGACTATGGGGAGCACTGGGAGGTGATCGATCTGGATTCGCTGGTCAAAGCGCGGTACAACTGGTCACCGACGGCGTATGTAACCCGGTGGCTGGATGTGGTGGATTGGGATCATTGGTACGTGGTGGCGAATTATTATCCCAATGGTAGCAACGGAACAGTTCCGGCGGCATTGATCGTGTGGGAGATTCGCGGGCAGGGGAAGGAGATACGGAAGCTGCTGGACACGATATCGATCGAGGTGCCGTGGGGTGGAATGCGGGATGTGAGGTTTACTGGTCCCGCATATCAGATCGACTTTCTGGACACGCTTCGAGGGGTAATAGTCGGTAGTCCATCGCTGGTATGGTTGACCAGTGATGGGGGACGAAGCTGGGAGCAACAGGCGATTGATTTTATTCCGGATTTCGAGCCGTTGATCAATTTTCTCTTTACTGCACCGATGCGCAGTTGTGCCTATGGCGGCAGGGATCGGATCATCGTAGGGGGACCGGAGTATGCCTTTATGTATCGACCGGAGGCGTTGCTGCGCCGACCGTTTGTGTATGATCAGCATCAGTATCGGGTCAGGGAAGCGCCGGGGTATGACACGTTGTGGTACTGGGTGTATCGGGGTTTCGAGGTGGAGGAGGTGCCGTTTTTGCTCCGATGACGACCGGTGGAAGGAGCCGAGCAGTATCGGGTAGTAGTATATGAGGACGATGATGAGTTGGCAAACGCCAAGGGATTGCCGAAGAAGGTGATGGATACGGTGGTGGTGGATACGACTATCGGGATCTGGGTAGATCCGAAGAAGGAACTGGTGGCGGTGTACCTTCGAGCAGAAGGAGGGGGAAAAGTGAGCAACTGGGTACAGTTGAAAGGCAGCAGTGCGGATGTGGTGACGGGGATGGGGCAGATGAGGCTGGAAAGGATAGCAGGGGTGGTGAGTCCGAATCCGAGTCGGGGGTGGATACGGGTGCGGTATCCGTCGGAGGGAGGCTGGGCAATAGAGATTCGGGATCTGGTAGGGCGAGTGGTGCATCAGCGGCAGCAGGAGGCAGGGGAGCAGGAAGCGTGGATGGAGCTTTCGAGAAGTGGGACGTACTACGTCCGGTTATGGAAGGGGGATCGGGTGATTGTGGTGCCAGTGGTGGTGGTGCGATAGGAGAAAGCGGAGTGTGACCGGGAGCGCCGGCTTCAGTCGGCAAGAAATGCACGCTAAAGTATGCGCTCCCAGTAACTGGAGCGCCGGTTTTCGTCGGCAAAGGGTGAAGGATGCACGCTGAAGCGTGCGCTCCCGGTGGATGCACCCTAAAGTGTGCGCTCCCAGTAGCGAAGGAGCGCCGGCTTCGGTCGGCAAAAGATAAAAGGAGGCACTGGCGTAAATGTGTAGGGGCGACCGGCCGGTCGCCCCTACGGGTGCGGATAATGGCAACCAGCCGGGTCGCCACTACAAATGGGGTATTGTAAGGGAATACGCTGACCGGGAACATCGGCTCTGATCGGCAGTGGATACACGTCGGAACGTGCAGTTCCCACCGGTGAAACACCGAAAGAAGCGATGCTACGGTCCGATGAGGATGCGCATTGCGATGGGATCTTCGGTGGTTGTGCGCGCTTTGAGCATAATGATGTAGCTACCAGCCGGAAGCGGAGGCAGTGGGATCACCATAGCAGGTGCTGAAACCGGGCGTTCGATCAGTTTCTTCCCGGTCAGGGAATAGAGCTGGAAGGTGTAGCGGGCGTGCGTCGGGAGCTCTGTGATGAACACCTTGTGGTTCTGGTACCTGATTGCCGGATGGATCGCCACTGGAGCATCGACCGTTGTCGGGGACAGTGGGAAGAGGGTGAGCAGGAGATCGTCCAGCAGCCAGCCATCCATTGCGAAAAAGTTGTCACTTTTCAGTTGAAAGCGGAGCAGGAGCTGGTGACCGATGAAGGGGGTCAGATCACAGTGCTGGTAGATCCAGAAGGGGAAAAATCCTTCAAAGCCCCACTGCGTCGAATCATTTTGCCTTCCCCAGGGTGCTCCAAGGGAACGATCCATACGGCTGGACCGCAGACTGTGCCAGGTGTTACCGCCATCTATGGAGACTTCAATGGTTGCAAAATCAAAGCTGGGTTCAATTGCCCATCGGGTCCAGAACGAGAGGACGGCACCGCTTACCTGTGTAAGGTCAATAGGGGAACGCAGTTCCAGTGTGACTGTCGTGTCGTTTTGATATACGTCCTTAGGGCTATCACTGAGCACTGCGCCGCGTATCGAATCGATTTCAATGCCCCACTGATCCAGTTTCCAGTGTTGTGCATCCGCCTCGGAGCGGAAGAGCCACCGATATTGTGCCCCGACGGGATTACGGAACCAGAAAGTATCGCGGCGGGGGATGGAGTGTTGCCAGACGGTGACGATTGCAGCGACGGAATCCCCGGTGGCAACGGTGGACAAATCGGTTGTCAGATCGAGTGTATCGCGCCAGATAGCGGCTGGCGACAGGTCCGGCACTGTCCGGTGGTATTGGGCAATGAGCTGATTGCGGCTTTGCAGGTGGATCGTTATTGCGGTCGAATCTTCTGAGGATTCTCTCCCGATATTTTGCACTTCCAGGCAAAACTGTGCCGTGGTATCGATCGGGAAAAAGGCGATGGGGCGGAGATTTTCAGCCGCCGACCACAGTAGCTGTAAATTGGGAAGAACATTTTCGCGTGCTAACGGCAGGATGCGGTCTTTGGGGGGCCAGAAGCCATCGATGATGGTGCCGACTTCTGGTGTAAAGGAGAAGATCGACGGCTTTTCATCCAGTTCGTAGTACATCCAGTCATCGCTTACACCACGGGCACGGTAGCCGACGGTTTGATAATCCAGACCGAAGCAGTAATGATTGTCCTTGCTAATGTAACGGGAAAAGCTGCGGAACCATAGCGAGTCTTTGGTCTCTCGTGCCCAGGCGCCCCAGGGGTAAATGTAGAGGTTGCTGAACGTGTGGTAGTTGAAAGCAACAGCGAAGTGGTGCTCGAGACAGAGGTCACGGATTGCCTGCGTTTCTGGTTCGGAAAATGGTGCGGTGCCCCGATATGTCTGGCTTGCTGGGTCATCGCTGGATCCTCCGTCCGGCGAATCCCAGAGTTCCTGGGGACCGTAGTTGCGATTTAGATCGACGCCATAAATATTCGGTGCAACCTCGCGTCGGTTTTTGCGCCACATCCCGCCTCCTTGTGGTTCTGTCTGTTCGTTGAAAACGTATCCATCGGGATTGATCATTGGCACAACGAAGATCTGTCGGTGGTTCAGGAGATACCGGATTTCCGCATCACCCTGTTCATAGTGCTCAAAGAGCCACCAGAGGAAGTACACAATGGTGGTGATCCCGCCGGGTTCGCGGGCGTGATGCACAGCAGTGTACAGAACCTTTGGATGGTCAGCAGCAAAGGCGGAATCCGTGCCGATGCGGTAAAGCAGAATCGGTCGCTGCTCAATGCTCCATCCGATGGTATCTGGTCCAGCAATCAACGCCGGGTATTGCTGAAGCATCCGATCGAACTGCTCCCAGACTTCCGCATATCGATAGAACCCGCCCATACTTCCCAGTTGAAATTGCGATGGATCGCTGTCGCTGAGAATGACCGGAGGCAGGTGTTGGTTTCGCTGCTGATAGTATCGCGTCAGATCGTTGATCCAGATCCGGACGGTGTATCCGTGTTCCCGGAGCGTTGCCAGTGCACTGTGGGGGATGGGGGTGATGATACTCTCGGTTCCCCGAATCATTCCGTGGTCTGGATCAATGCCGCAGCGGAGGAGGAAGTCCCAATCCGGATGGTCGGGAAGTAGAATTTCCGCCAGGGCGTATCGCTCTATGGCGATCGGCGCTTGCTGACCCAGCGCTCCAGTGGAAAGACAAACCCATCCGATGGCAAAGATCCACAGTGTGGACAGCGTTTTCATCTGTCGGTCTCCTGTATTGGTTGTTCCTGTTGCTGATTTGCTGACTCATTCTTCTGGAGCATCCGGCGCAGCGAATCAATACGCATTGCCAGTTCTTGCAACTGTTGGGCAATCTCCTGAAGTTGCTGTGTGGGCGAAGATGCAGACCTTCGGATGGAGGCGGCAAAAGAGGAAGGCTGTTCTAAGAATGCCCACATTGCTCGATAACTTTCAAAGGTGCGCACTTTACCGCTGGCGGCATCGACCAGCGCCAGCTTCTGGATTTGGCTGGCGTTCAACGGTACGATTGGCACAACCCAGTAGATTTTTCCGTTGGCAATGGTCAACTTCGGTTCTACGGCGGTGGTGTTTTTCAGAATAGCAATTTCTTCGTAGCCCAGGGCAACTTCCAGCGCGCGGGAGGGCGACATAATGTGTTTGTCAGCCGTGTTCCAGAAAAAGAGCGTGCCTGTTACGGCATCGCAGAAGAGGAGACCGGTAAGCCCAAAACTTTTCCCGACCGGCTCCATTGGCACTACCCACAGCGATTGGTCGTGGTTATCCAGCAGCAGTGGTGCGGGATTGGGACCAATGTCAGCAACTTCGTACAGTCCTTCTTTGGTAAAGTACCGGCTGAGGATCCCGGCACGCCACAGTCCCCAGGTTTCCGCCTGCCAGCGGATCAGAGCAGCAGGGAACAGGCGGAGATGAGGATATTTTGCTGCTGCTTCTTCGGGAGATAGGAAGGTAAAGTCGCCAGTGGAATCGACCTGAAAGACGCCGTGGAACACGGGAACACGCCAGTACCAGCGGAGCAGCGGGATCAGGGCGACGCGGTGTTCCACATCATAGACCGGCGGTTGAGGCTCACTGAGCGGATCATACCACCAGGCAATCAGGCGGTGAAAATTCCAGAAATTTCCTTCGCCGCCCCACGGCAGTTGAATGTCATAAATATCGACCGCAGGCTCAGCCGTGTCGGCTAACACTTCCAGCACGCGGTCGATGCCGAAAGAAAGTTTTCCTTCCAGACTGTTGGGCAACACCGGAGCCTGCCACACCAGGCGCCCTTTGGCGGTCATCGTCGGGTGGAGCTCACCCAGCACGTATCGTGAATCGGTCAACGACCGTCTGGCGTAATGGTCAGCAACTTCGCGGGGGATGATGCGACGGTGGTAGAAATTTTGCAAGGAGAGAATCGGTTCGGAGGCAAACTGTTGTTCAAAAGTTCCTGCCCACCATACCATCCGAATGGGAGTTCCCAGCAGTGCGATGAGGAAAGTCAGAAATCCCGCAAGCAGCCATCCTTTCTTCCGCCGGAGGGCGAACAGCAGAAAGCTGATGATCGTCAATCCCCAGAATGGCGCAAAAAGCAGGAAGCGGAGCACAAATTGCACGCCTTCCAGCAGCCAGAGGACGAAGAAACCCAGCAAGAGGATCACAAAGGCGATACGCTTGAGTTTGCGAACGTTGATCACAATCCGGGGAGAAGATGGCTGTTGCTGCATCTGTGTTGCCTTACTGTTCATCCGTTTGTTGCTGCTTCCATTGCTGGTACAGGCGCATCAGCAGTTGCATATCTTCCCAGGTTTTCCGCTTCCAGCCAGGATTGCGGAGCAAAGCGGCAGGATGGTAGGTTGCGATCAGCGTGCGTTTGCCATTGGCGCGCGGGATGGCACGACCGCGGATTTCCCCCATTTTGTAGTTGCCTTTCAACAGCGCATTAGCAGCCGTTGCGCCTAAGGCGACGATGAAGCGGGGATCGATCAGTTCGATTTGTTTCCAGAGAAAAGGGATGCACCGGATGATTTCTTCTGGCAATGGAGTCCGATTTCCCGGCGGACGGCATTTGACAACGTTGGCAATGTACACTTCGTCGCGCCGCAAGCCCATCGCTGCTAAGATTTTGTTCAGCAGTTGTCCGGCGCGTCCAACAAAGGGTTCGCCGAGACGGTCTTCGTCAGCGCCCGGACCTTCGCCAACGAACATAATGTCAGCATTGGGATTGCCGACGCCAAAGACAAAGTTGGTGCGATGCTGCCAGAGCCCACAGCGTCGACACTGATGGATTCGCTGGTACAATTCCTCCAGATTCTGCGCTTCCTCCCAGTCGGGAGCAATGCCTTCGTCCGCAGGAAAGAGAGTATCCGCCATTGGAAGCTCCTGCTGTGCCTCTGTTGCTTCTACTGCTTTCGGTGCTTCCCCGATTGCTGTTCCCGATTGCACCGGTGCTTTCGGGGAAGAAGTGCTGGACGTTTTATTCGCCGCTGTGTTTGCAGCCGGAGCCGATGCAGTATGCGAGGAGGAGGGCGGTGCTGCTGGTGGCGGGAGAAAGAGACGATCTCCGTACAAATTACGCAGCCACTGGATGCTGTCGCGGACAGGATCGCTCATGATTCCACCACTATTTCTGACGGCGCTGCAAATTTTTGAAGTTCGACCAATCGGGCATATTCGCCGCCGCGCTGGATGAGTTCGTGGTGAGTGCCCTGTTCGATGATACTACCATTTTTCAGAACAACGATTCGGTCAGCATCCGCAATGGTGGACAAACGGTGGGCGATGATAATTGCTGTTTTGCCCTGCATAACGCGCTGAATCGCATCCTGAACGATCTTTTCCGATTGAGAGTCCAGGGCACTGGTCGCTTCATCGAAGACCAGAATGGGAGGATTTGCCAGAACAGCGCGGGCAATCGCAATCCGCTGGCGTTGCCCACCAGAAAGCCGCACACCGCGGTCTCCAATGTACGTTTGATACCCGTTCGGCAGTTGCTCGATAAAGACGTCAGCATAAGCAATGCGGGCTGCTCGCCGCACCTCTTCTTCCGTTGCGTCTGGTTTGGCAAACCGGATGTTTTCGAAAACGGTGTCATTGAACAGAATGGGATCCTGCGTGACGACGCCGAACAGGGAATGGTAGGACGCTAAGTCGAACGTGCGGATGTCTTCGCCATCGAGCAGGATGACCCCCTTTTGCGGATCGTACAGGCGAAGGATGAGATCGACCAGCGTTGATTTCCCGCTCCCACTTTCGCCAACCAGCGCGACCGTTGATCCTCGCGGAATTTCCAGAGAGATGTTTTTGAGTACCGGTCGATTTTCTTCGTAAGCAAACCACACATTGCGGAGCTCGATACTGCGGTGGAATCCCGGCACCTTCTTTGTCCCCGACCGAACCGACGGCGATCGATCCAGCACAGCAAAAATGCGTTCAGCAGCGACCAGCCCGTGCTGCACGACCGAGGGAATCCCGATAAGATTGGTGATCGGCGCCATAATGGCAAAGAGGGCAAACAGGAATGTCATCAGATCTTCGCCACTCATACGATTGGCAAAGACTTCCTGTCCACCGATAAAGAGCACAACGGTCAGAGCGACAATTGCAAAGAACTCGCTGATGGAAGGAATGAGTCCCAGCACCTTTTGATGTTTGATCATTGCCCGCACGTACTGGGCAGTGTGGTGTGTGAAACGGCGAATGGCGCTGTTTTCGGCGCTTAGCAGCTTAATGATTTTGATCCCGCTGATGGTTTCTTCCAGCACAGCGCTGTATTCTGCCATTGCATTCTGAATCCGGCTGGCGTATCGACGCAGGTATTTCCGGGCAGTGCCAACTATTACCAGGCTGAGGATACTGCTGCTGAAGGCAATCAGTGTCAGCTTGACCGATAACGATAGCAGCAATAGCAACAACAAAAGAACCTGCAAAGGCTCACGCACGAGGATCGTGAAAATGGGCGTAATGGTTTGATTGACGACCGCAACGTCGTTGGTAACCAGAGAGATCAGATTCCCGCTTTTTTGCCTGTTGAAAAAGTCCAGCGAAAGATGTGTCAGTTTTTTGAAGAGAATGTCGCGGATGTGCTTCACCGATCGCTCGGTTAACTGGGCGTTCACGATTCTGCCAACGTATTTGAGCAGATTTTTCAGGAAGAACAATCCGATAATCAGGAGGCAGAGGTTCAGCAGGGTTTGTTCCGGCGTCGAGCTGAAAATCAGATTTTGCACCACCGCGTAAAACTGTTCCTTGATGCTGCTGAGTGCGCCAGTCGATGCGGTCGAAGCGGCGGCAGCGGGAGAGGCAGTGCCAAAGAGCACCTGTAAAATCGGGTGAATGAGGGCAATGGAGACGGTGGAGAGGAAAGAAAAGCCTGCATTAAAGAGCAGTGCCAGCAGGAACAGTCCAGCGAAAGGATAAAGCAGAGCCGCTATGCGTACAAATGTCCTCACGATTCTTGCTGCACCAATGGTTGTACCTTCACCCGCTGGATTACTTCCAGCATTTGCGCGTGAATTTTCCCATTTGAAGCCACTAAGGAGCTGGGCTGAACGACCGGATGAGGTTCTCCTTCATACGTGGTTACAATACCACCGGCTTCTTCGACAATGAGGATGCCGGCTGCTACATCCCACGGGTTGAGTTCCACTTCCCAGAACCCATCGAACCGTCCGGCGGCAACGTATGCCAGATCTAAGGCAGCAGATCCCAATCGACGAATGGGCAGCCCTTTCTGGAGAAAAGCGACGAACTGGTCGATGCACCGATTCGGATTTTCCGCCACATTGTACGGAAAGCCGGTGACCAGCAGGGAGCGATCCAGAGAATCGGTGTCAGAAACGAGCAAGGGCGTTTCGTTGAGAAAAGCGCCTTTGCCACGGGCAGCGGAGAACAGCTCTTCCAGCATCGGCTGGTAGATGGCGCCAGCCAGCACGTTCCCGTTTTGATCAGCGACCGCGACACTGACGGAGAAAATAGGAAGGTGATGAGCAAAGTTGACTGTGCCGTCCAGCGGATCGATGATCCATAGCAGCGAACCCTGCTGATACGTTCCGCCTTCTTCGCCCAGAATACCAGCATCCGGGTAAAGGTGGCGGATGCTTTCCACCAGGTAGGCTTCCGATCGCTTATCCACATCGGTTACCAGATCGAACCGATTGCTTTTGTATTCAACGCGAAAGTGGGTGTGCAAATGGTCCCGAAGGATGTGTCCAGCGCCGCGTGCAAGGTGCTGGCAACTATGCCATAACTCCTGAATTTCGGGCGATTGTATTGCCATCGAGGGTATCTTCGTCGTTGTACAGCCGTTTTCGTATATTTGCGCAATTATTCGTGTTCGGAAGCACATTGAGTCCGTTAATGCACAACAAAACGATCAAGGGCACAGGCTATTTAAGACGAGCAGCCATTTTTGCTCTCTCACTGCTGCTATGGCTGGGAGGCGTCAGCATCGGATTTGCTCAGACGCGGAGTACCAATCTGCTGCTTCCGGAATTTCAATTCCACCGCAAAGGAGAGTACGATACCGTCGCCTTTCAGATAGGGCTGGAACGGGCTCTGGAAACCGTGGGATTGCTGGAGAAAGAAATTGATCCGCAGCAGTATATTGTGGGACCCGATGATCGATTCCTGCTGTTTATTTTTAGCGCTGATCCGGCGCAATACGAACTGTTTGTAACGCCGGATGGCAGAATGGTCGTTCCCACCGTTGGGGTGGTGGATGTGAAGAACAAAACCTTGGCGGAAGTGCGGCACATTGTGCGTTCGGCAGTGCAACGGGTATATCGGAATGCCGCGGTAGCGCTGGCGCTGCGAAAGATCCGGACGTTTAAAGTGGCGGTGCTGGGTGCGGTACGGAAACCCTCGCTGGTGCAGGCAACGCCGGCGGATCGGATTTCGGAAGTGATTGAACGGGCGGGGGGCCTGCTCAATGAAGCGTCCTTGCGACGAATCCAGTTGTTCCGCCGCGACACGATGCTGGAAGTGGATCTCTTTCGCTTTTATACCTACGGCGATGATTCCCAGAATCCCTACTTGCTGGGCGGGGATCGAATCGTGGTGCCGTATCGATATGAGCGGTTCGTTTTTGAAGTAGGGGGGAATGTGCCGAATCCGGATGTGTTTGAGTATCGTCCCGGTGATAAACTCTCTACGGCTTTGCGATTTGCCGGCGGGTTTTATATGACGGCGAATCTGGACTCTGTGGAGATTGACCGGTTTACGCCCGATGGTGTTCGGATTCAGCGGTTCTTTGTCAACATCCGTTCGTGGCGGGACCAGCTCTTTTCTTCGGATTCGCTCCCCGGCGATATTCCTTTGCAGCCCGGTGATCGGATCTTCGTACGTGCCCGGAAAGATTATCTGGCGCCAAGTGTGGTGGTGATCCGCGGCGAAGTGCGGTATCCGGGTTATTATCCCATCAACGAAGGAACGGATCGACTGCTGGATGTGATCCGCCGCGCCGGCGGCGTGACCCCCGATGCATATCTGGAAGGAGCGGTGTTGATTCGACAGCAGGAGAAAAAGATTATCGATCGCGAGTTCCAGCGCCTGTCGCGCATCCCTCCGTCGGAAATGACCGAGGAAGAGTTGCGCTACTTTAAGGCGCGGGCGCGGGAAATTCGCGGGTTAATGGCAGTGGATTTCAAAAAGTTGCTGCTGGAAGGCGATACCACGGTCAATGTCCTGCTTCGCGATCAGGATTCGATTTACATCCCCACCGCTCGCAACTATATCAACGTGCTGGGACGGGTCAATAAGCCGGGGCGCATTGTGTATCGTCCCGGACTGGATTACGAAGACTACATCGCATTGGCAGGAGGCTACGGCTATCGAGCAGATCCAGAAGAAACGTTGATTATCAAAGCCAAAGGAGAACGGTTTTTGGCAATTGAACGAAACTATGTGCTGGAACCAGGGGATAACATTTTAGTTCCCGAAAAGCCGGATCGAAAGTTTATCGATGTCTTTACCAACGCACTGAGCATCGCAACCCAGCTCATTACGATTGCTGGCGTGATTATTTCAATTGTACGGTTAGGGCAATAGCAAACTTGATGGGACAGCAATCGACGATTGATGTTTTTGCAGTCCTGTGGCAGCGGCGCAGGCTCATCCTTGGAACGGCAATTGTTGTTGCCGTCGTGGTAGCGGTGTATTCTCTGATTATGCCGCACACTTATATGGCAATTGGCACGGTGATGCCGCCAAGGCAGACGGACCAATCGCCGCTGGCACAGTTGCTGACCGGAGGCACCGTTCCGCTGAAGTTGAGTGACATTGAAACGCCCGCCAGTGCTCGCCTGGCACTGGATATTCTGAAGAGTCAGCGAGCAGCGCGCATTATCCTGAGCCAGGCGGGACTGGAAGATCACCCGGAATTTCGGGATTTGCCACCGCTGGCGCAGTGGGGAAAACTGCTGGGAATGTTTGACTACTTCATCAACAGCAATGGATTGCTCACCATTCAGGCTTATTTCAAAACGCCGTATTTCCCTACCGATGAAGAGGAAGCATTCGCACGGCAGATGGCAGCAAAGCTGGTCAATGCGGCGATTACCGCCCTGGATAGCATTCGGCGGCAACAGTACATTGCTTCCGCGCGGCAGATGCGAGAGTATTTGACCAGAGCGCTGCGTCGGGCACGCCACCGGCTGGATTCATTACACACGGCAATGGCAAATTTTCGCAAGCAGCATAACATTCTGCAACTGGAGCAGCAGGTCAGTGCGATTGTCCAGGCAGCCATTGACTTAGCCGTCCAGATTGCTGAAACCCAGACCAAACTCGATCTGGCACGGCTGGAGCTGGGACCGGATCAACCACTGGTCCAGCAGTTGGCAGCGAAATTAGTGGCGCTGCAAAATCGCTATCGTGCTTTGCAGGAAGGAGGATTGGTGCCGGAAGATGCGCTGGCAATTCCACTGTCGCAAATTCCTGATCTGTCGAAAGAGTACGCCAGACTCCTGCAGGAGTTGAAGGTACAGGAACAGGTGACGCTCTTTTTGGAACAGCAACGAGCACAGGAAGAGCTGAA
>JALWJX010000083.1:11978-14556 GCA_026996895.1 Candidatus Kapaibacterium sp.
AGGAGAAAAATATTCCCACCATTCAGGTGCTGGATTATGCGCAGCCACCATTGCAGCGGTACGCTCCGCGGCGGGCAACGATGGTGCTGGTTGCATTTTTTGCGACGGCTATTGTGCTTTCGGTCCTCGTGGTAATGCGCGAGCTGCGCCGCCGGATGAAGGAGGGGTCAACGCAAGTAGCGCCATAGGATGGAAGTCCGGATCTTCTTTGTGGGCGACATTGTGGGGCGGGCGGGGCTGGAATTCTGTCTTGAGGTTTTCCCGACGTTGCAACGGCAATATCCGTGGGATGTGCTCATTGTCAATGGCGAGAACATTGTCAACGGCAAGGGGTTATCGGAAAAGGAGGCGGAACGTCTCTTCGAGGCAGGTGTCGACGTGATCACCACGGGGAATCACATCTGGGAGAACTGGAAAGCGCGCCCGCTGCTCACAAAGGAACCACGGGTGCTGCGCCCGCATAACTATCCAGCCCGCAATCCCGGCAAAGGGTACATTGTGCAGGCAACAGCGACCGGGATAACGTATGCAGTGGTACAGTTACAGGGGCGGGTTTTTCTCCCCCCGATCGATTGTCCCTTCCGGACCGTTGATTCCCTGCTTCGCCGGCTCCGTGCCCAGACCCCGGTGATCGTACTGGATTTTCACGCCGAGGCAACGGCGGAAAAGCAGGCGATGGGGTGGTATGTGGATGGGCGAGTGTCACTGATGGTGGGCACGCATACGCACGTTCAGACAGCCGATGCCCGAATCCTACCGGGTGGAACCGGCTACATCACCGATGTTGGAATGACCGGTCCCCACCACTCCGTCATCGGGATGCGCAAAGAAATTGCCCTCCGCCGATTCTTACTCCAGACAGCGTTCAAATACGAAGTCGCCGAGGAAGACCTACGCCTCAGCGCCGTGTACGCAGTAGTCGATAGCATTTCCGGAAAAGCCCATCACATCGAAGCGGTGGTATACCCGCCGTTTCAGTGATCCTCAACGCTCCAGAGCGCTCCTACCCTGGGAGCGCCGACTTTCGTCGGCAAAGGATGCACACCTAAGAGTGCGCGCTCCCAGCCATAGGGAATGCCACATCGGGAGCGCCGACTTCAGCCGGCAAAATGCACGTTGAAGGATGTTCCTCCCAACGCCCTTCTACCGGTGAGAATACCTGCTGAAATGGAGAAAATGAAGTGTTTGGATGTTTCCGGAATTTTTTGTAAATTTGCGTCACCTGCCAGAAGGCAGGAAGGAAAGTTTTGTTCAACAATATAAGGAGCTTCAAATGAAGAAGTTTTTCTCGCTCCATTCCATTCCATTCCATTCCATTCCATTCCATTCCATTCCATTCCATTCCATTCCATTCCATTCCATTCCATTCCATAGTCAGCATTTCACGGCTGTTGTCGTTGCCTTCCTCCTGGGATTCTTAGTGGTGTTTCAAGGCTATGCGCAGAGCAGCGATCCATGCGCAGGATGTGATGGGCGTACAGAGGTGAAGTCTATGATTGTCTATCCAGCATGTTGTCCAGGGTGTCCGGTCACTGTGTCGTATCTCATTACCTATTGTGACGACAAGAATTTTCAGATCTGGATAATGGGTTTCACGTATGATTATCTGAACGATCCTGATTGCCAGCAGTTCTGGGCGTGGTTGAACGCTACTTCAGATGCTACGAACTGGTCCGTTTTTATGCGACAGGCTTTCCGGGATATTTCTGTACATAATGCCGATAGCATTGCACAGGCAAACAACTACGATTGTCAAGATGAAAACGACCAGGGAATTATTACTTCCCGAATTTACTGGAAACCCTGTGTTGACTTTTCGTCCATAGAGATTCCCAATCAGCCAATCGTCTGGTGTAAATTCGGAAATTGCTGTGTTGAGTGGTACAGAATGTGCCGTGATACTGAGACCGGACAGGTATTTGTTTTGGAACACGGTGAAGATCGGCTTACTACCGATCGATGCCAGGAAGAACCAGGGCGCTTCTGTGTCCCGGCATTTTGTGGCAGTAGAGGGAGGGGACCGTATGAGCCGTATGAATAAGATGCAAAAGCTCATTGTGTTGATTGCAGGATGGCTGGGCATTGCCGCAGCCGTTGCCCAGATTGCTGATGTGGAGAAAATTCTCATTGCCTCGCTGTATCCGGATGGGTATGGACTCTATGATGCGTATGTATTTGGCAGCGCCGGGATCGGCATTGTGGGGGGTAATGGAACGATTCTCTGGAGTAGCGATCACTTTCAGACGTGGTTTCGACAGAAAGTGGCGCCCGATGAATACCGGAGCATCTTTTCTATCGAGATGATCAATTCGGCCATAGGTGTGGTGGTTGGAGAAGATGGACTCTGCTATCGCACAATTTCCAGCGGCAATACCTGGAGCCAGGTTGAGCTGCCGGTGCAGCGGACACTGTATCGAGTGCGGAAGGTGCCGCAAAACGAGTTTGATATTATCGCGGTTGGGGCTGGAGGCACTATCTTGAAGAGCACGACACAGGGATTTGATTGGGAAGAACGGCAGAGTGGGACGCGGAAGGATCTGTATGGTCTGGCATTTCGCAGGAATGTTGCTGTTGCAGT
>JALWJX010000084.1 GCA_026996895.1 Candidatus Kapaibacterium sp.
GCCCCACCGAAATGGGCTGCTTCTTCGCTTTGTGCTCCAGAATAATCTCCAGCGCTTCGTCCAGCGAATGCGTTTTCAAATCGCAATACCCATCGCGCAGCCGGCGGTCGATCCGTGCTTCATCAATTTCAACGCACAGGCACGCTGCCCCATTGAAGGTCGCCGCCAGCGGCTGGGCACCGCCCATACCCCCCATCCCGGCAGTCAGCAGAAACCGCCCATACAAATCGCCGCCGAAGTACTGGCGGGCGCATTCAGCAAACGTTTCGTATGTTCCCTGCAAAATCCCCTGCGTGCCAATGTAGATCCAGCTTCCCGCCGTCATCTGCCCGTACATAATCAAACCTTTACGATCCAATTCCCAGAAGACTTCCCACGTTGCCCATTTGGGCACCAGATTGGAATTGGCAATGATGACTCGGGGGGCGTCGGTGTGCGTTCGTACGATACCCACTGGCTTGCCGGATTGGACCAGCAGCGTTTCATCCTCGTCCATTGAGCGAAGTGCTTCCAGAATGGCGTGGAACGACTCCCAGTTCCGGGCTGCTTTTCCATACCCACCATACACGATGAGCTGATCCGGTTTTTCCGCTACTTCCGGATCCAGATTGTTCTGGATCATCCGATATGCAGCTTCAATTTGCCAGTTTTTGCACGTCAGCTCTGTTCCGCGTGGCGCTCTTACGGTTGGCACATCGAGCTTTTCGTCCATTCTCAATCCCTTTCCTGTTGTTCTCACGATGACGGTTGTATCCTCAAATGTCGCATTCACTGCTCTTCGCCGGCATCCAGTGCTGCTGCCGCATCAGAAGCATCATCACCACTACGACCATACGTCTGGCACAATTGCTGCAGCATCTCCCAATCATAGATGCCGCTATCGTGCCCATCCTGCCAGTAGAGCCGGATTGCATAATTGCCAACCAATTCTATTTTGACCAGCTCATACATTCCGGGCGTATAGGTCTGCATTTCCGGAATCCGGTACACAGTCCCCATCACATTTTCGCCGCGGCAGACCGCGCAGGGACAAAACGTGCGCAGCGTCTTCAACTCCAGTATGCACCGCTGCTGATCCTCCCATTCTATCGCCAAGAATCGGGAACTCAGCCGCTGGATTTTTCGTGGTTTTGCCATTGGAATTGCCCCGCTCTTTGCGCCTGCTTTTTGAAACTACCAAAATACGAAAATTTCGCAATGTGCGAAAAATTGTGCATTTTTGTAATTTGGAAAAGTGTTTCAAAGGACAACGTGGACGAAGAAAGGGGCAAACATAATGGCAGAACTTGCAAAGTTGACAGATGAAAACTTCGAGCAGGAGGTGCTGAAATCACCAATTCCCGTGCTGGTCGACTTTTGGGCAATCTGGTGCGGTCCGTGCCGGTTGGTCGAACCAGTGGTTGCGGAAATGGCAGAAAAATACGCCGGGAAGCTGAAAGTAGGGAAACTGGATGTTGATACCAATCCGAAAACTGCAATCGAATACGGAGTACGTTCTATTCCCACCCTGCTGTTTTATGCGCAGGGCAAAATGGTGGATCGTCTGGTAGGCGCTGTTCCGAAAGCAATGCTGGAAGAAAAAATTGAGCAGGTGTTAGCCCAGTTCGGTCCTTCGGAGCAAACTGAACCATCATCGTCATCGGAGCAAACGCAGTCGGGAGAATGAGTTTGTCACGAGCGCTGCTCAGTCCGGAAGAACTGCAAGCTGCTTTGGCACAACTGCCGGAATGGGAGTTGAAAGATCAGACGTTGATCCGAGAATACGAACTTCCTGATTTTGCCACTGCTATTGCACTGGTCACCATCATCGCCACCTTAGCAGAGAAAGTCGATCACCATCCGGATCTCTATCTGCATTCGTGGAACCGGTTGCGGGTTCTGCTCACAACTCACAGTGCTGGCGGTATCACATCGTATGACACGCACTTAGCACAACAAATTGAGCAATACGCACAGGCGCTCAGTGGCGCACGTTGAGATAGACCAGAACAGGGACTAAAAAGAGAAAGGGGCGCGACGATGCCAGTAATTGTATACGTCCACGCTCGTGAGGTGCTGGATTCTCGCGGCAACCCGACCGTCGAAGCCGAAGTTCTGTTAGACGACGGCAGTGCAGGAAGAGCCATTGTTCCTTCGGGCGCCAGCACCGGAAGCCACGAAGCGCTGGAATTGCGGGACAACGATCCAGATCGGTACCACGGCAAGGGGGTTCTCAAAGCGATTCAGAATATCCACGATAAGATTGCACCCGCTCTGGAAAATTTTCCCGCCGATAATCAGGCAGCGCTCGATGCTTTACTTCTGGAATTAGACGGAACGCCGAATAAATCGCATTTAGGCGCCAACGCGATTTTAGCTGTTTCCTTAGCCGTCGCCCACGCAGCCGCTCTTTCTTACGGTGTTCCCCTCCACCAGTACTTAGGCGGCATCAATGGCAATACACTGCCGGTTCCATTGATGAACATCCTGAATGGGGGGAAACACGCAGACAACACTGTGGACATTCAGGAGTTTATGATTGTCCCGGTTGGCGCTCCGACGTTTGCTGAAGCAGTCCGAATGGGCGCAGAAATTTTCCACTCCCTAAAAAAGATCTTGCGCCAAAAAGGCTATCAAACAGCGGTGGGCGATGAAGGTGGATTTGCCCCGATGCTCAAATCGAATGAAGAAGCACTTGATCTGCTGTTGCAGGCTATCGAATCCAGTCACTACCAGCCCGGCAGGGATGTGCTTTTAGCCCTTGACGTGGCTGCCTCCGAGATGTACCAGGACGGCAAATATGTTTTTTACAAATCCACAAACCAGGCAAAGAGCGCCGAAGAAATGGTTCAATGGTACGAACATCTGGTCCAGCAGTATCCAATCGTCTCGATCGAGGACGGGATGGCAGAAAACGATTGGGATGGCTGGAAACTCCTGACAGAAGCGCTGGGCAACCGAATTCAACTGGTTGGCGATGATCTCTTTGTCACCAATCCGGAATTTCTCCGCAAAGGCATTGAAGAGGGTATTGCCAATGCCATTTTGATCAAACTCAACCAGATTGGCACTCTTACAGAGACGCTGGAAACCATTCAGATGGCGCAATCAGCAGGATACGGCGTCATTATTTCGCACCGATCTGGAGAAACTGAAGACACCACGATTGCTGATTTAGCGGTTGGAACCAACGCTGGACAGATTAAGACCGGTTCTTTGTGTCGCACCGATCGCATTGCCAAGTACAACCGTCTCCTTCGCATAGAGGAATACCTTGGTAATTCGGCGCACTATGCAGGCGCAGCAGCATTCCCATTGGTAGTTCAGGTGAGCGAAACAAGGAATGGAGAGCAGTGATGATCAAATTTGGAACGGACGGCTGGCGTGCCATTATCGCCGATGATTTTACCTTTCAAAATCTCCGATACGTAGCTCTGGCAACTGCTCGATACGCCAAGAAACAGGCATCCCGCCATCGCCCCAGTGTTGTCATTGGCTACGATACCCGCTTCCTCTCCAGAGAATTTGCTCGAGAGGTAGCACGGGTGATGGTGCAGGAAGGGATCAACGTCCACATTACTTTCCATATGACCTCCACCCCGCAGGTTTCATTTTCAACCAAACAGAAGCGTGCCACGGTCGGCGTTATTATCACGGCCAGTCACAATCCCCCCATTTACAACGGGTTCAAAGTCAAGGCGACCTTCGGTGGCCCAGCAGCACCGGAACAAATTGCAGCGATTGAAGAGGAACTGGCAAAAATCTTAAAGAACCCGCCCAAAAAATGGGATCTCACGGACTTCGACACCTTAGTCACAAAGCGAAAAATTTCGCTATTCAGTGCGCGGGAATCGTACTGGCGGCATATTCGGCGCAAGATTGATCTGGAACTGATCAATTCCCGGCGATTCAAAATTGCCTACGATCCAATGTACGGCGCTGGCATCCATCTGCTGGAGCCCCTGGTTCCAAAGGCAATCACGATTCACAACGAATGGAATCCGGGATTTGGCGAACTCCACGCGCCGGAGCCCATCGAGGCGAATTTGCGGGAATTGATCCAACTGGTACAGGAAGAAGAATGTGACATCGGTATTGCGACGGATGGCGATGCAGATCGATTGGGTGTTGTTGACAGCGATGGGCACTACGTTACGCCGCATCAGGTGTTTATGCTTCTGCTGAAATACCTGTACGAAAGCCGGAAAAAACGGGGCATCGTGGTTAAAACCGTCTCGCTTACTTCGATGGTCGATCTCTATTGCCAGAAACGGGGAATCCGGCTGGTGGAAACCCCTGTTGGCTTCAAACACATTGCCAAATTGATGGCTGAAGAACGGGTCCTGATCGGTGGCGAAGAGTCGGGCGGTTTTGCAACAGCATTGCACATTCCCGAACGAGATGGACTATTTGCTGGCTTACTCCTTCTGGAAATGCTGGCACGCAGAAAGACATCCCTGAAACAACTCTGCCGGGACTTAGATGAAGAGTTCGGTCCTCACCGATTCCTCCGTCGTGATGTCCGGGTGACAACCGAGGAAAAAGATGCTATTATGAAAGCATTTGCAAAGAAGCCCAAAAAGATCGGGAAATTCCGGGTCGATCACGTGTCAACCCTTGATGGATACAAATTCTTCTTCGAGGGTGGCGGATGGCTCTTAGTCCGTCCTTCGGGCACAGAACCTCTGATCCGCTTCTATGCTGAAGCGGATTCGCTGGGGAAAGCCCACGAAATGATTGAGGCTGCGGTGCAAATTGCAAAGTAAGCGCTGAATCGGAAATTGCGGCGGACATCTCCTATCCCTGCAAAATTCCGTATTTTTGTTTTTGTAGACAACGGGTGCTAAGCGAAACGGCGGTGCTGCAAATGAAGAAACTCAAGATTCTGTTTGTCACAAGTGAAGCCTTCCCCTATGCAAAAACGGGCGGAATTGCGGATTTTACCACCGGACTGGCGCTGGCACTTCGAGCTCGAGGTCACGAAGTGCGAATGCTGCTTCCCCGCTATGGGTTTATCAGCGAGCGGAAAAACCGTATCCACGAAGTTCGTCGACTCAAAGAGTTACCCATTCCGATTGGCGATCGGATCGAATATGCAAGCATCAAATCTTCCTCCATCCAGAATCCGAAAGCCAAGGTACAGGTTTATCTGACCACCCACCCGGAATACTTCGACCACCGCTGGGGCATTTATACCGATCCAGATACTGGCGAGCCCTACAAAGACAATCACGAACGCTTCATCTTCTTTATGCTGTCTGCCCTGGAACTGTGCCGAACGCTCGACTGGTATCCGGATATCATCCACTGCAACGACTGGGCAACAGCGCTGTTGCCAGTGTATCTGCGCACCCTCTTCCGAGACCAATTTCCCCGAACACATACCGTGCTGACAATCCACAACATTCGCTCCCAGGGAATTTTTCCTCTTTCGCCAACCTTTGCGCTGACAGGACTCCCTCAATCCGCTAAGGAATTGCTGACCCACCGCCGCAAATGCAACTTTCTCAAAGCCGGAATTCTCACAGCCGATGCTCTGACAACCGTCAGTCCTACGTATGGTAAACAGATTCTGGAAGACAACAAGCTCAGTGGCGGATTGAGCCAGTTTCTGCAACAACGCAAGGATCGATTTTATCCCATTCTCAACGGCATCGACACCACCATCTGGAATCCCCGGAAAGATAAGTGGATCGCGAAAAACTACGACATTCACTCCCTGGACCGAAAAGAAGTAAACAAGAAGGCATTGCTGGAAAAAGCACGACTGGAATATTATCCGGAACGTCCGGTCGTTGGAATGATTTCCCGCCTCACGCCGGAAAAAGGGCTGGACTTACTGCAAAAAGCAGCGCCGGAATTAGTCCGGCTCAACTGTCAGTATGTCATCCTGGGTTCGGGGGAAAAACCGTACGAGGAATTTCTGAAAACCTTTGCAACGGAACATCCTGAGCAGGTAGGAGTACGAATTGGCTTCGACGAAGTATTGGCACACCTGATCACTGCGGGTGCGGATATGTACCTGATGCCATCGCAGTCGGAACCCTGTGGCTTGAATCAGATGTATTCGATGGCATACGGCACGGTTCCAGTCGTCCGGGCAACCGGCGGATTGATTGATACGGTCCAGGACTTCGATCCGGAAAAGAAAACCGGAACTGGCATTGTCTTCAAACCCTACACAGTCAAAGCCCTCATCGAGGCACTCCAGCGAGCTATAGAGCTGTACCATAACAAATCCCTGTGGTATACGTTAATCCGCAACGGCATGAAGCAGGACAATTCGTGGGAGACCCGCGTCAAAGAATATGAAAAAGTGTATGCCGCTGCACTCACCGCTTAGCTGGTGGAGCTGGTTTGTGCTCCTGATTCTCCTGATTGGCTGTAATGACCGCCCAACCGCTATCGGCACTGACTTACTGCTGGATACGGTGCATATTGCCGTTCTCACCTCGAAAGATACGACGCTATTCCGCACGGTGGAAACGGTGCAATTCCCCTTAGCGCTGTTCAACACGGGCTACCTCTACGTTGGCGCCAGTCAATCTGCGATTGCGTGGACTCTTCTGCGTCCTACTCTGTTTCCTCCGAATGTGGATTCCATCGCTGAAGATCAGATCCAATCAGCCCACCTGATCCTTTTCCCCCGCCGACTGGCGCTGGGCGACACTGTCAGCAATCTCCTTCGATTTTCCCTCGCTGAAATTCAGCAACTCTGGCGACCGGGCACGACGGTTGATACACTCCGACAATTCCTGCAATCCGGGAACTTCCTCGGACCTACCATTGCCCAGTTCGATCAACCCATTCCTCTTCAGGATTCCACGGAGCCAATCCGAATTCCCATTCCCAAATCGATGATTGCTCGCTGGCTGGCGATTGCAGCAGATACCACCAGGAAAGATTCTGCTCGAATTTTTGGCGTCGCTTTAATCCCGGATACGATCGAATCGACGGTCATCCGCAGCTTTTACACCCAGAGTCCCGGACACACCGAATTACCACTGTCGTACTACGAAGTCGTAGTGCAGCGCGCAGATTCACTGGATACGCTCCGCATTGAAAACGGCTATGATCTCTCCGTGCTCTTCATCCGACAACTTCCACCGGCACACCGACTTTTTGTTCAGGGCGGAATTGCCCAGCGCCTGTACATTGCTTTCGATCCTTCTCCTCTTCCACCGCTTTCCATCGTCCACAAAGCAACCTTAGTGCTCCCATACGATTCCACGCTGTTCGAGCGGACAAACCACAGCGAATTACCAGCACTAACCACCTATATCGCTGCTGACACTGCCCTGGGCGCAATCGGTGAGCAATTCCCATTGAGCAATGGGGAATTCCGTTTGGATTCCGGCGTCGTCGTTTTTCCCAACATTGGCGCCGCCTTTGAACTGTGGCGTTCGAAGCGACCAAAGAGTGCGATCGTCATCACGGTGGGAGATGAGTTTGGACGGATCGATCGGCTCGCATTTTACAAACCGACCGATCCACAGCGACAGCCGTATCTGGAGTTGATCTATTCCGCAATGCCGCAGGAGAAGCGAAAATGAAAAACCGGTTGTGGATATTGGCACTGCTTGTACTGTACTTTCCTCGAATGGGGCTGGCTCAGGGCGGTTCGATTTATTCCAGCTTCGGCTTCGGAGACCGATTTTTTGAACATTCCGCTGCAGCGGCGGCTATGGGCAGTGTGAGCATTGCGCTCCCCTCAACAACCCGCATTGCGTCGCAAAATCCTGCTTTGTGGTCTTCCGTCCCATCGACCCGGCTGGAAACAGGCTATCTGTTCCGCCAGTTTGTCAAGCAGCAGGCAGATCGTTCCATCGCGCACAACAATGGCAAAGTTCAGGGGATTGGACTCCTCATCCCCACCCGCAGCTCTCTCCGCACCGCTGTCGCTCTGGGCATCCGCCCCTACACGACGGTTAACTTCTACACTTCGCTGCAGCAGTCCGCTGGACCGGATGAAGCCACTGCCACGATCGAATCCCTGGGCACTGGAGGACTCTCTCAGCTCTTCATTGGCACCAGCTTTGTGCCATTACCGAATCTCGCTGTTGGAGCTGCACTGGTCTATACCTTCGGCAAAATTGAGCGTTCTATCACCATTTCGTTTCCTTCCGGCAACTATCGCAACAGCTTCTGGCGGCATACCGACTGGTTCAGCAGTCCTGGAGCAAAAATTGGAATATACTACGGCGGTCTCGCATCGTGGCATTTCGGCGCCTTTGTTGAACTTCCGGGCACAGCCACCGTTTCGCAACAGCAGCAGTACGGTACTGGTCGGCTGCCGGATACCACCTTTGAGACCCGGATCACAACGCCTCTGCCCCTGACTGCCGGGATTGGTATTGCTCACCAATGGGGACACTGGCTGATTGGCATCGATGGTGTGTGGCAGGATGATCGATCGGTACGGTACAATTTGCATCCTGAGGCCACTTACCAGATCGGCTATAGTATCCGGCTGGGCGGACGCTGGCATATGTCGCGTCGTCATCCGAAATTGAGCGATCCGAGTTCCTGGTACTACTTCGTCGGTCTGCGATGGGATCAACTACCGATTCAGGTCCGGCAGACGGCAATTTCTTCTATCGCTGCCTCCCTGGGAATGCAAATTCCGATCAATGCACAAACGTTCCTGAGCGCTGCTATAGTCGCTGGACGGCGTGGAACGCTGAGCAACCACCTGGTCCAGGACTGGTTCTTCAACATCGCTTTTACCTTCTCGGTTGGCGAACGATGGTTCCAGTAAAGGCACAACGCAACACTGGCGGTAGAACAATCGTCAGCAGCTCATTGATTTAAGTTTGTCCATACAGACACAAACTGGTCACGATGAACTCATTCGAAATCACAGGCAAAATCTACGCAATTTTCGACACCCAGCAACCCACCGAGACTTTTCAGAAGCGGGAATTCGTGCTGGAAATCGACGATAATGGCTATATCCAGCACGTGAAGTTTCAAACGGTGCAGCAGCGATGCGAATTGCTGGATCAATTCCAGCCCGGTGATACGGTCAAAGTCCGGTTCAGCTTATCCGGCCGTCCCTATACCCGTCCGGACGGCGAAGTTATCTTCTTTACCAATCTCAAGGTGTGGGATATTCAGCCGGTCGACGCAGCAGCATCCGAACCCAATCTGGAACCGCCAGACTTCGGGGACATCCCGGCACCGGACGAAGACGACCTGCCATTCTAAGCAATCGCTGCAATGGCAGCGTCTGGCTCAGCATCCCGAACGGTCATTATCGCTGGCGGCAGGGGAGCAATTGGACGGGCATTGAGTCGCTGGCTCTGCGACCGCGGCTATACAGTCGTTGTACTGACCCGCCGTCTGGTACACAGCGCCCCGTCCCGGATACGCTATGAGCAATGGGATGGACAGACGCCCGGACGGTGGACATCCCTGCTGCCCACTGCTTGTGCCCTGGTCAACCTGGTAGGAAAGTCGCTGTTTACGTTCTGGTCAAAGCGTACAAAGCAGCAAATCTGGGACAGCCGGGTTCGCACAACGCAGTTGTTAGCAACCGCTGTTCGGCAGTATGCGCCCGGCTCCTTTGCCTTCATTTCCGCCTCCGCAATCGGCTACTACGGCAATCTGGGTGAGCGCGAATGCGATGAACAGTGTCCTCCCGGCAACGATTTTCTTGCCCGCCTCTGCATCGCCTGGGAAGATGCGGCGATGCAGGCAGCCGAACGGAAGGACATTCGGGTTGTAATCCCTCGAATCGGGATTGTGCTCCAGCCTGACGCTGGATTTCTCCACCTGCTGCGCCGCAGCTACCGGTATGGACTGTGCGCCTATCCCGGCGATGGTCGCCAGTGGATAAGCTGGATCCACATCCAGGACCTTATCCGCTCCATCGACGCAGCGATCACCCAGCCGCGGGATGGCGCCTACAATGCCGTCGCACCACAACCTGTCCGACTCCACCAGCTCATTGCGACACTGGCTCAACACCTCCACCGTTGTCCCGGCATCCCCATTCCGCCAGCTCTGCTCCGCCTTCTGGGCGAAACGGCAACGCTGGCACTGAGCAACCAGCGGATCCGCCCGATCCGGCTCCAGCAATGGGGATTTTCCTTCCAGTTCCCCGATCTTGCCACTGCCCTGCACTCCCTTCTGTCCTGAAGGATCCGTTCTCTCGATTTCGCCAACATAGCCCGGTAAACGCATCCGGCATCCCCTTTGATCCTTGCGTAAAAAGGATCTACCGAGCCCTGCGCCTGATCTCTCTTGCTGCGCTGGTTGTTTCCTCCACTTTGTGTAAACTTGCATTTTGGTTGGACGGATGCAGAAAGAACGATGCAGTGGTGGGAATCCCCGGTTCAGCTCAACAAGCGGCAATCTGCTATTTTCGTTGGTGCCTACGTGTTTTTTACGCTTCTCCTCCGCTGGTACTACATCGAACCGCTCCTGAAAGGGAATTTCTGGCTCTCGGTTGCCATCGGCGCCGCTTTCCTGGCAGTCATCTGGGTACTGATCAAAGTAAAATTTCTGAATTTTCGGGAACAAAGTGAAGAGGAGCAATGAGGATTACGGCAGACAAAACGCTGGCGGTTATCGTGGACGTCCAGGAACGACTCTTCCCCCACATTGCAGAACACGAAAAGCTGGAGCGTACTATCCCGATTCTGATCGAGGGACTCAAAGCGCTGGACGTGCCGCTCATCGTTACCGAACAGTATCCGAAAGGGCTGGGCACGACGATCGAACCAGTCCGTAAGGCGCTGGGTGAGTGGTATAAGCCGCTGGAGAAAATTTCTTTTAGCTGCTGCGGGGATGATCAGTTCAATTTGCAAGTAGCTCGCTATGCGCCGCAGTATGTCTTGCTGGCAGGGATTGAAACGCACGTGTGCGTGCTGCAAACAGCAATTGATCTGCTCAACGAAGGCTACACGCCCGTTTTAGTTGCAAACTGCGTTTCGTCGCGGTTTCTGGAAGACAAAGAATTTGCTCTTCGGCGGATGGAACAGGCCGGCGTCGTCCTCACAACGTACGAATCGATCCTCTTCGAGCTGGCGCAGGTTGCCGGTACGGACACTTTCAAACGCATTTCGAAGCTGGTCAAGTAAAGCTATACGGCGCAGCAACTGAGCTGCCGGACATCTTGCTCAAAACTCAACGATACCAGCTTCACACCTTCGGCAAAGGTAAGGTACGGACACCAGTTGCGGGCAAGCTCTGCGACCGGGATGCGATACCGCATTGCCCATTGGAGCGGAACGATCAGCTCACCTGCTGCTGGAGCAACGATCCGAGCGCCAAGCAACCGATCGGTTGCTGGATCTCGAATGAGGCGGATAAAACCCTCGGTTTGCTGACTCACAATTGCCCGCGGCACCTCCGCCAGTGATAGCTCTGCCATGTCATAATCCTGTCCCTGCTGTTCCAACTGAAGAATATCCTTACCAACTCCCGCCACCTGCGGATCGGTAAAAATCACCCAGGGCAGGGTTGTATAGTCCAGTGGCTGCGGCTGCCCGGTGAAATTCTGCACTGCCTGCCGTCCCTCGGCTGCAGCGGTATAGACAAATGCCGGAAGCTGATTGCAATCGCCAGCCGCATAGATATGCGGAACGCTGCTCTGCAGGTATTCATTCACCACCACCTTTCCCTGCGCATCAGTCTCCACACCAATTTGCTCCAATCCCAGCCGCTGCGTCCGCCCCCGTCGTCCTGTCGCAATCAAAAGATGGGTTGCCGTAACAGAGATCCGCTCGCCACCACGACGTACTGTTACTACAATGGTGCCATCGCCCTGAGCGGATACGCTTTCTACTCGCGCGGCTGTGTAGACCTGCACCCCTTCGGCTTCCAGTTGCTGCTGAATAATGCGACCAATATCCGGCGACTCTGGCGGCAGCAACGACGGTTGCATTTCGATCAACACCACCTGCGATCCAAAGCGGGCAAACGCCTGAGCGATTTCCACTCCCACTGCACCGCCACCAATGATTGCCAGCACCGAGGGGAGTTCGGTCACCTCGAACAGGGTCTCATTGGTAAGATATGGGACTGCTTCAATGCCGGGGATCGGGGGCACCGCTGGTTCTGAGCCCGTAGCAATGAGGAAGGCATCAGCCGTATAAAGCGTTTCACCTACCCGAATGGTATGCGGATCAACGAAGGTTGCCCATCCCTCAACCCACGTCACGGCTGCCAGCGTTTCCAGAATATCCGCGTATTTCGCCTTCCGAAGCTGCTGCACTGTTTGCTGCAACTGCTGCTGCAACGCAGCATAATCCAGATCGGGAGGATCAGCGGTAATACCCGCATACCGCTGCTTCCGGCAGGCTGCCATCTGATGCGCCGCCTCCACGAGAAACTTGGAAGGAATGCACCCGACGTTCACACAGGTTCCGCCCATTGGTAACCCGGCATTTACCACCAGTGTTTGCAATCCCTGCCGATGGGCTTCAATAGCCGCAGCAAACGCGGCGGAACCTCCGCCGATGATGATCAAATCGAAATGTCGTTCTTTCCCATTCGAGTTGTCAGTAGCTCGCCCTTCTTCAGCCACTGCCCGATACTGCTTTGTGCTGTTGATCTGCTCAATAATTGCCTGAACGGAAAGCTGCGCCGGATCGTAGCGCACAACTGCCGTTCCTTCGGGATAAGCGACTTCGACTGCTGCCACGCCCGGTAGCTGGTGTACGATACGCTCCACTGTACGGGCACATCCCGGACAGGTCATCCCCGAAATGCGTAGATGGACTTCTCGAACGTTCATTGCTGCTGCCCTCCTGTCAGCAACTGATACGCAACTGGATGATACCCCGTCTGTTCAATGGCTGCCTCGATCTGCTCCACTGTTACCTGCTGTGGTGCGAATGCCACTTTGACCGTCCCTGCATCTGCATCGGCTTTCACCATCGCAATACCCGGCATTTTGCTAAGCTCATATTCGATGTGCTCTTCACACCCAGCACAGGTCATTCCTTCTACCTGCACCATCACTTCCTGCACTGCCCCAGCAACCTGCGCCGGCGCTGCCTTCGGATAGAGATACTCCACGTAGAAAGGAAAGAGCAGCATAGCAGTGGCAAACACCGTGATGGCGATGAGAAATCCCCGCGATCGGAACCAGGATGGTTTTTGATCCTCCTCGCACTCACAGGCAATCCGCTGACTCCGCAAATGCTGATACCACGCCAGTCCCAAGGCTCCGATCGTTACAACCGCTAAGTATGGACGCAATGGTTCAAGCCAGCTGACAGAGCTGGCAACACCGCTGACGCCGGCAACAAACGCTAAAAAAGGAGTAATACAGCAAAGGGAAGCAGCCAATGCGGCAAATACGCCGGTGAAGAGAACCTTTGCCTGCTTCATTGCTGGTCCCTTTCTTTGACCAACATTGATGAATCAAAAAGCGACTCAAGCCACATTCGTGCCGTCGGGGTCACTGTGTAAAAGATGGTTTGCCCCTCCCGGCGCGTCTGGACGACACCGGCATCCCGCAGCTTCCGCAAATGCTGGGAAACGGCTGACACGCTGAGCCGGAGAATATCTGCCAGATCACACGGGCACAGCTCTCCTTCACGGAGCAACACCGTTACCATCTGCAATCGCGGTGCCGCCCCCAGCAGTGCAAAATTTCGCGCCAGGCGTTCCAGCTCCTCCTTCCGTTCCGCAAGAAATTGCCGACATCGCAGAATCTGCGCCTCATCTGCCTGCGATCGGATACAAACCGGTTTCGTCATCACTGCTTTCCTTTCATTGAAGCTTACCCTCTGCAACACTGTGGAGAACGCTCGACCAGTTTTAATATTTTAGCAAATGCTAAAATTCTGCTGCTCTTAATCGCTCTTGCAACCCGCCACCGCCCCTATCAATGGAAGTGCTGTTCAAAAACTTCCCATTCGTCCACCGCGATCGGAATCATTCACAGGTCAGGCAGGAAGACCTTCTCCAGGAGCGGCTCAAAAATTTTTCGTTTCTACGAAGCAGGGTCAGGATAAAGAAAAACTGGTTCCTCGAAGCATCCGTCTGCTGACGGCTTTGCTACCTCCTGCCCAGTTCCTCTGGAATGCTGGCACATCCGAGGGGTATCTGTTTTCATCCCGGAATCTCTGGTTACATCTGTATCCCGCACATCCCCAGAGGTCCCCCTACTTCACCACCCACACCGGTACCACCTTCATATACCGCCCGCTCCGCAGGCGCACAAAATGGATCCCGCTGCTCAACCCCTCCGTCCCTACCCGCACTTCTCGCCACCCCGCCTCCTGCTGCCCTCTCGCTATCACCACCTCCTTCCGCCCATACCCGTCATATAGCACCACCTCCACCGCTCCACTGAGCCCAATCCCGTACCGTATCACCACCTCCTCCCCTTCCTGCTTCGCCTCCAACCCGTACTCCTTCCCCAGCCGGATCTCCCGCGCATCCCGCAAACAGTACTCCTCTAAGTGCACCGTGTCCGACCCCATTCCTGCTTCCACACACACCGCCCGATCTCCAACATCTACAC
>JALWJX010000085.1 GCA_026996895.1 Candidatus Kapaibacterium sp.
GTCTTCGGCTTGCCCGCCATCTGGATTCCACCCGGTGCCCGGCAGCAAGCGGAAATTATGGGGTATACCGTTGTGGAACCAGCCGCCGTGCTGACAACGCACCTGACGGAAATTTTCAAAAAATACGCTCACAAAATCCTCGACCGCCAGGCAGTACAGCAACTGGTGGAAAATCTTCGGAAGGAATACCCGCTACTGGCGGAAGAAATTGCACCCGATAAAGTACCGATTGGTACTCTGGAAAAAGTACTCCAGAATTTGCTTCGGGAACAAATTCCCATCAAAGACCTGGCGCTCATCATCGAAGCTCTTTCGGACTACATCAAAGCAACGACCAATGTGGAAGTCCTCACCGAATACGTACGCCACGCCCTGAGCGATACCATTCGACAGCTCTATCAGGACGACAACGGAGTTATTCACGGCGTTGCCGTTTCTCCCGAACTGGAAAATGCCATCACGGCTGCCCTTCAAGACAACCAGCGCACGGCAAGTCCGACCTTAGGCTTTTCACCGGAATTCATCGAGCAACTTCGACAGAATGTCCAGCGGGCACTGGAGGAACTCAACCTTCGAGGATATAAACCGGTCATCCTGACATCCGCTCTGATCCGCAGTTCGCTGTTTCGCCTGCTTTCCCCCTTCTTCCCTGAACTTCACGTCATCAGCTTCTCTGAACTGCCACCGGATACCGAAGTAGATATCGTCGCTGTTATCGAATCACCGCAGACAGGGGAACTGCCGGGTAGTCATAGTGAATTCTCGTAAACTCCAGAGCAACGCATCCGCTTCTCTCAATTTCTTTGCCTGACTCCCGGTTTCGGAGGAAGTGGAACGCAATTACTGGTGAGATCGAATCATCCGTCTCAGCTTGCTGAGTGCGCATCCATCTGGAGCATTTCGTCTTTTTCACAGCAGTTTCGTATGTTTGCAGTTCAGTGATACCAACGGTACTGAAATGAACGATGCAGTCAACAAAACTTTCGGCGGAGGTGTTTCAAAAACTGGACAAACTCATCCACACCACTGATCCAGCACTGCTGGAATCAGCGTTACAAACATTCTTCAACGAGCTACAGCTCCAGTATCACCCGACAGAAGAGCAAATAGAGGTATTAGCAACCGCAGCAGAATCAGCAATGCGCCGTAACCTGCCGGTTGCTTATCGTCTCATTGAAAAGGCACTGCAACAAACTTCTCCGGATCTTGCAGGTTCATTGCGTGCAGAAGTCCTGCATATTGCAGGAATGATTGCGGGAAAGATGGGGAAGCTGGGCACGGCATTCCAGTATCTTGCTCAAGGATTGCAAATTGCCGCACAGGTTGAATACGCGCCGCTAATGGTGCGTATTGCCATTTCACTGTCGGTTGTGTACCTTCGCAGCCAGCATTTTGACAGAGCATTGCAAACCTTAGATTTTGCAGAGGAAATTTTGAAACTCTACGATCAGCAATTTGCTGAAAGCGAACTCCAAACGCTGCAGGTACGCATCGCATCGAATCGAGCTTTAGCCTACGGAGAACAGGGAAAGCTTCACGAAGCCATTCGAATCCTGCTGCCCTTCAGTGTCAACAGCAACTTAGATCCTAACACTCAAGCAACTTTCTGGATGAACATCGGGGTCTATCTGGAACATACCGGTGCCCTGGAAGAAGCCTTTGCCTATTACCAGCAGGCGTGGAGTTTGATTCAACAATCGGAGTATCCAGACCAGGAACGGGAAATTCTGATCCTTATCAACCTTGGTGCTTTATCCTTGGAAACCTACAATGCGGAAACAGCAGAACACTTCCTCCGTCAGGCATACGATCGCATTGAGGCTTTCGGTGAACACGCCAAATACCGAAGGGACATTCTGCTCAATCTGATGGGGGCATTGATACAACAACAAAAGCTCCCAGAAATTGAACAAATCCTCCCGGAACTCTTAGCTCTACGCTCCGTTTTTCGCAATCCGATGGATCTATCGGAAATCAACAATACAGCAGCAGGAGGCTACTTAGCGCTGGGAAAAGAAGATGAAGCAGCTTTCTATGCAGAACAAGCCTATCGACAGGCGAAAGCAGTGCCCAACTCGCAATTAATCATCGAAGCCCTACTTACCCGGGCACAAATTGCACAACGGCAGCAGCAACCTGAGACAGCCCTCCGGTTACTGGAAGAAGCAGTGCAAACCATCGATGCTGATACGCCCCTCAGAACGCAGCGGCTCGTTTTCGAGAAGCTGGCACATCACTATCAGGACGTTGGTGAGTGGAAAAAAGCACTGCGATGGTTTCAACGATACCACCAATTAGTGACGCAAAGCCTCCAGGCTCAATGGGAAAACCGGCTGGAATTGATTCGTTACCAGGTTGCGCTGGAAACAGCCCAGCAACAAAACAAACAACTGGAACAGATCAATCGGGAACTGCAAGAATTGAGCCGTACACGTGAAATGTTTCTGCGAATGCTCTCCCACGACTTGAAAAATCCCCTATCCCAGATCCAGCTCTCTCTCCAATTGCTCAATCCTGAGCTTCCCGTTCAGGGCAATCCCAACCGAGAGCTACTGGATATTGCTCAAAACAGTATTCAGCAAGCCATACAGATTCTCGAACAATCTCTGACCTTTCTTAAACTGCAAGCGGGAACTTTTACCCCCCGACTGGTAGATTGTGACTGCACCACCATCATTCAAGAAGCAATTGATGCAGTTGCTTTGTCCGCAAAACAGAAGCGGCAAACCATTAAGCAGGCAGTCGAATCGTGCGCTATCAAAACCGATCCTTCCTTTCTTCGCCAGATTCTGGTCAACTTGCTCAGTAACGCGATCAAATACACACCTGAAGGTGGTGTTATCACCATTCACACCAATCATACTGACCAAAAAATCGGTATTACGGTTACAGATACAGGTATTGGCATTGCTCCTGCAAACATTGATCGCATCTTTGAACCCTTTTTCAAAGGGGATCGGCCCACCGGCAAGGAAACATCAACCGGACTGGGATTGGCAATCGTTCGACAACTGGTGCAGGCACTGGGAGGTACTATCACCGTGGATTCCACACCCCAGAAAGGCAGCACCTTCACCGTGTGGCTGCCGAAGCATTCGTAGCAATCCGCTTCACCGCTGCAGAAGAACACCGCGCTTTATCCACTCCATCTGCCCGCTGCTTCAATACAGAGGCGACAAAAAACCACTTTCACTTTTCCGAGAGCTGTTCCGGTTCTTCGGAATGCCAGCGATACTGGCGAATTTCAACCTGCCCCTTTCTCGGTGCGTGGAACACGATCCAATCGGTTGCTGGTACTCCGGTCTGTATACGCGCGGTATCACACTGCACAATGCAGTGGAACTGCTCACCAAAACGATACAGTTGGATCCATAGCCACTGCCGAAGCTCCAAGGGAGTTGAAAAAGCAGCCAGGATAAACTGCCCACGACGTACTTGCCATCCATCGGGTGAAAGGTGAAGAACAAATCCCGAATCGATGATTCGCTTATTCCGAAGCTGAGCCTGCACATAGACGGTTGCTCGATCTCCCTCAGGAACTCGCAAGAAAAAATTGGCAACATACTGAGTAACTCCATACCGTCGCAATGCGACCCACGCTCCACCGTGCAACACTATTTGCCCTTCTTTTTCAGAAATTTCCACCGAATCATACGGTGGCATCAGAATGATTCCCCGGGCTACCAGATCAGTGGCAAAGATTCCTCGCGTCTCATACAGCGCAAACTGATCAGACACGCATTGCCACAAACTCAGAGCAAGAACCAAAATCCCCACCGTTTTTCTCATTTCGCATACCGCAGTTGGTGATCAAAAAAGATGCGATCTCCCAGTCCCACTACAATAGCCCCATACCAGCGATGAATGCTCCGATCTGCGACCCACTCTGAAACAGCAGAACTCTGCATATAGCCACCGACCAAGCGAAGACTTACGTACGGATTGACATACAAATTCAGGGACACTCCAAGGTCCAGCAATCCATACGGATAAAAGCCATATTCAAGAAAGGGAGAAATGGACAGCTCGTCCGGGATAAGCGTATACCAATATCCAAAGCGGAGCGGTACAAAGGAATAGGCAAAGGTCGTATCATCCAATATCACAGCCCGAAAAGCACTAAGTCCGACCAAGAAACGAAAATGTTCTTTGTCTATCGGCAATGCCAGATAACTTGGAAACAACGTAAAACTCACTCCCGGCAGCCGTGGATTTCCTGCTGTGTCTGGCTCTCGATAGAACAACCCGAAGTGTGCAACCCCCACATTCCACGCTGAGTGCGGATGATCTTTCCACTCCATCTCTGTTTCTTCAACCCGATTGAGGAAATCCAAAAAAGAGATACCGATTCCAGCAGCAAAGGTGGAGAATGTCACCGACCGCTGAGACGTGAGGGCTATATCCCCTCCAGCCGTCATTCCGTACCAATATCCCAAATACACTCGTAGATTCAATCCCCCAATTGATCCCACATCGAACGTTCCACCCAGATGGATATAAGCAGAAGGAATGGCACTAATTCCGACCGTCGGCGTAAGAGCGACGTATGGGATGGTCTCTCGGAGAAAGAATCGCTTTCGGAGATACAACGGCAAAACGCTATACAAAATCTCCCTTCCCGATGATGAGCGGTACGGAATCAACATTTCCATTGCATACGTACCAATGGTCCAGTTGGGCGCATCTCGAAACCACCGCAAACGCCACTCTCCAATGCCAAATCGATACAACCCTCCGGAAAAAACGCCGCTGGTATCTCGATCCGTCAGACTGAAGAGTCCGAATAGTCCGGGATACAGCGGCTCTGTCCCCTCCTCTGCCGTCCCCACCAGTCCGGCACTTTCAAACACTCCCAGGCGGATAAAATCAGGGTAGTACCGCTCCACCACGCTATCCCATTGCACCATTTTTCGCTCGATCCGGATCTGCCGGGACGAAGGGGCAACAATGCCCCAATCTTTCCGATCCGGCGGCGTTTTTGAGAGAATTCGCACCGTTGTATCAACCATTGTAATGGTGTAATTCTCCACTTCCGTACGGGTGATGCAGCCCGTTAATAGCAAAAGCCCAATCAAAACAGCGGCACCGAGCATGGGCTTTCCCCCACTATCACTTCTACCTCTGTATACACCGTCGTCCCCTGCTGTAGTTTTGCCGTTATCCGATCACCCACTTTCACGGCTCCCACTCCCGCCGGTGTACCGGTAAACACCGCATCACCGGGGAGGAGCTGGAAAATTTTTGACAAATATACAACAAGCTGGGGAATTTGCCAGATCATCTGTTCGGTGCTCCCTTTCTGCCGACTCTCACCGTTGACCAGCAGGTGAATTTCCAGTGGCAACTGGACAGCGGATGCCGCGATAACCGGCGAGACCGGCGCAGATCGATAAAAGCCTTTCGCCACAGCCCACGGTTGGCCAGAACGCTTTGCCTCAGCCTGCACATCCCGTAAGGTCAGGTCAATACCAGCCGCATACCCCGCAATTGCCGCTTCAGCCTCGGCGAAGGTGGCGCAAAACAATGGCTTACCAAGAATGGCAACAATTTCTCCCTCGTATTCCAGTTGCTGTGAAAATGGTGGACAAAAGACCGTCGTGCCCGAAGGGACAATGGCAGACGCCGGTTTGAGAAAAACCAGGGGTTCCGTTGGCACCGGAGCCCCCATCTCCGCTGCATGCGCAGCATAATTGCGACCTATGCAATAGATTGTTCCCACTGGCAGCGTATGACCGTCAATATGCCACTCCATTGCTGTCTCCCTTCGCTCCTTTCATCTCCAAAGGTTCACGCAGACCCTGCGGTCACATTGTTTGACGATAGACCACCAATAACCCGGAAAAGTTTCAGGTGTCTTCCACCCGACTGCATATCCCAGATACGCTCGATCAATGCAACTTCCATAGGCTTCGGGATGTCAGCTCCTGCCTGGCTGGGCATTCCGGATCCACAAACAGAACGCACGCCACTGCGTCTGCCGACGAATAGGAATCATACGCCACACCGCTCGATGTCGGACAAATACACTGTACTCACAATGGAGTTGTTCCTTCCCCGTTGTTTTCTACTGTGGTGAATATGCCAATCAATAAGCAACGGCAATGAAGGCATTTACAGAAGATAGCATCCTGCTGGCAATTGAAACTTCGTGCGATGAAACCGCAGCAGCGGTTTTTCGAGGAGAACAGCTCCTGGCAAATGTGATTTCTTCTCAGGTAGTCCACGCCCAATATGGCGGAGTTGTGCCAGAGCTGGCTTCCCGGGCACACGTGCAGACGATTACCTTTATCGTCCGCAAAGCGCTGGAGCAAGCAGGTGTTCACCCCGCTGAAATCGATGGCATTGCGGTCACGAACGCCCCCGGATTGATCGGGGCACTGGTGGTTGGAACGAACTTCGCAAAGGGATTGGCGGTTCGCTGGAACATTCCCGTCGTACCAGTCAACCACATCGAAGGACACATTTACTCTCCATTCTTAGAACACCACGCTCTGGCATTCCCATACCTGGCGCTCATCGTTAGCGGGGGACATACGCTCTTGGCACTGGTTTACTCCTTCGAACACTACGAAGTGCTGGGCACGACCCGCGACGATGCGGCTGGCGAAGCCTTTGACAAAATTGCCAAGATGTTAGGACTGGGATACCCCGGTGGTCCGGAAATCGACCGCCACGCACGCAAAGGGAATCCACACGCCTATCAATTCCCCCGCTCTTTAATCCACACAAAAAATTTTGAATTCAGTTTCAGTGGGTTGAAAACGGCCGTCCGCGGCGTCATTCAACGCCATCAGGCCCCACTGCCCGAATCGCTCATCTGTGACATCTGTGCATCAGCACAGGAAGCAATTGTCGACGTGTTAGTGGCAAAGACTTTGAAAGCAGCCAGAAAATTCGGCATTGCCAGAATTGTGGTTGCTGGCGGTGTGTCTGCCAATTCTCGCCTGCGGGAACGGTTCGAACAGATTACCCGGAAAGAAGGGCTTCAGGTATTCATCCCATCAATGGAATACTGTACGGACAACGCTGCTATGATCGGACTAGTAGGACGCTACAAGCTGCTCCATCATCCGAAACTGTCACTCCAATTCCTTGCTTCTCCCACTTTTGTTCCTCCTCAGCGTCAAACGGTGTCTTCATCTGCCTCCTGATCAGTGACTGCTTCCTTCGGATCGCAGGAAAGCGTTCTGCGCATCGAACACGACCATTGCATCTGAGGGTTCACGAGTCTGGATCATCAATGTTTCCACATCGATCCACTGATTTCGATATCGGACGTAACTCCGATCCGGTGTCAGCACAATTTCTGAATCCAGATCTCCAATCGGTGACTGGCGCAGCAGGGTAAAGAGCAAAAGGGCACGATCCCGGTCACTTCCGGTTCGGAAAAAGAGCACCTCATCGGGCAGTGCAATACGATTTCGGGAATGGAAAATCAACTCCCGATCCGGAACAGTCTCCAGTACACGAAATGCATCCTCCAGAGACTGAACTGTTGCCGCCCGCTGCGCCGTATGATAATCCCGCAACGCTGCCCGCACGTATGCCTGCGGTAGTGGTACATCCAGCGAGCGAAAAGCGTAACGGGCGTAGTCATAGACAGAATCTGGACGCTGCTGTGCTAAGGCAAAAACGTGTTGTTGATACGCTTCAACTGAATCAAAGCGTAAAGGATCGGGAATAGCCGAACAACACGCTCCCGGCAGAGAGCGGATCGCTGCCGGATTCGGATGTTTCAGCGGAATTCCCAGAAACTCCTCTAAACGGCGAAAGATGTGCTGCAAATGGTCGATGGGAATACCGCTTTCCCTTGGATAGCATCGACACATTCCCCAAACAGGATTGTAAAAAAATGTTGTTTCAGCATCCGTGGTGACCATCCGAACAAACTCGGACAGCTCAGAAGCGTTATGGATTCGTACCTTATGAAACCACTTGGTATTGTTGAACAGGTGTCCATCCCCCTCATCCAGGAAGGCAAACATATGCGCCTTATTGCCAATGATATAAATGTTTTCCAGCGGGAATCGTGCCCAGACGCACAGCGCTGCCGCCCACAGCATCGTTAGCGCTGCACACTTCCCGGACCCTTTCGGAGAAACCCGACGATAGGCATCCATTACATCGATAATTTCGTTGCGCAGCCGCGGGAAATATCCCTGGTGGTAGTAGTCCTGGAGCACAATTTGCCCGAACTGGCTCTCAGCATTCGTCTCCAGCAGCCGGCGTAACGTCTGGTCATACTCCTGCCGCACCTGCCGAATGTATTCTTTCCCCAGGCGCTGTTCTTCCGCCGGGAAAAAGAGTAATCCCCAGGGATCGCCGCCGGGACAATCCGGGTAGTGCGTAAACGCGTAGCGGCGGAAATGCCGCTCTAATTCCCGACACCGACGCTTCTCACTCAGCAATCTGCCATTCGCATCAAACGCCCGCCGCTGCTGTCGCCACTGCCAGAGTGCTGGAGACAGCAGATTGGCAAGAAAATACGCCGGAATCAAAATTTCTTTGTTTACATCCAGTTCCAGCACGGTCAAACTGACCGCGCGTGAACGCAATTCGATGGGATCCTGAGCAGCAATGGTCGATCGCTGCTTTGCAACCGTTTGCATCACCGATCACTGCCTCCGACTTATTTCCACAATCACCAGCACCCACAGAATCACATTGGGAAGAAAGCTGAGATACCCAACGAGTGCAGAAAACACATTCACCCCAAAAGTGCCGAATATGCCGTGCAGGTAGATATTCACGTATGCGCTATACATCGCAATGGTCAATGACACCAATCCAACAGGCAATGCCCACGATTTCCGGAACATATATCCTATGACAAACGCCATCGCCGTAGGAATGGCAACAATCGTATCGATGTAGCCACTGAGCTCGAAAATCCGAATCTGCTCTTCCCCCATTGTTCCACCAACCAGTGCCCGAATGGGCGACGTTGCGGGATCACCCAGAAAATGGACCAGATTCAAAACAAGATGAACGAACTGCCAGATTCCATAGTAGATGATCCAGTACTTCAAATGCCGGGACATTGCCGATCTCCCATTTTCCTCGTGGTTCTCCCGACGGGTATCCTTGCGCTTCAGTGCTCTGCTCACCGAAGCAGGATCGGCTGCACGACTATTGCATCCTCTGACCGAAGCACTACCCAATAGGACCCGGATGCAACAGATAGAACAGAAAGCGGGAAGATGTGCTCTCCAGCAGAAAGCTCTTTCCGGGTGATCTGTTCAATGCGTCGTCCCAGCGGATCCCACAATTCCAGCGCAACGCTCGCAGGTTTTTCTAAGGTAATGCGCACCTGATACGTTCGCTCACCATCCAGTGGAAAAATGCGCAAGGCTGGAGCATTCGACGCTCGCTGTTTTCCCACGCTGGATGGCACAGAGCGAAGCAATTCTAAGAATGTCACAGAATGTGGTGCGACGGTAATAGCGGTGCGGAAAGCGCCACTGCCGGACTGCAACGCCACGTTGTACGGATCACCACCATCATTGTTCGCCCACAGCGAATCCCCTTCGAGCCGGTGGACGATCATCTGAGCAAACGGCGGTCCATTCCAATCCAGCATACACCGTATGGAATCAGCTTCTGAGGTGTTCACAATAGCAACTACGACCGTGTCGCCATCAGTAGATTGCGCGGCGGCTGCCGTGATATAGGGCAACGGTCGATCATATGCCTGTGCTTCCGGCGATTCCACCTGTGTCTGGAGTAGCCACTTCCCTTTCCACGGCTGAAATCCCTGAAACACGTATCCCATCGGCGCAATGCTGAAACTGGTCCAGTTGTTATACAACGCCAGCCAGACACCACCCAGTGCAAACTGTTCAGCAAACCAAACGGGAAAATCTTCTCCGGAATTAAGAATCCGCACAAAAAACTCTGCTGCCAGCACGGCTGCTTCTAAGGTTCGATTGATCTTCCAGTGCGCTTCGTCCAGAAAAATATTCCATTCGGTAATTGCCAATCCCAGTTGTTTCTCGATCCCCAGACTGTCGAGAATCTGCTGATTCCGACGAATGCGTCCATAGCTTGTCCCCCGCGTCCGCTGGTATGGAATCTGACGCCGATAGTCGTACCGATCCACGGGGAACGGCGCACCATACTGGTGAGCGACCAGAAAGTCCATTTCCTGATAGATCATCCGCAGGCTATCGAGAGAAGCTATAGGCTTTTGCCCCTCAAAAGGGACAGTAACCGCTCCGATTTGAATCGGGACGCTGGAAGGTGCCTGGCGCATTGCTCGAGCAAAATCCAGAAATCCGGGACGATTGTAAGTTGTATACTCTACCAGAAACCACGAATCCTGCGGCGGCGCAAATCCGTGGCGATTATCGCCAAAAAATAATTTCCCATTGAGTGAGTCCAGCACAAACACTTTTGCTTTGCCATCGTACAGTTGCAAACTTTCCACCTGCCGCCATTTTTCAAACTGCCCCTGCTCAGCCGCTTCCTGGGTTGGCGCCCAGAAGACAACCACATTCTTCACCGGCGGAAACCGCAATGTATACACCTGATGATCACCGCCGCGGGCTTTAAAAACATCGCCTTTCTTCCCGATCGGATCTAAGTTGGGCGACGCCTCGTAATTTCCCCGCCGCTCCTCGGAACCACCGAAGAAGTATTTGTACGGATCCTCTGCTGTCCACGAGTAATACCACTGGTGTGGCTGGTTGATCTCATTCCCAATTTCAAAGAACCGCACGTTCAACGGTTCGGGAAATCCATCCTCCGCCCGTTTGCGTCCCCACTCACTGTCAGCCGGGCCATTGCAGTACTCTACCAGATCCGCCGCATCTTCTGGAGTACCACTCCCAAAATTCACGGTCAGCGACAGTTCTGCACCGATTCTCCGACAAAAAGCGATAATCTTGGCAAGGGTAATTGCTCCTGCCCACGATTTCCGTCTTCCGGGGAGAATCATCTCGTGCCGTTTCCAGTCATACCCATCAGCATTGTTTCCTCCGGGAAAGCGCAATATCCGGATACCGATCTGCTGTGCAGCCGCAACAAAGGTATCGTTATACACGGTACGATCAGCCGTTCGGGACTCGTTTGTAAGATTCGTGCCCCACAGCCGACCATCAATTCGCCGCACCACGGTGTTTCCATCAACATAGATCCGGGCTTCCAGCAGCGGTTGCGCCGCAAGACTCACGACTGTCAGACTCCACAGCAGCCATTGCAACCATTGTCTCATTCGTGTCGTCCTTTCCTTTTTTCACCCAAAACTTCCCTATAAGAACCGCTTTGACGCCTCAGGGATTAACTCCCCACTGCTTCCCCCTGTTTCCTACCCAACTTTCGACCGGAAAAGCAGAGCAGCAGTCGTCAGGATCGGCTCTTCTACGGACAGCAGTTCACGAAACGATCCAGTTCGCAAGACTGGAGTTCTCATTACCAGGATCAGCGCTCTTACGGACAGCAACAAGCTCTTCACAGATGGAACGACCGATGGGAAAGCAGCTCGATCCTCAAACTCTCACACGAACTTGATTACAGGCATATCCACATCAAGAAACGCCTCCTTAGATCCCCGCGGGACATTCACCGCATCTCCCACGCTGGCATCCACATCTTACGTCCCTGTACCTTCCAGTATTTCAACTTCTACATCCCCCTCCGGATCGTACCCAAAAGTCGCTAAGACCTTCAGGGCTAACTTCTGTACATCTTTCATTGACAAATTCGTTTCAACAAAGATTCCGGTTCCTCTTATCTGCTCTGGCCTTCTCAGCTCTGAAAAATCCCCAAAGTATGGCCGTTTCCTTCCTCGAATATCCAGAACCCGGTAGAACTCTGAGCGATGCTGTTGGGCGATAAGTTCGCACAGCCTGACCAGAAACTCTTTCCACGACCGAACCGTATAGGTCTGCCCCTGAAAAGAAAACCCCTGCACTTTGGTTCCATTGGGAAGTTCGACAACTTGGGTCAGTGGCACAAACAAAGTTTCGGTAGCAGGCGCTTGCGATGGTTTCAGCAAGCCTCGTAAGAACTTTTCCACCGTGGTCTGATCTGGCCGATACCCACAGAGTTTTTCCGTCACTTCTGACAGCAGCTCAACCAACCGGGGATCGGGCTCCTGAACAACTTTTCTCCACGCTTCAGGTAATGTCTGCTGAATACTGCGCTGCCGCTGCTGGCTATCATAAACTTCCTGTGCCTTCTTTACGGCTCTTCCCGTCAACACACTCTGCTTACCAAGAAACTCCTCGAATCGCGCTGCCACGCTCTGACTTGCCTGATTATATAGGTCAATCGTATAGAACTTTCGCTGCTCCCAATTCACCTGAAGCTGTGGCAAATAGAACCACCAACTCACTCCATTGGTCAATATCGCCAGTGGTATTCCTTCTGCAAATGCATATCGCAGCAACTGCTCCTGATGGCGCTCCAGATCTTCCCCGATCTTTTTGACCTCAAGAAAGACTTTCGGCTTTCCATTGAGCTTCAACGCATAGTCAACTTTGCCCTTCCGCACCGTATACTCGGGACATACTTCTTCAACATCCCACGTACTCCACCTCAGGCTTGCCAGAATCGGCAAAATAATCGCCTGCTTGGTTGCCGCTTCATCGAACTGCCGAAGTCGATCCTTACTGTATCGCTTTTTCAGCTCCTGCAGAAAGCGTTCTACCCCTGCCGCTGCTTCGCTTTGCATTTCCGCTATCTCCTCAATTTGATCCATAATCGCAAAAATACCAAAAGAGCTCCCTAAAGGAGTCTCCTTCCCTGGATTTACCCAGACACCCTATGCAGGTCTTTTCGACTTTGCAAACACCACATTCTTTGATCAAGTTTCGCACAGCAACTGCCGCATCTTTGACACAAATTCCGACAACTTCTCTCTGAAATCTTCCGCTTCGTGCTGATTATCCTGCCGCCCCCACCCGGCGTGGTTGATGTCGTTGCGGTACTCAGCGATCTGTGACCATAATTTCCGGAGGGCTGTTAAATCAAGATCGTAAGAACGTCCGGCAAGCAACTCCTCGGATCGCTCGCACTTATGAGCATTCAAAATACATTCCGCATCGTCCCGATAGGCTTTGTCATCGAGCTTATCCGGCTGCTGGAGCACTCGCTCAATAACGGCATTGACCATCGCCTCTCGCAGGATCGTGAGCCCTTGCTGAATCAGTCCTCGGTCAGCACACCATTGCGCCACTTCGATATGGGTACACACCCCGTCACCCAGGTCCATCTTCGTGAAACGATCCTGAATTCTGCCAAACAGCGGCTTGAATGGAGGAAGCAGCTCCAGCTCCTGCTTTGCTTGCGGGAGTACTGTTGCGACTTTTTGCACCACTGGCCGAATCTGTGGACCGCGGCACGTCACAACCGCCTCTGAAAATGCTGCTAATGCTTTGGTTAACCCCCGTATTTTCCCTCCCAATTGTCCCCACGTCGTCGCTACCCAGGGCTTCAACTGCTCTATGCTCAGATCCCTGATCATTGCAGCATTTCCTGTCTGCAAAAACTGCTCGATCGCAATGGTCCAATCGAGCAAGCTGACCAATACTGTTAAATCAAAAATCGGGACAATGCGCTTCTCCACAGGCATTTGGGCGACTTCCCCCGGCGTTCCCAGTGCTTCCAGCGCGCCATAAAGAATGCGCTCGATCTGCACATTCTCTTTCAAAAACCGGCTGTAGTGCAGCGCTACCACCATCAACATTGGAAGATAGCGGAAACTATGCGTGATATCCAGAACAACCCGGTCATCGCGTTCAACCGCAGCCTCAATAGCCTCAAAAATTTCCCAGATTTCCTCCTCTCTCTCGCCCTTCGGCACACACCGACTTTTGACAGCAATCCTTCCACCGTACTGCTGCTGAAGCTCCTGCAACCGCTCCCGAAGTCCTTTCTCAAAATTTGCCTCTTCAAAGTGGCGCTGACTCACCCAGTTCCGCTTCCGCGCCTCATCGGTCAGAAAAACCACCAGCGTGATACCTTCGTCGCTGTATTGCTCAGCAAAAATTCGCAGGAGAGCTTCCTGAACAAACGGCGTTGGCTCCTGGAGAAAGCCTTCGTACTGGTACCGGATCTCGTGATACCTTGTGTTTCCCAGGAAGCTGAGAAGCTTTATCCCATCGTTCTGCTCCTTTGTTGATGGAACTTACAGCTCGCTCTTTCCTGATTTGCATTGCTGTTACCTCGTTTCGGAATTTTTCTCCCTGCAAGTTACAAAAAATTTGCGATTTACCGAATTGGCGTCGAGTGCAGCACCGCACTGATCACTGTTGTTCCGCCGCGCCAAAGGTCCGGATGATCCAGTGGTGCAAC